>NZ_JBSGVD010000018.1:0-145637 GCF_053608285.1 Nocardia sp. NPDC055053 | reverse complement strand
GCGCGGCCCCGCCGGTCCCGCCTACACGGCCCGTTGGTTTGCTCCTTCGTCGCCTGCGCGGCGCCTGATCGGCGGGACGGCCGCGACCGCCGCTGCGCGGCGGACCCTCCTCGAGGTCGGGTCGTCGGGGCTGGGTCTAGTTCTTGCGCCAGTCGTCGAAGCGCTTGCCCAGGTCGGCGACCGTTCGGCCGACCTCCTGGCCCACGGTGTTCACCGCCGATCCCACGTCCTTGCCCAGGTCACGCACGGTGCGCACGAACATGTCCTCGGACTGGTCGAACGACTCGCGGTAGCTGCGTGCCGCCTCCTTGACCTCCTCGCTGATCCGCGCGTTCTTGTCGTGCTCGCGGCGCGGGTAGCTGCCGCCGAGGACCCGCTCGTAGTCGCCGGACTGGATCCAGCGGCGCAGTTCGGCGGCGCGCAGCACCGAGAACGGGTGCGACTGCAATTCCAGGTTGAGCAGCTTGAGGACACCGTCGCGCAGGTCACCCGAGCGCAGGTAGTCGTCGGCCTGGTCGAGGAACGCGCCGTGGTTCATCTCGTGCAGCCAGGCGCCACCGGCGGTCTTCATGTGCACCCGCACCGAGGCCTCCACGTCCTGGCAGCACAGCAGCCCGGCCCGGTCGCCGGACAGCTCCGACTTGCGGCTCCACTCCATCAGCGCCGCCACGATCGCGCGCAGCGCCCAGCCGCCGACCGGCAGCCAGCCGACCGAGGCCGACAGCCGCATCAGGTGCATGAGCATCGTGCGGTACACCGCGTGCCCGGACAGCGCGTGCCCGAGCTCGTGGCCGATGACGAACCGCAGTTCCTCGGTGTCCATCAGTTCGAGCAGGCCGGTGGTGAGCACGATGAACGGCCGGTCCATGCCGATGGTGAAGGCGTTGACCGACGGGTCCTGCAGGACGTACATCTCGGGCGTTGCCTGCGCGTCGAGTACGCCGACGCAGTCGGCACGCAGCTCGTGCAGGGTGCGGAACTGGCGGTCGTCGACCCGCACGGCGGTCGCCAGGTACATCAGCCGGTGCTGACGTTCCCGCAGCAGGCTCGACAGTGCCTTCAGCACAGTGTCGAAGCCGCTCAGCGAGCGCAGCGCCACGAGCGCGGTGCGGTCGGCGGGGTGTTCCCAGGCGCGCGTGCTGATTTCCGGCAAACGCACCCGGACGCGGTCAGGAGCCATGGTCATAGGATGAAATCCCCCCTCGGTGTGGAACTCTCGTCGATTCGAATCATCATGTCGCAATCTGCTACAGTCTGCCTGTGTCGTCGAGTGTCGCCCCGCAGATCCGCCATGAACTGGCGTTGATCGCTGTCGGCAACCTCGCCGTCGCGGACATCCTCTGTCGGTGATCGGCCACCGGACACGTCTGCGCGTTCTTGCCCAGTAGACTGGCGCGCGCTTTTTCTTTCGCAGTCGTAGTCCGTCACTCCGGGGGTCAATGGACCCGAGTCGCGCCAACTGTCGTGTGTCCATCGCACGACAGGTCTACCGATCGATGAGCGTACTCCTGCCGCAACGAAAGACGTTGTCCGGCAGGTCCTTTCCGAAAGGTTCACCCGATGTCTCGCAACACCTGGATCGGCTCGCGCCGCCGTGCCGCCGCTGTCGCCCTCACTGCTGTCGCCGCGGTCACCCTGGCCGCCTGCGGCGGTGGCGCCAGCGACTCGACCGACGGCGCCGCGGGAGCCGACGGCAGCGGGGGCACCCTCAACCTCTACGCCTACGCCGTCCCGAAGCCGGGCTTCGACAAGGTCGTGCCCGAGTTCAACAAGACCGAGGCGGGCAAGGGCGTCCAGATCCAGGCCTCCTACGGCGCCTCGGGTGACCAGTCGCGCAAGGTCAAGGACGGCGCCGAGGCCGACGTCGTGAACTTCTCTGTCGAGCCCGACATCACCCGCCTCGTCGACGCGGGCCTGGTCGAGTCGAACTGGAACGCCGACGCGAGCAAGGGCATCCCGTTCGGCTCGGTCGTCACCCTGGTCGTGCGCAAGGGCAACCCCAAGGGCATCAAGGACTGGGACGACCTGATCAAGCCCGGTGTCGAGGTCGTCACCCCGAACCCGTTCAGCTCGGGCTCGGCCAAGTGGAACCTGCTCGCCCCCTACGCCGCCAAGAGCGACGGCGGCAAGAACCAGCAGGCGGGCCTCGACTACCTGTCGCAGCTGATCTCGCCCGAGCACGTCAAGGTGCAGCCCAAGTCGGGCCGTGAAGCCACCGAGACCTTCCTGCAGGGCACCGGTGACGTGCTGCTGAGCTACGAGAACGAGGCCATCTTCTCCGAGCGCAACGGCGACCCGATCGAGCACGTCAACCCGCCGACCACCTTCAAGATCGAGAACCCGGTCGCGGTGCTGAAGAACTCCAAGAACCTGGCCAAGGCCACCGCGTTCCGCGACTTCCTGTTCACCCCCGAGGGCCAGAAGGCGTGGGCGCAGGCCGGCTTCCGTCCGGTCGACCCGAAGGTCGCCGCCGAGTTCGCCGCCGACTTCCCGACCCCGGCCAAGCTGTGGACCATCGATGACCTCGGTGGCTGGAAGGCCGTCGACAAGGAGCTGTTCGCACAGGGCACCGGCAAGGTCGCGGTCATCTACGACCAGGCCACCAAGTAGGTCGTGACCCAGCGCACACGCGATACTGGACAACTGTGACTGACAGCAGTGGGCACGCCGGGACCGGGACAACCCCCGATCCCGGCGTCGCCGTGAAACTGGAGAAATCGCCGCAGGCCCCGCGCGGACCACGCTGGTCGTGGCTGCGCGTCACCGGCTCGGTGGGTCCGCTCGGCCTCGCCATTACCGTGCTCTGGCTCAGCATCATCGTGCTGCTGCCGCTGGCAGCGCTGACCGTCAGCTCGCTCGAGGGCGGCTGGTCGGCTTTCTGGGACGCGGTCACCGCGCCGTCGGCCCTGGATTCGCTGCGGGTGACGATCGGCGTTTCCATCGTCGTCGCCGTGCTCAACGTGGTGATGGGCACCCTCATCGCCTGGGTGCTGGTGCGTGACGAGTTCCCCGGCAAGGGTGTCGTCAACGCGCTGATCGATCTGCCGTTCGCGCTCCCGACGATCGTCGCCTCGATCGTGCTGCTCGCGCTGTACGGCCCGAACAGTCCGGTCGACATCCACCTCAACGCCACCCAGCCCGGTCTGGTCGTCGCGTTGGCGTTCGTCACGCTGCCGTTCGTGGTGCGGTCGGTGCAGCCGGTGCTGATCGAGGTCGACAAGGAAGTCGAACAGGCCGCGCTGTCGCTCGGCGCGAGCAACTGGATCACGTTCCGCCGCATTGTGCTGCCGACGTTGACTCCGGCGATCATCTCCGGCGGCGGGCTCGCCTTCGCCAGGGCGATCGGCGAGTTCGGCTCGGTGGTGCTGATCGGCGGCAACATTCCGCGTGAGACGCAGGTGACCTCGCAATACATCCAGCAGCAGATCGAGGTCGACCGTCCGCTGAACGCGGCGGCCGTCTCGGTGGCGCTGCTCGTCATCTCCTTCGCCACGCTGTTCGTGCTGCGGTTGCTGGCTGAGCGTGCGTCCAGGAAGGAGCGGGCAGCCGAATGAAGCTTTCCGTGTTCACTCGCCTGTCGCTGCGCACCGTGGCGCTGGGCTATCTGCTGATCCTGCTGGTGCTGCCGCTGGGGATCATTCTGTTCCGCACGTTCGAGCGGGGGATCGGCGCGTTCATCGATTCGATCACCACGCCCGCGGCGATCTCGGCATTCCAGCTCTCGATGCTCATCGTGGCCATCGTCGTTCCGCTGAACGTGATCTTCGGCGTCATCACCGCGCTGGCACTTGTCCGCAGCAAGTTCCCCGGCCGCAATCTGGTCCAGGGCATCGTCGACCTGCCGATCGCGACGTCGCCGGTCGTGGTCGGTGTCTCGCTGATCCTGCTCTGGGGTGCGGGCGGCTGGTTCGGCGCGATCGAGAACCTCGGCTTCAAGGTGATCTTCAGTTTGCCGGGCATGGTGATCGCGACGATCTTCGTCACGTTGCCGTTCGTGGTGCGCGAGGTCGAACCGGTGCTGCACGAGATCGGTGAGGACCAGGAGATGGCCGCCGCGACTCTCGGCGCCAACCGCTGGCAGACCTTCTGGCGGATCACCCTGCCCGCCATTCGCTGGGGTCTGACCTACGGCGTCGTGCTCACCGTCGCTCGTTCACTCGGCGAGTTCGGCGCGGTGATCATGGTCTCGACCGCGCTGCCCGGCAAGTCGCAGACGCTGACCCTGCTGGTGCACGGTCGCTACATCAACGACCACAACACCTTCGGCGCCTACTGCGCCGCCACCCTGCTGATGGGCATGGCCCTGGTGGTACTTCTCCTGATGACTCTCCTCGAACGCAAGCGGGGCCCCGAATGATCACCGTGACCAACGCGCGCAAGAACTACGGTTCCTTCGCCGCTCTCGACGACGTCAGCATCGACATCACCTCGGGTGAGCTGACCGCCCTGCTCGGCCCGTCCGGTTCGGGCAAGTCGACGCTGCTGCGCTCGATCGCCGGCCTGGAGTCGCTGGACTCGGGCATCGTCTCGATCGCGGGCAACGACGTCACCCACGTGGCGCCGCAGAAGCGCGACATCGGCTTCGTGTTCCAGCACTACGCCGCGTTCAAGCACATGACGGTGCGTGACAACGTCGCCTTCGGTCTGACCATCCGCAAGCGGCCGAAGAAGGAGATCGACAAGCGCGTCGACGAGCTGCTCGGCATCGTCGGCCTCGACGGTTTCCAGCATCGCTACCCGGCGCAGCTGTCCGGTGGCCAGCGCCAGCGCATGGCCCTTGCGCGCGCACTCGCCGTCGACCCGCAGGTGCTGCTGCTCGACGAGCCGTTCGGCGCCCTCGACGCGAAGGTCCGCACCGACCTGCGGAAATGGCTGCGCCGGCTGCACGACGAGGTCCACGTGACGACCGTCCTGGTCACCCACGACCAGGAAGAAGCGCTCGACGTCGCCGACCGGATCGCGGTGATGAACAAGGGCCGCATCGAACAGATCGGCTCGCCCGAGGACGTCTACGACCGCCCCGCCAACGAGTTCGTCATGTCGTTCCTCGGCGCGGTGGCCAGGCTCAACGGTCACCTCGTGCGCCCGCACGACATCCGCGTCGGCCGGGATCCGAGCATGGCGATGGCCGAGCACGAGGGCACCGCGGAGTCCGCCGGCGTCACCAGGGCCACGGTCGAACGCATCGTCCGGCTCGGTTTCGAGGTGCGCCTGGAACTGCGCAATGCCGCGACCGGCGATCAGTTCGCCGCGCAGGTCACCCGCGGTGACGCAGCGGCCCTGCATCTGAGCGAGGGCGAGACGGTCTACGCCCGCGCCACCCGGATCCCGGATCTGCCGCAGAGCTGAGATCCCGCGCCGCTGTTGCCCGGGGTCACCCGGTGGGACGGGCCCGCCCGCGCCGTTCGTTCCGGAACGGCGCGGGCGGGCCCGGCTTCGTGGTCGGCAGCGCCGATGACGGCACGGCCGACGATCTCGCCGACGTGGTGGCCCCGCTACGCGCACTCACCCCGGCCCCGGCCTGGGAACTGGTCTCCGAGATGCCTGCTGAGTTGTCGAGCTGTTCGCTGAGCGTCCACGTCACCGCACCGCGCCGGGTCAGCGCCGGGTAACCGGTACCGGCGGTCCGTTCGGCGGAACGGCGCGCTCGGCGCGAACTTATTTTCCGGGCAGGCCGACCGGCTCCGCGCGACTGTGCATGACGCAGTGTCACAGGTAGAACCACTTTTACTGGTGAGTAGCTTTTCGTCCAGGCGTTTCGACGCGCCGAACACGCGAAATCGGGACCCTCGCAGAGTTGACGTGACTTCTCGTAGGTGTAACTATTGGAAACAGTAAACGTCCCTCGAGGAGAGGCAGTGACGACGATGTCTGCGCCCACCACCCCTGACGTCGATCCCGTAGTCGCGGAGGCTCAGGCGTACGCCGAGAAGTTGCTGATGCTGTCGGAGGCATCGGTCAACCGCCACTTCGACCCGTTCGAGGACATCGACTGGGACAACCCCGAGTTCGATCCGGACTACAAGCCCGAGCGCTGGGTCCTGGTCACCTCCGCCGACCCGATCGGCCGCCACGCCTGGTACCAGGCGCTGCCGCTGGACAAGAAGATCGAGATCGGCAAGGTCCGCCAGGCCAATGTCGCCAAGGTCGGCCTGCAGTTCGAGGCCATCCTGATCATCGGCATGATGCAGCACATCTTCAACCTGAAGAACAACGACCCGGAGTTCCGGTACTGCTCGCACGAGATGATCGAAGAGCACAACCACACTCTGATGTTCCAGGAGATGGTCAACCGCGTCGCCGACGTGCCGGGCATGAACCCGCTCGTGCGTCAGCTGCGTCACCTGGCCGCCCCGGCGGGCGCGCTGCTCCCGAACTTCTTCTTCATGGCCGTGCTCGCCGGCGAAGAGCCGATCGACCACATCCAGAAGGACATCCTGCGCTCGGGTGACGACATCCACCCGATCATGCGCGGCGTGATGGCGATCCACGTGGCCGAGGAAGCTCGCCACATCTCCTTCGCCCACGAATTCCTGAAGAAGAACGTGCCGGCTCAGCCCGCGTTCAACAGGTTCGTGCTCTCGGTCGCCATGCCGATCATCATGTTCGTGCTCGGCCGTGCCATCGCGACCCCGCCGAAGACCTTCTTCAAGCAGTTCGACATGCCGGCCGATGTCCGCAAGGAGCTGTTCTACGGTTCCAAGGAGGCCAAGCAGGTCTTCGCCGACTACTTCATCGACGTGCGCGCGCTCGCCGAGGAGATCGGCCTGATGAACCCGATCGCCAAGAAGGTATGGAAGCTGCTCGGCATCGACGGCCCGTCGAGCCGGTACCGCTCGGAGCCCAAGCGCTCCGCCAAGCACGCGGCCTGAGACGCGGTAGCGACCATGCCCTACGTCGTCACCCAGTCGTGCTGTAGCGACGCCTCGTGCGTCTACGCATGCCCGGTCAACTGCATTCATCCGACCCCGGACGAGCCGGACTTCCTCACCGCGGAGATGCTCTACGTCGACCCGGCGGCCTGTGTGGACTGTGGCGCCTGCGCCACCGCGTGCCCCGTCGACGCCATCACCTCGTCGAAGAAGCTCGCCGAAGAGCAGAAGCCCTTCATCGAGATCAACGCCGACTTCTACCGCATCCAGCGCGACCGGCCGACCCTGGCCAGGCCCGTGATGCCGCCCGCGATCGACACCAAGCGTTCGCCGCTGCGTGTGGCCATCGTCGGCTCCGGTCCGTCGGCGATGTACGCCGCCGACGAGCTGCTGACCCAGCCCGGCGTCGCGGTCACCATGTTCGACCGGCTGCCGCAGGCCTACGGTCTGGCCCGGCTCGGCGTCGCGCCCGACCACAAGCGCACCCGCCAGGTCGCCGACCTGTTCGACGTGATGTCGAAGCAGGAGGACTTCGGTACCTACCTCGACGTGGAGATCGGCAAGCACATCAGCCACGCCGATCTGCTCGAGCACTTCCACGGCGTGATCTACGCCGTCGGCGCGTCCTCGGATCGCAAGCTGGGCATCCCGGGTGAGGGTCTGGCCGGCAATGTGTCGGCCACCGATTTCGTCGCCTGGTACAACGGCCATCCCGAGCACGTCGACGACCAGTTCGATCTGAACCAGAAGCGTGTGGTGATCGTCGGCAACGGCAACGTCGCCCTCGATGTCGCCCGTATCCTGACCGTCGATCCGGCCACGCTGGCAGGCACCGACATCGCGCCGCACGCGCTGAAGGCGTTGCGGGAGAGCAAGATCGAAGAGGTCGTGATCCTGGGTCGTCGTGGCCCCGCCGAGTCGGCGTTCACGGTGCCCGAGTTCGTCGGCCTGCTGGCCGCCGACATCGACATCGCGATCGATGGCGAGCTGCCCGAGGTCACCCCCGAGCTGCCGTACAAGATCGAGCAGAAGCTGCGCCTGCTGCACAGCGTCGCGAATCGCCCGTTCGGCGAGCGCAGGCGCATCGTGTTCCGCTACCTGTCCTCGCCGGTGGAAATCGTCGGCACCGACACGGTGACGGGTGTGCGGGTCGAGCGCAACGAGCTGGTCACCGACGCCGATGGCCGCACCAGCGCGGTACCGACCGGCGACACCGATCTGCTCGAGGCGGGCGTCGTGCTCACCTCGGTCGGCTACCGCGGGGTGCCGACCAAGGATCTGCCGTTCGACGACGCGCGTGGCGTCATCCCGAACGAGCAGGGCCGGGTGCTCACCGCCGCGGCCGGCGAGGTCGTCACCGGCACGTATGTGACCGGCTGGATCAAGCGCGGCCCGACCGGCTTCATCGGGACCAACAAGTCCTGCGCGCAAGAGACCGTGCAGCAGCTCGCCGAGGATTTCAACACCGGCAAGCTGCGCCAGCCCGCTCGTGACGCGCGGGAGTTCGATCGTCTGGTGCGCGCCCGCCGACCCCAGGCGCGCGCCGGCGGTGCCGCGGCACCGCACGAGCGCGCGCTCCGGCGGCTGCTCGCTCGCGGCTGATTCGCGCGAAACCGAAGGCCCGCTACGTCGTCCGCATGCGACGTAGCGGGCCTTCGGCGTTCACTGCGCGGTGAAGCCGCCGTCCACCGTGACCGCGGCTCCGGTGACGAAGGACGCCTCGTCGCTGAGCAGGAACGCGCACAGCGCCGCGATCTCCGCGGGCTGGGCTATCCGCCCGATCGGGTGCAGCGCCGCGATCGCCGCCTCGCCCTCCGGGGTGGCTCCCATCGACGCGCGGAACGCCGGAGTGTCGACCGCGCCGGAGACGAGCGCGTTGACCCGGAGGCCCGCCGCCGCGGTCTCCAGCGCCACCGACCTGGTGAGCCCGACGACGCCGTGCTTGGCCGCCACATACGGCGCCACCGACGCCATGCCGACGACGCCGAGGTTGGACGCATTGTTCAGGATCGTGCCGCCGCCGGAGCCGATGATCGCGGGCACCTGGTGCCGCAGCCCGTGGAACACCCCGGTCAGGTTCAGGTCGAGCTCGGCGCGCCACGCCGCGTCGTCGATCTCGGCGACCGAGCCGAACGCGGTTACCGCGCCCGCGTTGTTGAACGCCGCGTCGAGCCTGCCGTACTCGGTGAGCGCGGCCTGGGTGAGGCGTTCGGCATCGGCGTCGACCGTGACGTCGGTGGGAACGAACAGCGCGCGTCCGCCCGCCGCGCGGATCTCCTCGGCGACCCGCTCGCCCTGATCCTTGCCACGTGACCCGAGGACGACGGCGGCGCCCTCGGACGCGACCCGCTGCGCGACCGCCTTGCCGATGCCGGAACCGGCGCCGGTGACGAGGACGACCTGGTCGGCGAAACGAGTGGACATAGTTATTCCCTTCTCTCCCTTGCTATTCGGAGCACGACTCGACGTCTCTCCGTGCTTCGAGTCAACCGCGGCTGGCAGGGCTGTGCTGGCGGATATCAGCCGTGACGTTGACGCGTCATAAGTTTCGGCGGGTGCTTCGATATGTGGCACTGCAATGCGGCGATATTCGAAATCCGATAGGCAGTAATTGAATTGATTACCGGTCGGTAAGTGCATTAATTGACCGCCAGAACAGACCGCAAGAATGTATTCGATAGGGGCTCTAGTCGATTACTCGCAAGTAGCTGGCTCTCGGAGTCTGTCGGTCGATTCGGGGCCGTTCAGGGGACTGGACGCTTGTCCGCATCCCTATTCACCTGCGAAAACAATTCGACAAGGGTCAAAGGTCACCCGTTTCGTATCAATCAGGCAGCAATTCGGCTTTGCGCCGGTTAATCTGTGCGAGCTGTTTGGAAGACGACCGCGGCCACATGGTGCGCTCGCGTGCTGGACGTGGTCACGGTGCGTTGACGGGATAGCAAATACATGACCAGAGGTCTGGGCTTCAGCATCGGTACGGTCAATGCGATTACGGCGGCAGTAGCCGATGATCCGGCCAAACCGGCGGTGCGCACACGGCGTACCGCACTCACTTTCGACGAAGCGGGTCGGCCCCGCATCGGAGCGATCAACGAATTCGCGTCGGCGGTCACGGATTTCGCGGACCTGGGCCGCGATCCGGAGCCGATGGTGATCGGTGGCCGGTTCTACTCGGCGACCAACCTGATCGCCGCGGTGGTCACGGGGCTCATCGAGCTGGCCGAGCCGGCCGCCGGTGCCGTATTGACCTATCCGGCAGTGTATTCCGACAAACAGGTCGGACTGCTCGGACAGGCACTGCATCTGGCAGGCGCCGGGCAGGTGCTGCTCGTGCCGGAACCGGTCGCCGCCGCGGAGTGGCTCGAGGCCGACCGGGGGCCGTTGGCTCCGGGTTTCGTCCTCGTCTACGACCTGGGCGCGAACAGTCTCGACCTCACCGTTCTGCGCGTCGGACCGGACTGGCCGCACCATCCGATGGTCGGAACTCCGATGCGCTCCACCGACTTCGGTGGCAAGCGGCTGGGTGAGATGGTCGCCCGCTACGCCGGTTCGCCCCGGTCGAGCCGTGCCACGCAGACGCTCACCTCGATGGTGAACATCGACGCGCTGCGCTCCGAGCACATCCGCGACACCTTCCCGCTGGTCAGCAAGAGCGTGGCCGGCGCGGGCCTGCGCCTGGCCGATCTCTCGCGCATCCTGGTCGTCGGCGGGGCGTCGCGTCCGCCCGAGGTCGCGCGCACACTCGCCGAACTCGGCGTCCCGCTGGTCACCGTCGCCGACCCCGGCCAGGTGGTCGCCTCGGGCGCGGCAGCCTTGGCGGCCCGGACGTTCGCCCCCGTGCAGCAGGGTGGTGCCTCGGCGCCGCACGTGGCCGTGTTCTCCAGCGCGGCAGTTGTCTCCGCGCTCGCCATGTCGGCGATGACGGTGTTCGGCAGCCCCTTCGACCCCGGCCTGACCCCGGTCCTCGACCGTTTCCCCGCCCTCGGCGCCCCCGCCGAAGCGCTGCTCTACGACATGAGCGCCGACCTCGTCGCCGCCCAGAACTCCGGTCTGCTCGGCGCCGTCGACCCAGTCACCGGCCGGGTCCGCGTCGCAGGCGCGGCCGCCGTCGCCGCGCAGACGGCCTACGAAATGATCGTCGCCCCCGCGACCGCCGGACGAGACACGACCCGCACCGGCGGCGAGCGCGGCGGCCCCAGCCACAGCGACGACTGTCGTTCACCCCTGATGGCCAGGACCACCTACGGCGACCCAGCCCGCTTCATCAACCCCCTGCCCTTCTACCTCGGGACGCCCTCCCCGAACGCCCCGACCGACCCGGGCACTCCCGGGCACCCGGGACCGGTCACCGGCCCCGGCTCGGGCACCCCTTCGATCCCCACGCCGGGCACACCCACCGAACCCGGTGCCACGACTCCCGGCACGGCGCCCGCCCCCACCTCGCCAACGGGCGGCACGACAGCGCCCTCCACCGACACCTCGGGATCCGTCGGCGGAATCGGCACGGGCACAGCCCCGTCCGCCACGACCGGCGGCACCGAAACCAGCGGCACGACCCCCGGGGGTACCTCGCCCGGCGGAACAACCGGCACCCCAAGCGGTGGCACAACGGGTGGCACCGAGACCTCCCCCGGCGGCGCGTCGGGCGGCACCTCCGGCGGTGCGTCCGGCGGCACCTCCGGCGGCGCGTCGGGCGGTGAGACCGGCGGCGGCGCATCGAGCGGCGGATCGGACAGCGGTGCTTCCGCTGGTGGAGCATCTGGCGGTGGTGCTTCGGGCGGAAGTGACTCGGGCGGTGGTGCTTCGAGTGGTGGTGACTCGGGTGGCGGCGCATCTGGCGGTGGTGCGTCGGGTGGTGGCGCGTCCGGCGGTGGTGCGTCGGGTGGTGGCGCGTCCGGCGGTGGTGACTCGGGTGGCGGCGCATCTGGCGGTGGTGCGTCGGGTGGTGGCGCGTCCGGCGGCGGTGCCTCGGGTGGCGGCGCGTCCGGCGGTGGTGCGTCGGGTGGTGGCGCATCTGGCGGCGGTGCCTCGGGTGGCGGCGCGTCCGGCGGAAGTGACTCGGGCGGTGGTGCTTCCGGTGTTGGTGCCTCAGGTGGTGGTGCCTCGGGTGGCGGTGCGTCCGGTGGTGGTGCCTCGGGTGGCGGTGCGTCCGGTGGTGGTGCCTCGGGTGGCGGTGCGTCCGGTGGTGGTGCCTCGGGTGGTGGTGCCTCGGGTGGTGGTGCTTCCGGCGGTGGTGCTTTGGGCGGTGGCGCCTCGGGCGGCGGCGCGTTCGGCGGCGGTGCCTCGGGCGGCGCCTCGTCCGGTGGCGCGTTGTCCGGCGGCTCCAAGGGTGGCGGTTTCGGCGGCGGGGGCGGTTTCGGCGGCGGTGCCCGCCGCTGAGTGCCCAGCCCCCTTCAGCGGGAAAACCACACGTCGGACGGCAGCCGCTCGCGCTCGAATCGATGACGGGCGAGTCGGCCGACGGCTCCAAAGGCGGCGAGGAGGGGACGGTGGCGGCTCGCGCTGAGTGGAACTGTGCCCGGCGAACGGCAGCTGCTCGCGTCGCGTTCGTCCCGATGTGGCGTGAGTCGACCAGCACCTGCCCCACTGCTTGCGGGGCAGGTGCTGGCGGAGGCGGCGGGATGGTTCCCGCCGCTGAGTGGCCAGTCCCTGTCCGCTGGAACATCTTTCCGGACCGTGGCGTCCGCTCGCCTTCACCTCGTTGACGGAATGGGCCGAGCCACACCGGTGGCGGCGCAATCGTGGCGTCGTCCCGTGTCCAGGCGATACGCATCGCACGCTGTCCACGCCGTGGCGGCGGACCTGGCGGATTGATCGTCGTACCCTGGCGTTTATCGCTGGTGGCGGTGGTGAATTTCGCGTGGTTGTCGGTGGGACCAGGCACAATAGGCTGATGGCAGGACTCGGGGGAGCGCCGAAATTGATTGCGCTCGATGTGGACGGAACTCTGTTGGCGACAGGGTTCGCGATCAGTGCGCGGGTCGCGGCGGCGGTGGGGGCCGCGGTGGCGGCGGGAGCGCATGTCGTGGTGACGACCGGCCGCACCGTGCTGACGACGCGGCCGGTGCTGAAGGAATTGGGGCTCACCGAAGGCCACGCGTTGTGTTCCAACGGTGCCGTGCACGTCGACGTCGCGCGCGGTGAACCAGTCGCGGTGCAGTCGTTCGATCCGGGGCCGGCCGTACTGGCCTTGCGCGCGCTGTTTCCCGACATGGTCTTCGCGGCCGAACGGGTGGGCGAGGGCGTCTGGGCGACCGGCCACGGACCGGGGGAGTTCTCCATCGGCGAGTTCCAGCTGGTCGATCATCACATGCTGAGCAGTGCGCCGACGCCACGGCTCAACGGCTGGTGGCCCGGTGGGAGCGCCGAGGAGATGGTGCGCTTGCTCGCCTCGCTGGTGGTACCCGACACCTCGTGGGTGCACGGCGAATTCGGCCCGTGGCTCACCGTGTCACGGCGTGGGGTCTCCAAAGGCTGGGCGCTCGAACGACTCCGGCGCTCCCTCGGCGTCGAACCGGAGGCGACACTGGCCATCGGCGACGGCTTCAACGATCGCGAGATGCTGCGCTGGGCAGCGCATTCGGTCGCGATGGCCGGCTCGCCCGACGCGGTGCTCGCCCTGGCCGACGAGGTGACCGGCGACGTCGCCGAGGACGGTGTCGCCACCGTCCTCGAACGCTGGTTCGCCGCCTGAACCCTCAGGCCGAGGCTGCCGCATCCCGGTCGGCGGTCATCGCGACGAAATGCGGGTTGCTCATGACCCCGAGGACATTGCCGAACGGATCGAGCACCGCCGCGGTCGCGAATCCCGCACCCTCACCGCGCTCGGTGATCGGCTCGTACTCGGTGGCGCCCAGCTCGAGCAGGCGGGCGAAGGTGGCGGCCAGGTCCTCGACATGCCAGAACACGACACCGCCGCCACCGGGAGCGTTGCGCGCCCCCGCGGGAGCGTAGGCGCGATTGATGATGCCGAGCTCGGCCTGCATCGGCCCGACCCGGAACTCGTAGTAGCCGCCCGGCACCTCGTAATACGGTGCGATGCCGAGGAATTCGGCGTACCAGTCCTTGGCGGCGGTGAGGTCGTCGGCGTAGTACGTGGTGGTGGCCATTCCGCGCAGCATGTCTGCTCCTGTGTCGTCGTTGTGGTGAGAACAACTCTGCCAGCCAAAGTGCTCACCGAATGAGCACTTTGTTCGGCAGAATCAGCGAGTATGCGAGCGGACAGATTGGTAGCCACCCTGCTGTTGATGCAGGCGCGTGGCCGGGTGACGGCCGCCGAGGTCGCCACCGAACTCGAGGTGTCGGTCGCGACCGCGCGCCGCGACCTGGAGGCATTGTCGGCGGCGGGCATCCCGGTGTATCCCCAGGCCGGGCGCGGTGGCGGGTGGTCGCTGATCGGCGGCGCCCGCACCGACCTGTCCGGGCTGACAGCGGGCGAGACGCGGGCACTGTTCCTGCTGGCAGGCCCCGCGGCGCAGGCCGCACCCGAGCTGAAGTCCGCACTGCGCAAACTGGTGCGCGCCCTGCCGCACACCTTCCGGGAGGACGCGGCCGCCGCGGCCGATGCGGTCGTCGTCGACCCCGCCCGCTGGGGCCGCCCGGATCCGGAACCGCCTGCCGCACTGTCACTACTGCAGCAGGCGGTGGTGGATCGCCGCCGGGCGCGCATCGAGTATGTGCGGTCGGGGGAGCGCACCGTCCGCACGGTGAGCCCCTGGGGCCTGGTGGAGAAGGAAACGGTCTGGTACCTGATCGCGGGCACCGACCCTGGCCGCCGGACCTTCCGCCTCGACCGGATCGGCGAGGTCACCCTCCTCGACGAAACAGTTGACCGCCCCGCCGATTTCGACCTCCAGGCCGAGTGGTCGCAGATCGTCACCCGGATGGAGGAGCGTCGCGCCGCCGTGGCCGCCACGGTCCTCGTCTCCGCCACGCTGGCCCCGATCCTGGCCGATCAGCAGGGCCGCAACTGCACCCTGCTCGGACCCGCGGACGACGGCCGGGTCCGCGCCGAGATCACGGCCGACACCGCGAAGATGGTCGCTCGGCAACTGGCGGGCTGGGGCGCCGACGTGGAAGTAGTCGGGCCGCCGGAAGTCCGGGCGGAACTCGTCACCCTGGGCACCGAGCTGGTGCGCGGCAACAGCTGACCGCGTGCCCAGCGCAGTCGGCGGACTTCGAACAGGCCCTAGGCGCGGTCGAGCCGCCTGGCCAACGCGCGAACGACCTCACTCGCCACCACCGCGTGCCCACTGGTCGTGAAGTGGATGAGGTCGGCACTCATCAGAGTCGCTCGCGTCCGCACCGGGTGCTCCCAGAACTCGGTGAGTACCGCGTCGTATTCGGCGGCGACCGAGCGGATCACGTCGTTCATCGCGGCCATCCGCGGCCGCATCGCCCGCATCGGCGCCATCCGCTCGATGCCCCAGACGTCGGCCACCGTGAACACCGACACCAGCGCCCCCGCCTCCGTCAGCGCGGCGAACATCGCGGACAGATTCTCCCGCAGCAGGCCGAGGTCACCACCCGCCTCGAACAGGTCGTTGCCCCCGCAGCTGACGTGCACGAGATCCGGTGCGAATTCCAGGATCCCGGGCAACTGCCGCTCGCGAACCTGGCTGCTGGTTGCGCCGACGCGCCCGGTATTGCGATAGGCCAGTGCGGGATTCACCGCGGACAAGGTGGCCGCGACCCGGTCGGCCCAGCCGGTGGCCGTATAGCCGGGGCTCGGGTCGCCGGTGCCCGCGGCGATCGAATCGCCCAGCACGGCGAAGCGCCGCCACGGCGCGTCACGCAGCAGGGCGACCGCCTGATCGGCGGCGAGCAACAGCGGGTCGTCGGCCTCGGTGAATCGTTCGGACAACGGTGCGGTGGAAGACATCTCGAACTCCTAATCCTGTGGGATGGAACGGGTGAATGCGGGCACGGCCAGCAAGACGGCGGACGCGATACCGAGCACCGCACCCACGGCGAACACGGTGTGGAAGGCACGCACCGCGTCGCCGGACACGGCGGTGAGAACGGCGGCGAGCATCGCGACGCCGAGCGCGCCACCGACCTGCCGGGCGGTCGTGTTCATGCCGATGCCCGCCGCGAACTGCTGCGGGGGAACCGAACTCGCGGCCGCGGTGCCGAGCACGGTGATGACGATGCCGACGCCGCCGCCACTGAGCAGCCCGGCCGGAATCCACGCCGACCACAGCGCCGGTTCCGGCCCGAACGCGTCGGTACTCATCCACCCCAGCCCGGCGGTGTACATCAGTGCGCCGAGCACACCGGCCCAGCGCTGACCCGACGCCGTGGTGATCCGCCCCGTGATCATCGAGGCGACCATCGAGGCAGCGGCGCCGACCGTGAGCGCCGCCGCCGACTGGAGCACGGAGTAGCCCCAGACCTCGTCGAGGAACATCGGCCCGGCCAGCAGCCAGGCGAACATCGTCGCACCGAACAGGAACGAGCCCGCGTTGGCGAGCGCGAATTGCCGGTTGCGCCAGAGTGATACGGCCACGGCGGGATCCGGGTGTCGCAGCGAGCGAGCCAGCGCGTACACGACGAGCACGGTGCCGCCGATCAACGCGATCAGCGTGCCCGGGGCGGTCCATCCCCAGCTCTGGCCCTCGGTAACGGCCGCGACGACAGCGCCGAGGCCGAGCGCGACGGCGAGGATGCCGACCGGATCGGGCAGCGCGGAGTCGCGACGGGTGTCCTCGGCCACCGGCAGGCGCAGACCCGGCACGATCAACGCGATCGCGATCGGCACGTTGACGAGGAAGATCGCCCGCCAGCCCAGGCTCTCGACGAGCCCGCCACCGATCGCCGGACCGACCACCGCGGCGAATCCGCCCGCCGCGGACCACGCGCCGATGGCCGCGCCGATCTTCTCCCGCGGCGTGGCCGCCAGGACGAGGCCGAGCGCGGCCGGCACCATGAACGCCGCCGTCATGCCCTGCAGAATGCGCCCGGCGATGAGCCATTCCGCGCTGGGCGCGAGCCCGCACAGCAGCGAGGTGACGGCGAAACCCGCCAGCGACACCGCGAACAGCCTGCGCCGGCCGAGCACATCGGCGAGGCGGCCCGCGGGGGTGAGCAGCGCGGCGAAGGCGACCGCGTATCCGCTGACGATCCAGGTCAGGGTGCTGGTCGGGGTGCCGGGATAGGTGGTGGCGATGGTCGGGAAGGCGATATTGACCACGGACAGATCGAGCAGGGCGATGAACGAGGCGCCGATCGCCACGGCCAGTGTGCGGCCCGCGGCGTCGGTGCCCGTGCTGGTCGGCGAACCTTCGGGCCGCGCGGAAACATCGGTCATGGAGGGATTCCTTCGCAGAGGAGAATAAGAACGTACGATCGTTCGTACATTAAAGTACGACCGATCGTTCTCCTAGGCAAGAGGTGGTGGAACAATGGCAGCCATGACCCAGACCGAGCCCGGCGATCAACGACTGGCCAAGGGCGCCAGGGCCAGGGCGACCATCGCCCGCCGCGCCGCGGAGCTCGCCTCCGTCGAAGGCCTGGACGGACTCAGCATCGGCATGCTCGCCACCGATCTCGGCATCAGCAAGAGCGGTATCGCCACCCTGTTCGGCACCAAGGAAGCGCTCCAGCTGGCCGCCGTGCAGACCGCCCGTGAGGTGTTCGTCGAGCGGGTGATCGCGCCGAGTCTGCGCGAACCGCGCGGAGCGGGCCGGGTACGGGCCCTGATCGAGCGCTGGTTCACCCACATCGAGCAGCCCCCCTTTCCCGGCGGCTGCTTCCGCGTCGCCACGCTGACCGAATTCAGCAGTAAGTCGGGCCCCGTCCGCGACGCCGTGGTCGCCGACCACGACGAGTGGCTCGCGATCCTGGCCGAGGAGATCCGCAAGGCCCAGGAGGTCGGCGATTTCGGCGGGGTCGACGCCGAGCTCCTGGTTTTCGAGCTCGACGCGGTCGTCAGTGCCGCCAATATCGCCCGCCAGATCGGTGATTCGGCGCGAGTCGATGCCGCGCGCGCCATCGCGACGCGATTGCTGTCCGCGGGGCCGGCCAGCACCGATTAGGTCGGGCGATCCCCCGGATCAAGATCAACAGGCTCTGGTGGTTTTTCCCTCTCGGGCGATGCTGACCGGAGAGCCTGGTGATCATCTGCCCAGATCCAAATGTGGACGGCGTCGCTACCCATTTCGGGTAGCGACGCCGTCGTGCAGGGGCGTTGTTCAGTGGTGGTATGCGTGCTGCGGCTCGGTGAAACCCGCGGTCAGGGTGAACGCGGCGGTGCGGACGACGTCGCCGTGCCGGAAATCGAGGAACAACCGGTAGGTCCCCGGACCGGGAACCGCTGTGTGGAAGGTGATCTCCGGTCCCGCCGGGGTGATCCCGTCGCCCGGTTCGCCATTGGGGTGCACGTGCACGTAGGCGAGATCGCCTGCCCGCAGGATCACGAGGTGGCCGAAGGCGGCCAGGTAGGGCTGCAGATCCGTCACCGGCACACCGTCTTTGCGTACGGTCAGCGTCAGCAGGTCACCTTCGGTGCGCAACTCACCGTCGACGGTCACCTCGTAGCCGTCGACCTCCGCGGTCCGACCGACCGCCGGAACCGGCTGCGGTACATAGTGTCCCGCGATGGCGAGATCGGCGCCGAGGGTGATCGTCCGGCCGAGTGCGCGCGGCGCGATATCGGTGAACACGCGGTAGGCGCCCGCCTCCGGGAGATCGAGGCGGATCACCCAGGTGCCGTCGGCCTCGCGTACCGGATGGACGTGCCAGAACCCGGTCAGCTCCCGCCGCGCGACGATCAGATGCAGCTCGCGATCGTGAATCGGATCGAACTCGGTGACCGCGGTCCCGTCCGGCCCGAGGATCCGGAACCGGAAGTCGATACCGCCCGGCTCGGCGATCGTGGTCGCGAGATCGAGGGTGTACCCGTCCTGGGTGACCAGCAGGCCGCCGGGTGCTCCCGCGGCGTGACCTGCGTGGGCGTCACCGTGGCCTGCGTGGGCGTCGCCATGACCTGCGTGCCCTGCGTGTGCCGTCTGCGCGGGTGCGGTGTGGCTCGCGTGGGGGTCGGCGTGACCTGCGTGCTCGTCGACAGGGGCGGGCTGCGCGGCGGGTGCGGCATGCCCGCCGTGCTGCTGGTGTGCCGCATGGCCGTTGGTATCGATCTCGTGGCCGGCGTGGTTGTCCTGGTGTCCCGCGTGCGAGGGCTGGGTCGCGGTGTCAGCGTGACCGGCGTGGGTGTGGTGTCCGGCGTGGGCGTTGGTGGTCATCGGTTTCGCCTCTCAGTTCGCTGTGCTTCTGATAGAAATCTATACCCCCGGGGGGTATACAGTAAAGGTGATGACCTGTGAGCTGGATCACGCATGGGGTGAGCCTGAGGTGTCGCTCAGCGGCGGGGACTATTCCGACGACGTGGGACGCGGGCGATGCGCACGAACGTCCACGGGACGCCCATCCGGATCGTGAGCCGTCATCGTCCATTGCGTGGGCAGCGTCTCGATCGGTCCCACCGGCCATCCGGCCGCCAGGATTCGATCGCGGACCGCGCACAGTTGGGCATGAGTCCCCACTCGCAGCCCCCAGCCTGCCCGGCCCAGCGGGTCGGTGTCGGTGCGCGGAAGGGTCGCGGTTTCGACGATCATCAGGTGGTCGTCGCCGCCGACGTCGACCACCGCTATCCGGGGATCGGACGGAGTCGCCGCGCGTTCGAAGGCGAGTACCGCCCCGAGCGAGTCGGTGTAGAAGGCCACGAGCCGGTCGAGGTCGGGGGTGGCGAGCGTCAGGTGATTGATTCCGAGAAGATCGGGCATGGTCGGCCCACTGTAGTGCGGCCACCGAAACTCAGGCGGTGAGTTCGAGCTCCGCCGCGATCGAGCTGTCGTAGCGCGCCCAGACCACCTCGGTCAGCGCGGAGTGCGCCCCGATGACGCCCGCGTGCTCGACCTCGGGTGCCGCGGCGACGAGCCGATCGGTGAGCAGCCCGGGCGCGAGGAACCACGGCGCCACCACGATCTGCTCGGCGCCACGGGCGCGCAGCCGGTCGATGGCGCCGTTGATGCCGGGTTCTACTGTCGCGAAGCACATTTCGGTGCGGACTCCGGTGCGCGCCGCCAATCGTCGAGCCACCGCGGCGGTCCGCCGATTGGCGGCCGCATCACGCGATCCGACGGCGGCGACCGCCACGCCCAGCGCTCCCGTGTGTCCCTCCGTCGGGCCGGGACCCCTTGGGGGCCAGCCGGTTATGCCGGAGATTTGCGCCGACATCCGGTCCGCGAACGGTACGGCGGAGGTGGCCTCGACGACCCGGTCCGCGAACGGTAGGGCAGATGTGGCCTCGACGACCCGGTCCGCAACCGGTTGGGCGGATGTGGCCGCGACGACCCTGTCTGCGAATGGTCGGGAGGACGTGGCCTCGACGACCCGGTCGGCCAGCGCGTCGATCAGCCGCGGGTCGGCACCGAGAACGTCGGCCTGCGTGAGCCGCAGCCGGGGATGACGGCGACCAGCGTCGGCGAGCAGCGCGGGCAGGTCGACGCGGGCGTGAAAGGCGTTGCCGAGCAAGAGGGGAACGACGATCGCCTCGGTATGTCCCTGGGCGGCGAGGTCGTCGACGACCTGGTCCACCGAGGGCGCGCTCAGATCGAGGAACGCGAGCCGGACGGTGAGATCCGGTCGGGCAGCGGCGATTTCGGCGACCGCGGCCGCCATCGTCGCCGCCGAACGCGGATCGCGGCTGCCGTGGGCGACCGCGATCAGCGCGGGCTCGCCACCGCCGCGCGGCGCCACAGCGGGGCCGCGCAGCGGGGCGAGCGTGCGATTCATCAGACCGCGGTACCGACCTCGACGGAGGTCAGCACATCGCCGACCAGGCCGGCGGCGAGGGTGTTGCCACCGGCGGGGTCGATCAGCAGGAACGACCCGGTGTGCCGGTTGGTGCGGTAGTCGTCGGCCGGGATCGGCTCGGCCAGCCGCAGCGAGACCCGGCCGATGTCGTTGAGCTCCAACGACTCCGGGCTCTCCTGCGCGGTCAGGGTCTGCTCGTCGAAGCGCTCGACGAGCGCGCCGACGATGGCCTGGGTGGTCTTGGCGCCGTGCTTGAGCAGCAGCCGCGCGCCGGGGCGCAGCGCCTTGTCGCCGAGCCAGCAGACGGTCGCGTCGAAGGTGTCGATCGGCTCCGGCGCGTCGGCGGGAGAGGCGATGATGTCGCCGCGCGAGATGTCGACCTCGTCGGCGAGCAGCAGCGTGACACTACGACCCACCTGCGCGACCGCCAGCTCACCATCGGGGGTGTCGACGCGCTCGACGGTGGTGCGCTTGCCGGAGGGCAGCACCACGATCTCGTCGCCGGGGGAAACCGAACCGGCCGCGATCTGACCCGCGTAGCCGCGGTAGTCGGGGTACTCGGCGGTGCGGGGACGGATCACGTACTGCACCGGGAAACGCAGGCCCAGCGCGTGCGTGCCGGTCGAATCCGCGTCCACCGGAACCGATTCCAGGTGCTCGATGAGCGAGGGACCGTCGTAGTACGGGGTGTTGTCCGACCGGCTCGCGATGTTGTCACCGTGCAGTGCGGACACCGGGATCTCGAGGACGTCCTCGTCGGCCCAGCCCAGCTTGGAGGTGAGTGTGTTGAACTCGGACGAGATCTCGGCGAACACCTCGGCCGGGTTGTCGACCAGGTCGATCTTGTTCACGGCCAGCACCAGCTTCGGCACGCCCAGCAGCGCCAGCACCGCGGCGTGGCGGCGGGTCTGCTCGATGACGCCCTTGCGCGCGTCGACCAGCAGGATCACCAGCTGCGCGGTGGACGCGCCGGAGACCGTGTTGCGGGTGTACTGCACGTGTCCCGGGGTGTCGGCGAGCACGAAAGAGCGCTTGGGCGTGGCGAAGTAGCGGTACGCCACGTCGATGGTGATGCCCTGCTCACGCTCGGCGCGCAGACCGTCGACCAGCAGCGACAAGTCGGGGGTAGACAGACCCTTGTCGACCGAGGCGCGGGTGACGGCGTCGATCTGATCGGCCAGCACGGACTTCGTGTCGTAGAGCAGCCGTCCGACCAAGGTGGACTTGCCGTCGTCGACAGAACCGGCGGTGGCCAGCCTCAATAGGTCGGACATCAGAAATAACCCTCTCGCTTGCGGTCTTCCATGGCGGCCTCGGACACGCGGTCGTCGCTCACCCAGGATCGAGCACTGTGCTCCACGTTCGGTCTGGTGAGTTGCACGGAGCGCATCAGAAGTAGCCCTCCCGTTTGCGGTCCTCCATGGCTGCTTCCGACACGCGGTCGTCGCCACGGGTCGCACCACGTTCGGTCAGTCGGGACGCGGCGACCTCGGCCAGGATGGCCTCGTTGTCGGCGGCGTCGGAGATGATGGCGCCGGTCGTCGAGCCGTCGCCGACGGTGCGGTAGCGCACAGACCGGGTCTCGAGCACCTCGTTGTCGTTCGGGCCGCCCCACACGCCGGGGGTCATCCACATGCCGTCGCGCTGGTACACCGGGCGCTCGTGGGCGTAGTAGATGCTGGCCAGATCGATGTTCTCGCGGGCGATGTAGCGCCAGATGTCGAGCTCGGTCCAGTTGCTCAGCGGGAACACGCGCACGTGCTCACCCGGCGCGTGCTTGCCGTTGTAGAGGTTCCACAGCTCGGGACGCTGACGCTTCGGATCCCACTGACCGAAGGCGTTGCGCAGCGAGAAGATCCGCTCCTTGGCACGCGAACGCTCCTCGTCGCGCCTGCCGCCGCCGAAGACCGCGTCGAAACGGTGCTCGGTGATGGCGTCGAGCAGCGGGACGGTCTGCAGCGGGTTGCGGATGCCGTCGGGACGCTCGGTGAGGCGGCCGTCGGCCAGGTACTCCTCGACCGAGGCCACGTGCAGGCGCAGGCCGTACTTGTCCACCACCTTGTCGCGGAACTCGAGCACCTCGTCCAGGTTGTGCCCGGTGTCGACGTGCAGCAGCGCGAACGGCAGCGGCGCGGGCCAGAAGGCCTTGAGCGCCAGATGCAGCAGCACCGTGGAGTCCTTGCCGCCGGAGAACAGGATCACCGGCCGCTCGAACTCGCCCGCGACCTCACGGAAGATGTGGATCGCCTCGGACTCCAGCGCCGCGAGGGTGTCGAACTCGGTCAGGCCGAGCTCGCGTTCGGTGGTGTCGGTACTCACAGGCTCACTCCCGGTGGTGGTGATGGTCATGATTGGTGCAATCCGCATTCGGTCTTGGCGAGGCCGGCCCAGCGGCCACTGCGCGGATCGGACCCCGGTTCGGGCTTGCGCGTGCACGGCGCGCAGCCGATGGACGGGTAACCCTCCTCCACCAGGGGATTGACGAGAATGCCGTTGGCCTCGATGTAGGCCTGCATCTCGTCGTCGGACCAGGGTGCGATCGGGTTGATCTTCACCAGGCCGAAGGCTTCGTCGAAGGAGATCAGCGGCGCGTTGGCGCGGGTGGGCGCCTCGACCCGGCGGATGCCGGTGATCCACGCGTTGTAGCCGGCCAGCGACTTCTTCAGCGGGACGACCTTGCGCAGGCGGCAGCATTCGGCGGCGTCACGGGCGAACAGATCCTTGCCCAGCAGCTCGTCCTGCTCGGCGACGCTGTGCTCGGGCCGCACGTTCACCACGTTCACCCCGTACACGGCCTCGACCGCGTCGCGGGTGCCGATGGTCTCGGCGAAGTGGTAGCCGGTGTCGAGGAACAGCACGTCGACGCCGGGACGGGTCTGCGCGGCCAGGTGCACCAGCACACCGTCCTGCATGTTCGAGGCGACGATGTAGTTGTTGCCGAACGTGCGGTCGGTCCAGGCGATCAGGTCGGCGGCCGAAGCCTCGGTGCCCAGTTCGGCCGCGCCCTGCTCGGCGATGGCGCGCAGCTCGTCTTCGGACAGCTTCGCGGCGAGATTCGTTGTCACTGTGGGGATCTCCTCATCGACTATCGGAGGTCGGCCTCGTCGGCGCGCACTGCCCACACCGCGAAACGTTCACCGGATTCCCGGTTCTTGACGAAGTTGCGGACGACGCGATCGATGTAGTCGCCGAGCTCGACGCTGGTCACCTTGTGCTGACGCAGCTTCCGGCCGAACCCGCTGTCCAGGCCGAGGCTGCCACCCAGGTGAACCTGGAAACCCTCGACCTGATTCCCACTGCCGTCGTCGACGAGCTGGCCCTTGAAGCCGATGTCGGCGATCTGGGACCGGCCGCACGAGTTCGGGCAGCCGTTGATGTTGATGGTGATCGGCACGTCGAGCTCGGCATTGATGTCGGCCAGGCGCTGCTCGAGCTCCGGCGCCAGCACCTGCGAGCGCTTGCGGGTCTCGACGAAGGACAGCTTGCAGAACTCGATGCCACTGCAGGCGAGCAGGTTTCGCCGCCAGATCGACGGACGGGCCTGCAGGCCTAGCGGTTCCAGCTCGTCGATCAGCGCGTCGACCTGGTCGTCGGCGATGTCGAGGATGATCAGCTTCTGGTACGGGGTGAACCGGATCCGGTCCGAGCCGTACTTCGCGGCGGCGTCGGCGACCTTGCTCAGGATGGTGCCCGAGACGCGACCGGCGATGGGGGAGAAGCCGACGGCGTTGAGACCGTTGCGCAGCTTCTGCACGCCCACGTGGTCGATCGGCTTGGCAGGCTGCTCCGGCGCGGGACCGTCGATCAGCTTGCGCTTCAAGTACTCGTCCTCGAGCACCTGACGGAACTTCTCGATGCCCCAGTCCTTGATCAGGAACTTCAGGCGGGCCTTGGTGCGCAGGCGGCGGTAGCCGTAGTCGCGGAACAGCGAGACAACGGCCTCCCACACGTCGGGAACCTCGTCGAGCGGCACCCACGCGCCGACCCGCTTGGCCAGCATCGGGTTGGTCGACAGGCCGCCGCCGACCCACAGATCCAGGCCGGGGCCGTGCTCGGGGTGGTTCACGCCGACGAAGGCGACGTCGTTGATCTCGTGCACCACGTCCTGCTGGCCCGAGATCGCGGTCTTGAACTTGCGGGGAAGGTTGGAGTACTCCTTCTTCCCGATGTAGCGCTTGACGATCTCGTCGATCGCCCAGGTCGGGTCGATGATCTCGTCGAGGGACTCACCGGCCAGCGGCGAACCGAGGACAACGCGCGGGCAGTCGCCGCACGCCTCGGTGGTGTGCAGACCGACCGATTCCAGCCGCCGCCAGATCTCCGGGACGTTCTCGACCTCGATCCAGTGGTACTGGACGTTCTCGCGGTCCGAGAGGTCCGCGGTGTCGCGACCGAACTCGGTGGAGATCTGGCCGATGGTGCGCAGCTGGGCCACGTTGAGCGCGCCCGCGTCGCAGCGCACCCGCATCATGAAGTACTTGGCTTCGAGGATGTCGACGTTGTCGTCGTCGGTCCAGGTGCCGTCGTAGCCCTCTTCGCGCTGGGTGTAGAGACCCCACCAGCGGAAGCGGCCGCGCAGATCGGCCTTGTCGATCGAGTCGAAGCCGCCCTTGGCGTAGATGTTCTCGATCCGCGCGCGCACGTTGAGCGGGTTGTCGTCCTTCTTGGACTGCTCGTTCGGGTTCAGCGGCTCGCGGTAGCCGAGGGCCCACTGGCCTTCGGAGCGGCGGCGGACCGGCTTGCCGGTGCGCTCGCGCGGCGCGACGGGGGCTTCGCTGCGCGGCCGATCTGGCCGCACGCGGCGTTCGGCTGCCGGGCGCTCGGGGCGGGCCGTCGACTGTTCGGTCGAAGCGGCGTCGGTGCTCGACGTCATGTGGGGTCGCTCCTGCGGGGTGGGTGGTACATCCGTGCTGAAGGCGCGAGGGGCTGGCTCGCGTCAGGTGGTCAGCGGGCCGATGGAAGTCGATGGCACCGGGGGATACCCGGGCGTGGACGCCGCTGCGCTACCGGTGGAAACCGGGCCGACAGCAGGCGCTGCAGACACGCTGGAAGTCGACGTGGCGCCGGGCCACGAGTCGTACTCCAGTTGCGTGCATGGGGCTATTGTGCCATGTCAGCCGGGTCGTTCCGACCGCAAGGAGATATTTCCCGCACTTTTGGGGGAAATTCCCTGGACGGTCGTCCCGTTCTGTGACGGGGGTCATAGTTCACCCGCCGGAAGCGACCGGTGATTCGTCATGGAGCCTCTGTGTGCGGTGCGGCACAGCGTGTTGACCTGGAGTGTTGTTGAGGTTGCACAGTGGGTCGCATGAGCAACGACGTCACCGTGACAGGCCAGACCCCCGGCGAGCTCGACAGCGAACTCGCGGCCATCACGGCCGTGGTCGACACCATCGCCCACGCGCAGGACAACGAACTGATCGACGAGTTCACGGCAGTCTTCCGCGCCGACGCCATCTGGACCACCGGCCACGGCAAGCGGCTGTTCGGGCGGCCCGCGATCGCCGAGTTCACCGCGAAGGTGCTGCCCGGAGCGACCACGCACGGAAAGGCGACCTACGAGATCGAGCATGTGCTGTTCCTGCGGCCCGATGTCGCCGCCGTCAAGATCCGGCAAAGCTATTTCACCCTCGACGGCGAGCTGTCCGGGCAGGGCACGCCCATGTACGTGATGACCAAGGAAAACGGCGTCTGGGTCCTCACCGCCAACCAGAACACCCCCGTGGTGACGGACTGACCCGCTGAGTCGCTTGCCGGGCGAAGGGGCCGTGCGGGGCGGTTCACCAGGGCCCGGCAGACTGGAGGGGTGACTACCAGCGCTGCTCCCGGGGCTCCCGGCGTGACACCGGCCGATGCCGATCGGCCGGTGCTGCGCGATTTCGGGGGCGGCGCGTTCGGGGTGTACGTGCACGTGCCGTTCTGCGCGACGCGATGCGGGTATTGCGACTTCAACACCTATACGGCGGGGGAGCTGGGGACCTCGGCGTCGCCGCAGTCGTGGCTCGAGGCATTGCGCGGTGAGCTGGCGACCGCGGCGGGCGAGTTCGCCGCATTGCCGAGCGAGACGCCCGCGGTGTCGACCATCTTCGTCGGCGGCGGGACGCCGTCGCTGCTCGGCGGCGACGGGCTGGCCTCGGTCCTCGACGCGGTGCGCGCCAACTTCACCCTGGCGCCCGATGCCGAGGTGACCACCGAATCCAACCCGGAATCCACCTCGCCCGAGTTCTTCGAGCGCATCCGGGCTGCCGGATACACACGGGTGTCGCTGGGCATGCAGTCCGCGGCGCAGCATGTGCTGAAGGTGCTCGATCGCACCCACACGCCGGGGCGCGCGGTCGCCGCCGCGAAGGAGGCAAGGGCTGCCGGGTTCGAGCACGTCAACCTGGACCTCATCTACGGCACCCCCGGCGAGACCGATGCCGATCTCGACGCGAGTCTCGATGCCGTGCTGGCTGCCGGTGTCGACCACGTCTCGGCCTACTCCCTGATCGTCGAGGACGGAACCGCCTTGGCGCGCAAGGTCCGTCGCGGTGAACTGCCCGCCCCCGACGACGATGTCCTCGCCGGCCGCTACGAACGCATCGACACCCGCCTGGCCGAGGCGGGCCTGTCCTGGTACGAGGTCTCGAACTGGGCCGCGAACGATGCCGCCCGCTGCCGCCACAACCTCGGCTACTGGGACGGCGGCGACTGGCTCGGCGCGGGTCCGGGCGCCCACAGCCACGTCGGCGGCGTCCGCTGGTGGAACGTCAAACACCCCGCCCGCTACGCCGACCGCGTCGCACTCGGCGGCCTTCCCTCCGCGGGCTGGGAAGCCCTCACCGACGACGAGCGCTACACCGAGCACCTTATGCTCACCGTCCGGCTCCGCACCGGGCTCCCGGTCCAGACCCTCGCGCCGTCGGCTCAGCCCGCCCTCGACCGCATCCTCGCCGACGGCCTCGCCGTCATCGCCGACGACCGCCTCGTCCTCACCGACCGTGGCCGTCTCCTCGCCGACGGAGTGGTCCGCGACCTGCTCGACTGACCCTCGAAAAACCGGTTTCCATGCCGCGCGGACCGTGGCACGATGCGCCGCGTGGCAACGTCGCGAAGTGAGCTGGTGCGGTGGCAGTTCGACCTGGTCTGGTCGCTGTTCGAGTTCCATCTGGAGCGGTTGTCGGCGGAGGATTTCCTCTGGGAACCGGCCGCGTCGTGCTGGACTATGCGCCCGGACGGCAGTGGCGGTTGGGTCGCGGACTGGGCGGACACCGAACCCGATCCGATTCCGGTTCCGGCGATCGGCTGGCTGAGCTGGCATATCGGCTGGTGGTGGAGCGTTGCCCTCGATCATGTGCGGCACCGGCCGCCGCGCGAGCGGACCGATATCGCCTGGCCTGGGCCGGGGTCGCCCACCGTCGAGTGGCTGCGGGCGTTGCGGGTGGACTGGGTCGAGATCGTCGACACGCTCGACGATGCCGCGCTGGACTCCGGCTCTGCCTATCCGTGGCCTGTCGAGGCCGGACTGACGGTCGCTCATCTGGTCTCCTGGGTCGATGCCGAGCTGATGAAGAACGTGGCCGAGATCGGTCAGTTGCGGTTGCAACGAGCAGTGGGTGCCGGGGCGACTGACACCGATTCGTGACCCGGATTTCCGGGTCGGCGGGTGCTCGGGGCCACATCGACGATCGCCCGGTCAGCGTCATGAGATGACGTGATGCACACCTCACCGAGGGCACTTCGCACCGGGGTCGCGAAGTGGAAGGTTCGGTGGGTTCGGGGTCGAAGATAACGATTGGGGGCGTAGGCTTCGACTCGATCCTAGGGAGCTATATGTCCACCGAACGGCACATCACCCTCGTCCACGAGCAGAGCGAATTCGCTGAAGCGCGCTCTGCGGAGAAGGCGGAGAACGCGCGGCAGTGCGCGGTCGCCGCTCGCACGGTCGCGTCGCATTCCAACGACGCGGAAGATTGCGTATCGCTGCTGGCGATGCTCGGCCTGGATGCCCTCGCGGGCAAGCAGGTGGGCGCCGCTTCCTCCGCAGCCCGGAGCTGACCCGGTCTGGGCCGCCCCCTCGGGCGGCCCTCGCCGGTCGCCCGGATCGACCGTGTGGCTCGGTGCCCTCGGCTCGCTGGTACTGGCGGGCCTGCCGCAGCTCAGTGCTGCGTGCCCGGCCGGTCACCGTCCCCACCTCCGATCACGCCCCCGCTGACCGTCGGTCGCGGATTGCCGAGTAGTGCATCGGTATTCGCCTGCGTGATCAGATAGTCCGGCAGTGCACGCTCCGCGTCGCTGTCCGGTGTTTGCCCAGCACCAGGCGCTACGGCGTAGTGGAACAATCGATCGAGCGTGCGGTTCGGCGACGGCGCGGTCGGTGAGTTCGCCCCGCCGACCGGTCCTGTCGCGCCCGGCACACTTCGCCCGGCACCGGGCCGCGGCGGTTCTGCGTCGTGCGGCGGCAGAGACGGAATACCCCGGGCTGATTGATCGCCCGATGCTGACGGTGCCGCAGCCCAGACGGGCTGCGCGCCACCCGGATATGCCGACCCGTTGTAGCCCATCGACGTCATGGATGGATCCACCACCGACGCGACGGCCCCCGCAGCAGTACCCGGTATTCCACGCCCGTCGAACAGCGCCGAATTCAGAGCCGGACTCGTGGCAACCATGGCCACCATCGCATCGCTTGCCCCTACCGAGCGGTCGCCCCGCCCCGTTGAGTCGCCAAGTGGCCCCGCTGAGTCGTTTCCAGGCTCCGCCAGGTCGCTGCCTAGCGTTGAGCTGTCGCCTGGCATCGTCGAGCCGCCATCAGGTTCCATCGAGTCTCCCGGCCCCGTCGAGTCGTTTCCAGGCTCCGCGAGGTCGCTGCCCAGCGCTGAGCTGTCACCTGGTTTCGTCGAGTCGCCATCTGGCCCCGCCGAGTCAGGCGATGCTGCCGAGCCGTCACCTGGTCCCACCAAGCCGGCCGCTCCCGCCAGGTCACCACCTCGTGCCGAGGGGTCATCGGACATCGCTGAGCCGCCGTCCAGCGCACTCGTAGCGAGGTCAGGAACAACGTCTTCCGAGCTGGTCGCGGCAGGTCTGAGCCTCACTGCCTGGGTCGAGTGTGGTGAGTCCAGGGACTCAGCTTGCGCGAACCCAGCTTCGACGCGACTGCCTGAGTGCTCGCCGAAGATCTCGACCGACCTGCCTCCGCGCAACAGCCGATCACCGGGATCCATATCCGGAACGGCCCACCGACTCGGCATGGGCAACACCGGAATCCGGGCGTCTACTTCGCCGAAGGGCACCACATACCGCTCACGCATCGCGAGACGCGCGTCCTCCAGTGCCGCAGTTGCCGCGCGATGTGACTCCGGCTGTCCCGTCGCGAGCAAGGGCGGACCCACTTCGGCGACGATCTGTTCTGGGATGGCGTACTTGGTCGCCACGATCGCGTCGGCCGCAGTCCGAACCAAGCCGGAGAACCGGTCAAGAACAGCGGTCAGCGCCCGAGCTTCCGCGATATAGCTGCCGACAGCCGCGCTCGAGGCAGCAGCGGCGGCACCGCACCATCCCGCCGAGTCGCGCGTGGCCCGTTCGAAGGCCGCTACCCCGTCCTCCCACAAGCGGGTGATCCGCGCGAACTTGTCCGCCTGCGCGACGGCATCGGTCACCTCGAGCGGCGCGAAGGCCGCGGCGATCTCCCGATGACGCCAACTCCGCGCATTCTCACCACCACCCGGAATGCCACGCGGCTCATGCGCGGTCACAGCGCCGTCTCCAGTGGATCACGGTGTCCCGCAACCGATTCCACCGACCGGACCCGCGCCGCCCACTCCCCGTCCGCGAGCATCATCCGATCCAGCACCACCCGATGTGTCGCACGGATACCGGCGACAACGCGCGCATGCTCCGCCAGCACCGCATCGATGCTGTTCCCCTCGCCGCCGGCCTTCGTCCGCAACCGCGCCACCACCGTGGCACCGGATATCAGCCGGGCATCACCTTCGCCCAGCCCCCAATGCACCTGATCGCCGATCTCTCCGGCCAGCACCTTGATCTGGTCGATCACCCGGAGAAACTCCGCACACCCCCGATCGAACCCGGCGAACTCCGCCGGATCCAGCGCCACCACCGTGGCAGCGGTACTCCCGTTCTGTTGCATCACAAGCCCCTCCCCACCCGCCGTCGACCACTGAAAACCGCTGGTAAACAGTTGAATCAGTGCCGAACGTACGCCGGTGCGCAGAGCGCGGCCAGCCCCTGTCTCCCACTTGTGGATAAACCGCGTCCTGTGGATAACCCCGCCCACAGCAGCGATGTGAGCGGGCGAGCCGGGACCGGACAATTAGACTGGACAACGAGACGCTCCGAGCGTCCGCGTGCGAGTCTGTGCGGCGTACACAGCAGCACACGCGGGCCGATGACGTACCCGGCACGAGCGAGGAGGTGGGGTCGATGGCGTCGAGCACCGAGGATCGGCGGTTCGAGGTCCTGCGAGCGATCGTTGCGGACTACGTCGCCACCAAGGAACCGATCGGCTCCAAGTCGCTCGTGGAACGGCACAGCCTTGGCGTATCCAGCGCGACCATCCGCAACGACATGGCCGTGCTGGAGGCGGAGGGGTACATCACCCAGCCGCACACCAGCTCCGGCCGCATCCCCACCGACAAGGGATATCGCGAGTTCGTCGACCGGATCGCCGAGGTGAAGCCGCTCTCGGGCGCCGAGCGCCGCGCGATCATGGAGTTCCTCGAATCCGGGGTCGATCTCGACGACGTCCTGCGCCGCGGTGTGCGGCTGCTGGCGCAGCTGACCAGGCAGGTCGCCGTCGTCCAATACCCCACGGTCTCGGCCTCGATCGTGCGCCACATCGAGGTCGTCGCGCTCAATCCGGCCCGCCTGCTGCTGGTGGTGATCACCGACACCGGCCGGGTCGACCAGCGCATCGTCGACCTCGGCGCGGTGATCTCCGACGACGATCTCGCCGCGGTGCGCGGCCTGCTCGGTGGCGCGATGGACGGCAAGCTGCTGTCGGTGGCCAGCGCGTCGGTCGCCGGCCTGCCCGAACGCGCGCCGACCAAGATCAAGGACGTGCTCGTCCGCGTCTCGACGGTGCTGGTGGAGACGCTGGTGGAGCATCCCGAGGAACGGCTCGTCCTCGGTGGTACCGCCAACCTCACCCGCAATGTCGCCGACTTCGGCTTCCCCGGCTCCCTGCGCACGGTGCTGGAGGCGCTCGAGGAGCAGGTCATCGTGCTGAAACTGCTCGCCGCGGCGCAGCAGCCCGGCCAGGTGATGGTGCAGATCGGCGAGGAGACCCAGGTCGAGCAAATGCGCGGCACCTCGGTCGTTTCCACCGGCTACGGCGCGGCGGGGGCCGTCCTTGGTGGCATGGGTGTGCTCGGTCCCACCCGGATGGACTACCCGGGAACCATGGCGTCGGTGGCCACCGTTGCCCGCTACATCGGAGAAGTACTGGCGGAAAGGTGACGGCGGGCCGGGAACGGCCAACCCGCACTGTTAAGGTCGATACTTCGGCCGGTAAAGTTGAGTGGATTCGACTAAGGATGCGCCCGGCGCTCGGCTGGACCACAGCGACCAAGGACTAGAGAACTCACAGTGGCACGGGATTACTACGGACTGCTCGGCGTCGGCAAGAACGCCACCGACCAGGAGCTCAAGCGCGCCTACCGCAAGCTGGCCCGCGAACTCCACCCCGACGTGAACCCGGACGAGGCCGCCCAGGCCAAGTTCAAGGAAGTCTCCACCGCCTACGAGGTGCTGACCGACCCGGAGAAGCGCCGGATCGTCGACCTCGGCGGTGACCCGCTCGAAAACGGCGGCGGCGGAGCCGGATTCAGCGGCGCGGGCTTCGGCGGTCTCGGCGACGTCTTCGAGGCGTTCTTCGGCGGCATGAGCGGCCAGGGCGGTGGCGCGCGCAAGCCGCGCGGCCGCGTGCAGCCCGGCGCCGACTCGCTGATCCGCACCCGGCTGAGCCTGGCCGAATGCGCGGTCGGCGTCACCAAGCACCTGACCGTCGACACCGCCATCCTCTGCGACATCTGCCAGGGCGCGGGCACCAACGGCAACTCCAAGCCGGTGCGCTGCGAGACCTGTGACGGCGCCGGTGAAGTGCAGTCGGTGCAGCGCTCGTTCCTGGGCCAGGTGCTCACCTCGCGGCCTTGCCCGACCTGCCGCGGCGCGGGTGAGACCATCCCCGACCCCTGCCACAAGTGCGGTGGCGACGGCCGCGTGCGCGCGCGTCGCGAGATCGCCGCGCCGATCCCGGCCGGTGTCGCCAACGGCATGCGCGTTCGCCTGGCCGCTCAGGGCGAGGTCGGCCCCGGTGGCGGCCACGCCGGTGACCTCTACGTCGAGGTCGTCGAGCAGCCGCACGACACCTTCGTCCGCGACGGCGACGACCTGCACTGCACCGTCCGGGTGCCGATGATCGACGCCATCCTCGGTACCACGGTCGTCGTCGACACCATCCTCGACGGCCCGACCGAGCTGACGATCGCGGCGGGCACCCAGCCCGGCGAGGTCATCCAGCTGCGCGCCCATGGCATGCCGCGGCTGCGTTCGGGCGCGCGTGGCGACCTGCTGGCCCACCTCGACATCGTCGTGCCGACCAAGCTGGACGGCAAGCAGACCGATCTGCTGCGCAAGTTCAAGGGCATGCGCGACAAGGACCGCGCCGAGGTGATGTCGGCCCAGTCCGAGCACAACAGCGGCCTGTTCGCCCGGCTGCGCGCCTCTTTCAGCGGACGCTGACCCGGTGGCCGCGACGGTCTTCTACCTCGACGAGGTACCCGAACCGGGCGCCGTCGCGGTCCTGGACGGTCCGGAGGGCCGCCACGCGGCGACCGTGCGCCGGATCAAGGTCGGCGAGCCGATCACCCTGTCCGACGGACACGGTGTGCTCGCCGAATCGGAAGTCGTTGCGGCCCAGAAGGACCGGCTCGAACTCGCGGTGCGCACCCGGCGGGTCGCCACCCCGGTGACCCCGCAGGTGACCGTGGTGCAGGCGCTGCCCAAGTCGGATCGCTCCGAGCTGGCCGTCGAGCTGATGACCGAGGCGGGCGCCGACGTCATCGTGCCGTGGCAGGCCGCGCGCTGCGTCGCGAACTGGGAAGCCAAGGCCGCCAAGGGAATCGAGAAGTGGCGGGTCGCCGCCCGCGCGGCCGCCAGGCAGTCCCGGCGCGCCTACATCCCCGAGATCGCCGACCTGCACCGCACCCGTGATCTGCTCGAGCTGGTGCGAAAGGCCAAGGCGGACGGCGCGATCGTCGCCGCGTTGCACGAATCCGGCACCGGCAAGTTCATCGAGCTGCCGCTGGCGCAGACCACCGACGTGGTCCTGATCGTCGGTCCCGAAGGCGGCCTGGACGACACCGAACTGTCCGCACTGGCCGAGGCGGGCGCCGACATCGTGCTACTCGGCCCGACGGTCCTGCGCACCTCGACCGCCGCCGCGGTGGCCCTCGGTGCCCTCGGCGCGCTGACCCCACGCTGGTAGTTCCGGCCCCGCGCGGCCTACCCGGCTGTGACCTGCGATCACCGGTCGATCGCGGTTCGGCCGATCCTCCCGTTATATCGCTGGGCGGTGTCGGTGCCGCGCGTTAAACTGAGCTCATCGAACACACAGTCGAGACCGGAAGCAGGCCATAGGCACTTTTGAAGAACTCAGGCGAGATCGGCGACCCCACCAACCCCGTAACAGGCATCGGCGCAGGCGGTAACAACGCGGGTCCCGCGGCGCGCACCGTGCGTTCCAGCATCGAACTCGCCCCGGAGTCTGTCTTCCCCTTCCTCGGCTCGGCCGACCAGAATCTTCGTCAGCTGGAGAAGCTGCTCCCGGCTGACATCCATGTCCGCGGCAACACCGTCACCATCACCGGTAAGGCCGGCGATGTGGCGCTGGCAGAGCGCGTCATCGAGCAGCTCGTCGCGCTGACCGGCCGTAATCGGGTGATCACCCCCGAAGCTGTCAGGCACACCGTCTCGATGCTCACAGAAGGCTCATCGGAATCCCCGGCCGAAGTGCTGAGCCTGGACATCCTGTCCCGTCGCGGCAAGACCATCCGCCCCAAGACGCTGAACCAGAAGCACTACGTCGACGCGATCGACGCCAACACCATCGTGTTCGGCATCGGTCCCGCCGGTACCGGCAAGACCTACCTGGCGATGGCCAAGGCGGTGCAGGCCCTGCAGTCCAAGCAGGTCACCCGCATCATCCTGACCAGGCCCGCGGTCGAGGCCGGTGAGCGGCTCGGCTTCCTGCCCGGCACGCTCAACGACAAGATCGACCCGTACCTGCGGCCGCTCTACGACGCGCTGCACGACATGATGGACCCGGAAGCGATCCCCAAGCTGCTCGCCTCCGGTGTCATCGAGGTCGCGCCGCTGGCGTACATGCGTGGCCGCAGCCTCAACGACTCGTTCATCATTCTCGACGAGGCGCAGAACACCACGGCCGAGCAGATGAAGATGTTCCTGACCCGTCTCGGCTTCGGCTCACGGATGGTCGTCACCGGTGACATCTCGCAGGTCGACCTGCCCAACGGGCAGCGATCGGGCCTGCGCGCGGCCGCGGAGATCCTCACCGACATCGAGGACATCCACTTCTCGGAGCTCACCAGCGCCGATGTGGTCCGGCACCGGCTGGTCTCCGACATCGTCGACGCCTACGACCGGTACGAGTCCGACACCCGCGCGGTGCCGGGTCCGCACTATCCGGGCAACCGGGCGCAGCGCCGTGCGGCCGGTCGCACGAACCGCGGGTAACTCACGCCGTGCTCGATGCCGGCCGGGGCCGGTGGTCGTGGCCCTGACGGGCCCCGATTCTTCCCTCCCGCCGGGCACTCCTTCGTCGCACCCTCTGGTCAGTCCAGAATCGGGGCGGGCCACGACCAGAGCTGGCCCGATGCCGCTCCCGGCGGCGTCGGGTCGGCACCGTAGGCTGAACAGGTGAGCATCGAGATCGCCAACGAATCGGGCATGGACGTCCCCGAAGAAGACCTGGTCAGCGTCGCACGTTTCGTGATCGGCCGGATGGACGTGCATCCCGCCGCCGAGCTGTCGATGGTGCTCGTCGATCTCGACACCATGGCCGACCTGCACGTGCGCTGGATGGACCTGCCCGGCCCGACCGATGTGATGTCGTTCCCGATGGACGAGCTGGAGCCGGGCGGTCGCCCCGACAGCCCCGAGCCCGGCCCGTCGATGCTCGGCGACATCGTGCTGTGCCCGGAGTTCGCGATGGGCCAGGCCCAGAAGGTGGGCCATTCGCTCGATCACGAGCTGGCCCTGCTCACCGTGCACGGCGTGCTTCACCTGCTCGGCTACGACCATGCCGAGCCGGAGGAGGAGAAGGAGATGTTCGCGCTGCAGGCCCAGCTCCTCGAGGAGTGGTATGTGAGCCTGCGCGAGGAACAGCGCCGCGCCGAATTGGCCGAGCGCGACGCCCAACTACTCGGCAAGGCAGGTTTCACCGCACCGGGTGACGCACTGGGCCCCGCGTGACCTCACTGACCCAGATCCTGCTCGCGATCCTGCTGATCGGGCTCGGCGGGGTGTTCGCCGGGGTCGACTCGGCACTGAACACGGTGTCGCGGGCTCGCCTGGACGACATGGTCCGGGAGGAACGACCCGGCGCCGCGCGGCTGCGCAAGATCGTCGACGACCGTCCGCGGTACGTGAATCTCATGGTGCTGCTGCGCATTCTGTGCGAGATCACCGCCACCGTCCTGCTCGCCGCGGCGACCCTGGAACTGTGGACCGCGGGCACCGCGCTGCTGGTCACCGCCGCGGTGATGGTGGTCGTCTCCTACGTCGTGATCGGTGTCGGCCCGCGCACGCTCGGCCGCCAGCACGCCTATTCGATCGCACTCGGCGCCGCGGTGCCGCTGCAGATCATCGGCGCGGTGCTGAGCCCGGTGAGCAGGCTGCTGATCCTGCTCGGCAACGCGATCACCCCGGGTAAGGGTTTCCGCAACGGCCCGTTCGCGTCCGAGATCGAGCTGCGCGAAGTGGTCGACATGGCCCGCGAGCGTGGCGTGGTCGCCGACGACGAACGCCGGATGATCCAGTCGGTCTTCGAACTCGGCGACACCGTCGCCCGCGCGGTGATGGTGCCGCGCACCGAGATGGTGTGGATCGAGGCCGACAAGACCGCGTCCCAGGCGATGTCGCTGGCCGTGCGCTCCGGTCATTCCCGGATCCCCGTTGTCGGTGAGAACGTCGACGACGTGCTCGGCGTCGTGTATCTGAAAGACCTTGTCCCGTATGCCGATCGCAGCCGCAAGGTGACCGTGCGCGAGGTCATGCGGCCCGCGGTGTTCATCCCCGACTCCAAGCCGCTCGACGATCTGCTCGACGAGATGCAGCGCCGCCGCAACCACATGGCGCTGCTGGTCGACGAGTACGGCGGCATCGCGGGTCTGGTGACGATCGAGGACGTGCTCGAGGAGATCGTCGGCGAGATCGCCGACGAATACGACACCGACGAGACCCCGCCCGTGGAAGACCTGGGTGACGGCCGCTACCGGGTGTCGGCACGGCTGTCGGTGGAAGACCTCGGCGAGCTGTACGGGTTCGATATCGAGGACTCCGACGTCGACACGGTGGGCGGTCTGCTGGCCCACGAGCTGGGTCGTGTCCCGCTGCCCGGCTCGAAAGTGACCGTGTACGGGCTGGTCCTGCGCGGCGAGGGCGGCGCCGATGCCCGCGGCCGGATGCGGGTGAACACCGTGCTGGTGCGCCGCGCGGCCGAGAAGAACAAGAAGACCGTGGCGGGCGCCGAGTCCGCCGAGGTCACCGTGCCCGACGACAACGGAGAAACCGATGAGTGAACTGGACGCCGAGGACAACAAACTGCTGGTGCTGGCGCGTGGCGCGCTGGGCCGCACCGGGGGCGCGAGCGGCGCCGCGATCCGCGACACCGACGGCCGCACCTACGCCGCGGGTGAGGTAGCGCTGACCGCGCTGCGCCTGACCGCGTTGCAGGCCGCCGTGGCCGCCGCGATCTCCAGCGGCGCCGAGGGTTTCGAGGCGGCGGTCGTCGTCGGCGGTGAGTCCGACGACGCCGGTATCGCCGCGGTGCGTGAGGTCTCGCCGTCGGCCGCGGTCATCCGCACCGACCGCAGCGGCGCCGTCCTGAGCGAGGTGCACGGTGGCTGAGAAGGAATTCCGTTCCGGCTTCGTCTGTTTCGTCGGCCGCCCGAACACCGGCAAGTCGACGCTGACCAACGCCCTGGTCGGCACCAAGATCGCGATCACCTCCTCGCGCCCGCAGACCACCCGCCACACCATCCGCGGCATCGTGCACCGCGACCACGCCCAGCTGATCCTGGTCGACACCCCCGGCCTGCACCGCCCGCGGACTCTGCTCGGCCAGCGCCTCAACGACCTCGTGCGCGACACCTACTCCGAGGTCGACGTGATCGCCCTGTGCATCCCGGCCGACGAGAAGATCGGTCCCGGTGACCGCTGGATCGTCGAGCAGATCAAGATGATGGCGCCCAAGACCACCGTCCTCGGCGTGGTCACCAAGATCGACAAGGTGAGCCGCGACCAGGTCGCCCACCAGCTCATGGCGGTCTCCAAGCTGCTCGGTCCCGACGCCGAGGTCGTCCCGGTGTCGGCGGTCAAGGGCGAACAGGTCGAGGTGCTCGTCGACGTGATCGCCTCGAAGATGCCGGAGGGCCCGGCGTTCTACCCCGACGGCGAGATCACCGACGAGCCAGAGGAAACCCTCATGGCCGAGCTGATCCGCGAGGCCGCGCTCGAGGGCGTGCGCGACGAACTGCCGCACTCGCTGGCCGTGGTCATCGAGGAGATCCAGCCGTACGAGGCGAACGAGGACATGCTCGAAGTGCATGCCCTGCTGTATGTCGAACGGCCGAGCCAGAAGGCGATCATCATCGGCAAGAGCGGTGCCCGCCTCAAGGAGGTCGGCACCAATGCCCGCAAGCAGATCGAGCACATTCTCGGCACCCGGATCTACCTGAATCTGCACGTGAAGGTCGCCAAGGATTGGCAGCGCGACCCGAAACAGCTGGGGAAGCTGGGCTTTTGACCGTTTGAGCGTCGGCGGTAGGGGGTATCGTTCGGCGAATACGCCGACAGTGCCCGGCGTGCTCGCTGATCGCCCGGGGAGGCCGTCGAAGTGCCCGATGCCAATGATGTCGGCAAGCTGCTCGAGCTGCTGCGGGCGCTGGAGATTCCCGACACCAAGCCGCGGGTGCTGCGTACGCTGCTGCGCGGGCACCGCACACTGCCCCGGCCGATCGTCGAACTGGTCGGGGTGCAGGGGCATTCCGCGCTGGTCGCCGACCTCTACAGCTGGCTGGGCGAATCCGGTGGCACGCGTGCGACCCCGCGGGCCAAGATCGATCTGCACGCGCCCGATCTGCCACCCACGATGCTCACACCCGACCTCACCGCGGTCAGCTCGCACGACGAGCAGGAGGTATCAGGGCACTGTCTGCCGATCGTCCAGCAGTTGGTCGCGGGTTTCGCCGCCGACGACACCGCGATGGGCGCGATCAAGTTCCCGCGCTACCGCACCGCCGATTGGCTGACGCGCCAACGGGTCACCAGCGACGAGTCCGAGGCGCCCGACGAGTTGCGCCGCAGGCTGCCCAAGCTGCTGCGCAGCGGTTCACCGACCAGCCGCTCCGACACCGCGGAAGGCGTTGCGGGCGACACGATCTCGCGGGTGGTCTTCGGTGTGCTCGCGCTGTGGCCGGTGCTGCGGTTGTGGCTGTGGGTGTCGGGTCGCATCCCCGGCATGTCGAAGGTGACCAGGTGGTTCCTGCACCAGCGCTATCTCGCGCCCGAATTGTCGGGCAGTTTCCTGGGTTTCGCGTCCCGGCTGACAGCTTCGCACCGGGTCGACGAGAACGAGGAGCAGGTCGCCAAACTCCTGATCCACGCGTTCCTCGAGGATCTGCGCGACGCCTACCGCCGCCGGATCTGGCGGCCGTCGAGCTGGCGGCGCACCGCCTACCCGGTGGCGCTGCTCGGCGGCCTGGCCGAGGGCAGTGACGGCGCGCGAATCCTCACCTGGGTCAACGAGATCAGGAACGAGACGGGCCATTTCGATCCGCTGGTGATCGTGGCCTTCCGCGATGAGGACCCGAACCGCGAGGTCGGCGAGCTCGGCCACATCGGTGAACTGCGCACGCTGCGCACCCTGGAGAGCCTCGCCGAGCAGCCGTCATCGCAGCCGCCGGACCCGTTGCAAACCTGGGTGCGTGAGATCGACAACCGGCGCACCCATCGCCAGACCGACGCCTGGTTCCTGCCATTGCGCGCGCTGCTGCCCGCCGAAACGCCGCCGCTGATCAGCGATTCCCGCTTCCGTGGGCTGGCATTGCCGCCCGCGCCGCCGATGGCCGCGCGGAGCTGGTTCGTCGGGCTGTGCGTGCTGATCCCGATCGTGCTCGCCATCGGCGCCGCGCTGATGTACTTCCCGCCGCTGCGCAACGCGCCGTGCTCGCAGTGGCCGTGGACCGATGGCGTCTCGGTGAGCCTGCGCGACGGCGAATGCGTTGGCTACAGCGACAACACCGCGCAGCTGTTCGCCGACGATCCCGAGCTCACGGCGATGCAGCGCGAAGTGTTCCGGCTCAACGCGGCGGCCGCCGAGGCACGCGAGAGCAATCCGAACCGGCCGCTGGTCTCGCTGGTGTACTTCGCCGGCCTCAGCTACGCCGACACCAATGTGCGCTACCCGCACGCCCAGGTCGAGGAGCTGGCCGGGCTGGCGGTGCAGCAGCGCCGCGCGCTGCTGGCCTCCGACGAATCGGAACCGTTGCTGCGCGTCGTCATCGCCAACGGCGGCTCGGATATGCGACAGGCCGGCTGGGTGGTCGACCACCCGCTGCGCGCGCTGGCCGCCGACGATCCCAGCGTGCTCGGCGTGGTCGGCATCGACCGCAGCACCGACGAGACCCGACGGGCCATCACCCGGCTCGGCGAACTCGGCGTGCCCGCGGTGGCGACGACCCTGTCCGCCGACGGGCTCGAGCACGCCTCGCCGCTGTATTTCCAGGCGGCGCCGAGCAATGCCGTGCAGGCGCGACTGATCGCGGACTACGTGCAGGGCGCGCGTGCGGCCAACGGCGCGCCCCGCTACGACAAGGTGACGATCTATCATCCCGAGGCCGCCGACGATCTGTACGTGACGAGCCTGGTCGCCGACCTGCAGGCCGAGCTCACCACCCGCGGTGTCGCGCAGGAGAGTCTGAGCTGGCGCGAGCAACAGCAGCTCTACCGGTTCCCCGCACCGTGCGAGACCGACGGCTTCGACCGGCGGACCCTGCTCTTCTTCGCAGGCCGCAACAACGATTTCCCGACCTTCGCCAAGTCGGTGAGCCGTGGCTGCCTGAGCGGAGCGGGCCCGGCGATCCTCGGCAACGACGCGGTGACCCGGCTGATCACCGACCCGAAGGCCACGGCCGCCCTGCCCGCGAATCTGACCGTGCGCTACGTGTCGAAGGCGGCGCCGGTGATGCTCGGCGGGGCCGATTGTGTCGGCGGCGTCGGCAAACTCGGCAATCAGCCGGTGCCGTTCGAACACGAGCAACTGTGCGTCGAACTGGCCGGTCTGATCGAGGATCTGCGCGGCTACCCGGAACTCACCGACTACCGGCCGACCTGGGCGGGCGACCGTACCGGCCTCGCGTTCGATGTCAGCGGATTGTTCCTGCAGGCCGTGCGCAGCAGTCGCGGTGTGCTCGCCGACCTGCCGCCGAACCGGACCGCCATCGCGGTGCAATTGCGCGAGAGCGACTATCGCGGTGTCACCGGCACGCTCGGCTTCTCGACGCGACGTGTCGCCGACGGGTCATCGATCGCGGTGCTGGTCACGACGGCGGTCGGCGCCCCCGGACCCCAGCGCTGCCTGGTGATGTTCCCGCGCCAGACCGGTCAGGACGGATGTCCGTCGGGTACGAAGAGCGATCTCGAAGGGTGGGTCGAACCAGGACGGTAGTGCTCGACCTGTCGTGACTCACCACCACGGTGCAGGGCGGTTGCGCTCCCAGCGCAGCTCCGATTCCAGCTGCGCGGCCAGCGAGATCAGCGTCGGTTCGCTGTTCGCGGTGCCCATCAGCTGAGCGCCGATCGGCAGTCCGGTCTCGGTGAAGCCGGCGGGGACGTTCACGCTCGGCCAGCCCAGCACATTCCACGGCCAGGTGTAGGGGCAGGCGCCGGTGATCAGGTTGTTGGTCGCGCCGACGCCGATGCCGTCGATCTCCTCGGCGCGGGGTGCTGGGGTGGCGGTGGTCGGGGCGAGCACCAGATCGTAGTCGTCGAAGAACGAGCCGATCTGCTTGTGCAGCAACGGTTCGAGGCGACGCGCCGCGGCGAGCACCGGTCCACCGAGGACCCGGCCGACGCGGGAGTTGGCGGTGGTCCGCGGGTCGACGATCGCCTCGGGCATCGCCCGGTGCACCAGATGGATACCGGCCATCGAACGCGGCAGGAACGATGCGCCGATCATCAGCCCGTAGTGCAGGTCGGCCACGGTGACGGTGTGCCCCAGCGCGCGCAATGTCTTCGCCAGCGCGTGCACCGCCACCGCGATCTCCGGGTCCAATGCGGTCTTGGTCGCGGTGAACGGAATACGCAGGGACAGCGCGATTCTGAGCTTGCCGGGATCGCGGCCGACGGCAGCACTCGCATCGATGGGCGTCGGCGTGTGCAGGTCACCGCTGTGCGGCCCGGCGGCGACGTCGAGCAGCAGCGCCGCGTCGCGGACGGTGCGCGCGAGCGGCCCGTTGACGGTCAGCCCGTAGAACGCCTCGGCGTGCGGCCAGGTGGAGATGCGACCGCGCTGCGGCTTGATCCCGACCAGATTGGTCCACGACGCCGGGATACGCACCGAGCCGGCACCGTCGGAACCCAGTGCGGCAGGCACCAATCCGGCCGCGACCGCCGCCGCCGAACCACCCGACGAACCACCGGGGGTGCGGGTGCGATCCCACGGATTGCGGGAGTGACCGAAGGCGTCACCGCTGGTGAACGGCAACTGACCCAGCTCACAGGTATTGGCCTTGCCCACGATCACCGCACCGGCGGCGCGCAGCCTGCGCACCGATTCGGCGTCCTCGGTCTTGGGCGCGAAATCGCCACCGCAGCCGAAAGCCGTGACCTCACCGGCGATATCGGTGTCGTCCTTGACCGCGATCGGCACGCCGAGCAGTGGCAGCCGGGCACCGGCGGCCAGCCGCGCGTCGGCGTCGGCGGCCTCCCGGAGCGCGGCCTCGCGGCGGAGGACACGGAAGGCGTTGAGCGTCGGCTGGGACGCCTCGATCCGGTCGAGCGCGTCGGTGACGGCCGCGACCGAGGAGACGCGGCCGTCGGCGATCGCCGCGGACAGTTCGGTGAGGCCGAGGTCGGCCGAGGGGGCGACGCTGTCGGGCGCGGACATGTGAGCTCCATCTCTGCAGGTAATCGGGTCGACCGTAGCGTGAAGCTGGTCACCCGTCCACATACCCTGGGTGGATTTCTCGGCTATAGACATACATACGGAATGTATGTAACAGTGGATATGCCCAGCATTCGACCAGGGGAGGACCCCATGGGAATCAGCTCAGTACTCGGCCCGGCACGCGAGATCGCCCTGTCGTCCGGACGCATCCGCTATCACGACACCGGCACCGGATCGCCGGTCGTGTTCGTGCACGGCCTGCTCGTCAACGCCGACATCTGGCGGGGGGTGGTACCCGGCCTCGTCGCCGCCGGACACCGCTGCCTCACGCCCGACTGGCCGCTCGGCTCGCATTCGATCCCGATGCCCGGCGCCGACCTCACGCCCACCGGCATCGCTGACCTGATCGCCGAGTTCCTCGACGCGCTCGACCTCACCGACGTCACGATCGTCGCCAACGACACCGGCGGCGCGCTCACCCAGCTCCTGATGACCCGCCGCCCGGAGCGGATCGGCCGCGTCGTCCTGGCCGCCGTCGACTGCTACGAGGTGTTCCCGCCGTTCCCGTTCGCCACCCTGCTGCGCGCGGCCGCCCTGCCCGGCGCGGTGCGCGCGGCCACCGCCGCCCTGCGCCTTCGGTTCGTCCAGGGGTTGCCCGTCGGCTTCGGCTGGGTGGCGAAACGCCCGGTGCCGCAGGAGATCCGGAACTCCTACCTGCTGCCCTCGCGGCACTCGGCCGCCGTTCGCGACGACCTGCGCCGCTTCGCCGCCGGGGTGGACAACGGGGCGACACTGGCCGCCGCCGCCGAATTCGGGAAGGTCGACCTGCCGGTCCTGGTCGTCTGGTCGCGCGAAGACAAGCTGTTCCCGATCGAGCTGGCCCAGCGACTCGTGCGCGATCTGCCACGGGCGAAGCTGGTCACCGTCGAGGATTCCTACACCTTCCTGCCAGAGGACCAGCCGGAGTTGCTCACCGGACTGATCGTGGAGTTCACTCGGCTGCATGCAGCGCCGTAGTCAGGAGGATCGCTCCCGCACCACCAGGGCCGCGCTCGAGCAGGCAGGTCGCGACCTGTTCGCCGAGCGCGGTTTCGCGGGCACTTCCGCCGAGCAACTGGTCGCGGCCGCCGGGGTCACCCGGGGCGCCCTGCACCACCACTACGGCGACAAGCGCGGCCTGTTCCTGGCCGTGCTCGAGCAGCTCGAAGAGGAGATCACCGCCGAGGTACAGCGCGTACTCGACGCCACCGACCCCGGTGACGTCGTGGCGGGCATGACCGCGGGCCTGGCCTGTTTCCTCGAAATCTGTTCCCGCCCCGAAGTTCTGCGTATCGCCCTGACCGATGCCCCCACCGTGCTGGGCTGGCAGGCGTGGCGCGAACTCGAGGCCCGCCACGGCCTCGGCCTCATCACCGACCAGCTCGACCGGGCGACGAGCGCGGGGCTGATCGCGACCGCCCCGGTCCCGGTGCTCGCGCAACTGTTGCTCAGCGCGATCGCCGAAGCCTCGCTCATCGTCGCCCACGCCGAAGACCCGGCCCGCGCGCGCCTCGACACTCAGCAGTCGCTGCTGCTCCTCATCGCCGGCTTGCTCCGGCAGAGCTGATGTCTGTGTCCGCGGCCGCGGTGTCGGGTCGACGTGGAAGACTGGGCCCGTGCGGTTGTATCGGGATGAGGCGGTGGTGGTCCGTCAGCACAAGCTGGGCGAGGCCGATCGCATCGTCACGCTGCTGACCAGGCAACACGGTCTGGTGCGCGCGGTCGCCAAGGGGGTGCGGCGCACCAAGTCGAAGTTCGGGGCGCGGCTCGAGCCGTTCGCCTACATCGACGTGCAACTACATCCCGGCCGCACACTCGACATCGTCACCCAGGTGACCACGGTCGAGGCTTTCGCCGCCGACATCATCGACGACTACGGCCGCTACACCACCGCCTGCGCGATCCTCGAGACCGCCGAACGCCTCGCGGGCGAGGAACGCGCACCGGCGCCGAAACTGCACGCGCTCACCGCGAGCGCCCTGCGCGCCATCGCCGCCAAGCAGCGCCCGCACGAACTGATCCTCGACGCATACCTGTTGCGCGCCATGGGTTTCGCCGGCTGGGCGCCCGCGCTCGACGAATGCGCACGCTGCGCCACCCCCGGCCCGCACCGCGCGTTCCATGTCGCGGCGGGCGGCGCGGTCTGCGTGCACTGCCGTCCGCCGGGCGCGAGCACCCCGGCCGCGGGTGTGCTCGATCTGCTCGTCGCCCTGCTGAAGGGGGAGTGGGACTACATCGCCGGCGTCCCCGACAATGTCCGCCGCCAGGCCAGCGGTCTGATCGCCGCCCATCTGCAATGGCACCTGGAACGCCAGCTGCGCACATTGCCGCTGGTAGAGCGGTCCACCGCCCCGGCGACAAACCCTTCGGCCGTCGCAGGCTGACCGCGCTCGGTCCAGCGCACCGCCCGCAACTCAGGCCAGGGTGAGCATCAGGCAGGATAGAAGACGTGATTCTGCGTCGTGACTCTTCCGCCGGGGCCAAGCAGGGAACCGGTGCCGCCCGCACCGTGCGCCCGCCGTCCGCGCACCCCTCCGGCGCGCGTCCGCCCGCGATCCCGCCGGAGCTGGTCCCCAACCACGTCGCGCTGGTGATGGACGGCAACGGCCGCTGGGCGCAGGAGCGCGGGCTGCCGCGCACCGCCGGTCACGAGCGCGGCGAGGCCGTGCTCATGGACGCCGTCGAAGGCTCCATCGAGATCGGCGTCAAATGGCTCTCGGCCTACGCCTTCTCCACCGAGAACTGGCGGCGCAGCCCCGACGAGGTCCGCTTCCTGATGGGCTTCAACCGCGACGTGATCCGCCGCCGCCGCGACGAGATGCACGAGATGGGGGTGCGGGTGCGCTGGGCCGGTCGCCGACCGCGCCTGTGGCGCAGTGTGATCAAGGAACTCGAGATCGCCGAAGAGCTCACCAAGGACAACGACGTGATGACGCTGACCATGTGCGTCAACTACGGCGGCCGCGCCGAGATCGCCGACGCCGCACGGGAAATCGCGCGCCGCGTGGCGGCGGGGGAGATCGATCCGGAGAAGGTCGACGAGGCCACCGTCGCCAGGTACCTCGACGAACCCGACATGCCCGATGTCGACCTGTTCCTGCGCCCGTCGGGCGAGTTCCGCAGCTCGAACTTCCTCATCTGGCAGGCCGCGTACGCCGAATTCGTCTACCAGGACACGCTTTTCCCCGATTTCGATCGGCGTAACCTGTGGGACGCGTGCCTGGAATACGCCAAGCGCGATCGTCGCTTCGGCGGCACCAAATGAGCGACGGAGCCGAGATGGACGCGGTGGTCACGCCCGAACTGGACCTGCAGGCGCGCACCGGCGCCTGTCTGCAGATGCAGGACATCGATATCCGCGTCGACGCCGACGGCTCGCTCGGCTTCGAATACGACGGCGCGCTGTGCTCGATCCGAGCCGTCACCTTGGCGCCCGGCCTGACCGTGCTGTCGCTGACCAGCGTGCTGGCCTGGGACCGCCCGCTCAAGCCACAGCTGCACAAGCGCGTCGCCGAGCGCAACAACGAGATCCAGTTCGGCTCGGTCACCCTGATCGGGCGCGGCAAACTGGGCGACGTCATCCTGCGCTACACGTTCCCCGCCGAGGGCCTCGACGACCAGGCACTCACCACCATGCTGCTGCTCGCCCTGTCCGGCGCGAGCAGGGCCAGGCAGGGCCTGCTCGCGCCGTAGGCGTCAGCTCGAGGGCTTCCAGGTGATCTTGCCGCCCTGGAAATCCTGGGCCTTGCCGCCCTGGTAGTCGTATTCGTCGCTGGTGGGGTAGCCGTAGCGGCCGCCCTCGGCGCCCGCGCGGATCCAGTCCGCCTGGATGTTGCCCCACACCGCGTGCGCGCCGGTCGACGAGGACCAGTAGATGGCGCCGGTCGGGAACATCGAGAACTGGCCGTCGCCCTTGCCCGCCTTGGACACGTCGCTGAGCGGGAAGCCCAGCGGGCTCGACTCCCAGCCGAGCGCGGCCCACTTGTCCCGGATCGGGCCGCTGATCTGGTGCGCGCCGGTGCCGACGGACCAGTAGATCGAGCCCTTCTGGAAGTGGTTGAACCGCCCGGCGCCGCCCGGCGTCGACTGCTCGCGGGTGACCGGGTAGCCGAGCTTGCCCGACTCGTTGCCGTGTTCGGCGAACTTGTCGCGGATCTGCCCGGCGACGGTGTTGGCATTGGTGTCGGGGTGCCAGTAGATCGCCGCGTTGTTGGCGAAGGTCTGGTACTTGCCGCCCGCGGGCGCATCGGATTCGGGGGAGGTGGGGTCGCCGAGCGCGGCGCCGCCCGCCTGGTCGTATTCGGTCTCGATCGCGCCGCCCACCTCGAATTCGCCGATCATGCGCGCCTGCGCGGTGCCCGCGAGGGCGGCGGGCAGTACGGCCACCACGGTCGCGGCCGCGAGGGCGGCCAGGCCGCGTGATCGAAGGGTTCGTCGGTGCAATGCCACAGGAAACTCCCTGGTCGGATCGATGTTCAGCAATGTCCGGCGCGCGGGACCCCCTCCGGTGCCGCACCCGAACCTACCCGTTCGCCGTCACCGGTAACAGTGAGCTTTCTAACGATCCGCGGTCCGCGCGACGGGGAGCAGCACCTCGACGCCCTTGGCCACGTCGTCGGGATCGACGTCGCCGAGCAGCAGATGCTGCAGGATGAAACCGGGCAATATGCCGATGACCGTCTTGGCGAGACCGTCCACATCGCTGTCGGCCGGAATCCATCCCAGGTCGCGCATCCGCGCCAGGTACTCACGCCACAGCTCACGCATGGCGGCGATGCCCTCGCGCACGGGCACGCCCGCCTCGGGCTGCACCAGCGCCAGCGCCCAGGCCTGCGGTGCCAGCCGCAACGGCCCGTCCGGACCACTGCGCTTGATCACCTCGGCAGTCAGCAGCCGCACCACTTCCGCGGGAACCGGCGGCGTCTCGGCCCGGATGATCTCGGCCAGCCGCAGCCGCAGCGGCACCATCGTCTGCATGACGAGCGCAGCGATGATCTCGTTCTTGCTGGTGAAGTATCGGTAGACGGCCCCGGCGGACAACCCCGCCTCGGCGAACACGTCCTGCATCGAGGTCTCGTGGAAGCCCTTCCTGGCGAAGCAGAGCTGCGCGGCGTCGAGGATCTGCTGCCTGCGGCGTTCGAGGTGTTCTTCGCTGACTCGGGGCATGTCTCAAAGTAAAACGAATATCCGTTCTTGACAAGTGAAGTGGGTGGTGTCACGGTAGAACCTACAAAAAGAACGAACATTCGCTTTTAAGGGAGAACCGCCATGACGATCACCCGACGAGCAGTAGCGCTCGGCCTGGCAGCCACCGCGCTGCAGGCACTGCTCCTGATCGCCTTCGCCTGGCCCGCCGTCAACCTGTCCCCGCGTGACCTGCCCATCGCGGTGACGGGTCCCCAATCCGCGCAGATCACCCAGCAACTGCAGCAACGCAGCCCCGACTCCTTCGAGATCACCACCCTCGCCGACGTGAGCGCCGCCCGCACCGCGCTCGCCGACAACGAGATCTACGGCGCCATCGTCACCGGCGGCGGCGCACCGCAGGTCATGGTCGCCTCGGCCGCCTCACCCGCCGTCGCCCAGCAACTCACCGCCCTGGCCCAGCAACTCAGCGGTACTCCCGCCGCCCCGGTCCAGGACGTCGTCGCCACCGACCCCGACGACCCGCGCGGCGCGGGCTTCGGCTCGATGGTGCTGCCCCTGGTGATGTCCGGCATCGCGGCAGGCGTCCTGCTCACCCTGCTGATCCCCGGCTTCGCCGCCCGTCTCACCGGCCTGGTCACCTTCGGCATCGCCGGCGGCCTGCTCAGCACCCTGGTCTTCCACACCTGGCTCTCGATCGTCCCCGGCTCCTACCTGGAACTCGCCGCCGTCGCCGGCCTGGCCGCCTTCGCCGTCTCCGCCACCATCGTCGGCCTGGCCGCCGCTATCGGCCGCCCCGGCATCGGCCTCGGCGCGATGACCATGCTCCTGATCGGCAACCCGTTCTCCGCCGCCACCTCCGCCCCCGAACTCCTCCCGCAGCCCTGGGGCATGATCGGCCAGCTGTGCCCACCCGGCGCGGCCGCGTCCCTGCTCCGCTCGATCGCCTACTTCGACGGCGCGGGCGCCCTTGCCCCGCTCGCGGTGCTGCTCACCTGGTCGGCGGCCGGTCTCGTCCTGCTCGGCGTTGGCGCCCTGCGCTCTCGTCCCTCGGGCGCTCCGGACCTCACCCCGGCACCGGTCGCCGTTCCCGCCTGAAGTCCCCCGCGCGAAGATGCTCCGCACGAACAACTTTCGTGCGGAGCGTCTTCGCGCGCCGGGCGCTGAACCTCAGCCGTGCAGGATCAGGTCCGCGCATTTCTCGCCGATCATGATGGTGGGCGCGTTGGTGTTGCCACCCGTCACGCTCGGCATGATCGATGCGTCGGCTACCCGGAGTCCGTCGATTCCGCGTACGCGGAGCTGCGGATCCACGACCGCGCGTTCGTCGACGCCCATGCGGACCGAGCCGACCGGGTGATAGACGGTGTGGATGCGGTTCGGCAGTTCTTCGCGCATCGCCGCTTCGTCGGTGAAATTCGCGCCGGGGACTATTTCGCCCTTGTTGTCGCCGGTTCCCGCCATGATCTCGCGGACCATGTCGATGCCTTCCAGAAGGACCTCGGTGTCCTTGGGGGCCGTCAGGTACGCCGGATCGATGAGTGGTGCGGCTGTCGGATCCGCCGATGCCAACCGGACGGTTCCCCGGCTCTCCGGGTAGATGAGCGCGGGGAAAATGCTTTGACCTGGTTTTTTGGTAGCCGGAACGACTCGCTTGTCGGAGTCTTGATTCGGCGACGGATAGACCCAGTAGAGGCTGAGTAGTTGCAGGTCGGGGATCTCGCTGGCATGGGAGGTGCGCACGAACGCGACGGATTCGAAGGAGGAACCGGCCGCCCACGACGAACCGGGACGACATCGTTCCGCCGCCAGCCCGCGCAGGAAATACGGCGTCGTCGGCTTGCGCAATGCCGATTTCATCGCGAAGGAGAGGGGGACGAAAAGGTGGTCCTGCAGGTTGTCGCCGACCGGCAAGTCCGCCTTGGCGGCGATACCCCGCTCTTTCAGATGCGCGGCGGGGCCGATCCCGGACAGCTGCAAGATCCGCGGCGACCCGAACACGCCGGCCGATACGACGACCTCGCGCGAGGCCCCGATCACCTGCTTGCCGCCGTCGACCAGGATCTCCACGCCCGTCGCGCGGGATCCTTCGATGACGACCTTCGTCACCGTCGTCCCCGTGAGCACGGTGAGATTGGGCAGCGGATCTTCGTGCAGGTAGCCCTTGGACGAGGAGTACCGCACACCGTTCGCGGCGCTCTGCTGAAAAACCGCGACACCCTCCTGGCTCTCGCCGTTGTAGTCGTCGAGCTTCGGCACACCGAGGCGCGTCGCGGTGGCGTCCATGAACGCGCGCGCCGCGTCGGTGATGGTGTGCTGGCGGGTGACCTTGATCGGACCGCCGGACCCACGTAATTCGCTCGCCCCGCCCTCCCAGTCCTCCATCCGCCGGAAATAGGGCAGGACGTCCGCGTAGGCCCACCCGTGGCAGCCTTCGGCGGCCCAGTCGTCGAAGTTCTTCCGGTTACCCCGGACGAAAAGCATCCCGTTGACCGAGCTCGACCCGCCGAGTATCCGGCCGTGCACCATGGGGATCGTGCGGTCGAGCGCATGGCGCTGCGGTGTCGACTTGTCGCCCCAATCGAACAGCTTCTTCAGCTGCGGCGTCGAGTGGATGACATTGATCGCGCCCGGAATCCGGAACAGCATCTTGGCCCAGCCCTTGTCGTCCGCCCCACCCGCTTCGAGCAGCACCACGGACGCGCCGCTTTCGGCGAGCCGGCGCGCGACGGCACAGCCCGCGCTGCCAGCCCCTACAACGACATAGTCGGCTTCTGTCACCTTGTTCTCCGGTCGGGAGTCGACCCAAAACGACCTTCGGATTCTATCGCGATCTACCTCGCGCCAGAAGTCGGCTGACCTCGGTGGGGTTCGGACGAACCTCGTTAGCATCGGTGTGAGCGACTGTCTGTGTCGTGGTGGCCGTTTCTGATCGGAGGAATCGTCGTGGACGGTCTGGCGGTGACATCCCGGGGGCCGCGTTCTTCCGGGCGTGGGGTTGCGGTGCTCGTGGCGGCGGCGGTGTCGCTCGTGGTCGCGTTCGTGCTCGTTCCCGGGATGGTGGCGGGATGGGGATCCGAGGGCGGGATCGGCGACGAGGGGGAGCTTCGGGGTGCGCTGCGGGTGGCGTTCGTCGGTTACTGGAGTTCGGGCGCGGGCGAGTTCTCGCCCGCGCTGGATGATGTTGTGGAGTACTGGTTTCGGTATCACGTGGTCAAAGCGCTGATCGCTGTTGTGCTGCTGGGTGTTCTGGTCGCGCTGGCCTCGCTGCTGTGGAAAGACGTTGGACGGAAGGGCGATTCGGGGCGAGGGCGCAGGATTGTGCTCGGGACGGCCGGTGTGGGCGTCACGGTGTTCGCACTCGTCGCGTTGGTGGCGGTGATGGCGAATGTGCAAGGCGCGGTGGCGCCTTACGCGTCGGTGTTGCCGATGCTGTTCGACGAAGCGGTGGGGCCGGAACTGGCGGGGACATTGGAGGACGTCGGTCGGCAGTTGGCCGCGTCGGCAGGGACGGGTGCTTCGCCCGCGCTCGACGTGATGATTGATGGCTTCACGCGCTATCACGTGGTGATGGCGGTGATCGCGGCCGTTGTCGCGGTGGGTTTCGCCGTGGCGAGTGTGGTGCTGTGGAAGCGGCGTGCGGGGAGGTCGTCGGGGGAGCGGCGCGTGCTCGCGGGGTCCGGGATGCTCGCGGTGGCGGTGGCGGCGGTGTTTCTCGTTGTCGTGGTGGCGAATACGACGACCGCGGCGGATCCGGTTCCTGCGCTGCGGGCGTTGTTCGACGGCGGGTGGTGAGAGGCTCAGGCGAGTCGTTCGTCGGGGTCGCCGAATTCTTGGTGGTAGCGCTGGGCTCGGGTGAGCATGCGGCGGATGCCGGCGATCATGCGGTCGGGGGCCAGGGGTTCGGCGATGATGGGGTCGCCGGTTTTGACGTAGTAGCGGCCGTCGTCGTAGTCCATCCACCAGAAGGTGCGGCCGGGGCTGGGGCGGGCGTCGACGGCGGGGCCGGAGAAGGTGGAGATTTCGCCGAAGGCGCGGCGTTTGCGATGGAAGATGCGGTTGAGCTGGTCGGCGGAGCTGAGTTGGCCCGCGCGGTATTCGAAGTGTTCCTCTTCGGCGGCGAGCTTGTCGCGGCGGACTTCCACCGGGGGCTTGGTGCCCGGCTTCGCGCGGGGCAGTGCCGCGACCGCGAGGGCGGCCACCTGGTCTGCGCGGCAGTAGGTCATGACCACGTCGCCGCCGATGTCCTCGGCGGTGCCGCGTGCCTGGGTCAGGGTCGCCCCCGCGGGGCCGCGGATCGCGCCGTGGAAGCGGATCGCGTTCGAGGTATCTTGTCCGACAAAGCCTTTGGATTCGACCCTGGCGTCCGGGTCGAGCAGGACGGTCAGCGCGTGCTCGACCGCGGGATCGTATTTGCGGAGCAGGCTCTCGACCGCCGCTTCCCGATGCCGCTTCAGTTCGTCGAAGTCCGCGATGTCGGTGCGGTATTGCAAGGGGTAGGGGAGACGGTCACGGCCGTAGCCTGCCCACAGGACCTCGAATTCGATGCCGGTGAATTCAGCTCGGTGCACTGTCGTGGTCTCCGCCTATCACCGGGGGCACGGTCCGGAGTCCGTCCGTGCCGATCAGCAGCTCGCCGTTGCCTTGGTTGATCAGATAGTCGGGGATGCCCTTGGTCCGCTCGTCGTCGGACCCGCCGCGGCCCGCGCCCGGCGCACCCATTCCGGCCATGCCTGGTGCGCCACGGCCGCCGCTCGCCGCCCCGGATCTGGCCGCGGCAGCCGCTGCGGCGGCCGGGGATTGGCCGCCGGGCAGGCTGCGGCCTGGAGCGGGGGAGGAGGGGGTGCCGCCGCCCGGTGTGCCGCCACCTCCACCGCGACCGCCGCCCGAGGGGCTGCCGGTTCCCGGCGTGGCGGGGGTGATCGGTGTTGTGGTGCCAGGAGCGGTCGAACTCGGCGTGGTCGCGGTCGGTGTCGTGGATTGCGGTGTGGTGCTGGGGCTCTGCTGTGTGGTCGAACCCGTGTCGGTGGATTGCGTGGTGGTCGGGGAGGCTTGGGTGTCCTCCGTCGGAGTGCCCTCGTCCGGTGTGTCGGTCGCCAGGTCGTCGGTGGTCGAACCGCCGTCGGCGGTTTGTCCTGGTGTCCCACCGTTATTCGTGCCACCGTTACCGCCCGTCGCACCGGGGTCGCCGGTGCCTGCGGTGATGGACGGCGCCGTCGGCAGATAGGGGACGCCGTTGTCGGTCTGGGCGGCCACCTGGCCGTAGACCGAGTACAGGATCCGCCTGCCCTCGTCCTCGGCTTCCTTCTGGTTGTGCTCGTCGACCTTCATCACGCCGTCCTGCGGCAGTGTCTTGCCGGTGACGTTCGCGCGCTCGGTCAAGCCGGGCATCAGGGCCTGGGTCTCCTCGATGCCTGTGCGCATCTCGGACAGCTTCAAACTGATCGCCGTGGCCGCCTGCGACAACGGGATCGACTGCTCCGCATAGTTGTTCACCGCGGTCACCGCCGCGGACGCCGCCGCACCCGTCCAGCCGCTGTGCCCGTTCGCGCCGGTGACGGTGCGCGCAAACTCCTGGTTGAACTTGTAGAACGTGCCCATCAGGTTCATGCCGATATTCGCCCACGCTGTCACCGCGTCGTCGACAAGCTGCGGCTTCATCGCCGCAACCGCGGCCTGCATCTGCGCGAGCGTCATGCTGTCGTAGCTGTCGGGCGTGGTGATGTGCGGCGGTTGGGTGTCGCCGCTGAAGATCGTGGAGTAGTTGCCCTGCTGCTGGCGGTTGTAGATACCGGCTCGCTCGGTGTTCCACTGCTCCTGCGCGGCGATCACCTTGCTCTTGTACTCGTCGTAGGTCATCCAGGTTCTCCCGCCGCGGTGATCTGGGCGCCGGTCGATTGGTCCTGGGCGACGAAGTTGGCAATCGCCTTCGCGACAACCTCTTTCGCGGTCTGGACTGTCTCGATGTGCTTGCGGAGGACGTCGTCGAGCGCGCGATCTCCACCGGAGGCAGTGAGTGAAAACTTCCGCTCCAACGCTTGGCTGGAGTTGAACGTACCGAAGCCCGAGATGTTCCGGACCTGGTCGACCTGGGCGTAGATCTCTTCCAGCCGGTCCAGATGGTCGTCGCACGTTCGGTCCAGATCCCTACCGATCTCGGGATCTAGTGACAGCTCGCCTGCGTTTGCCTGGACGAGCAACTGGTTCCATTGGGCAGGGTCGACGCTGAAGTGCATTTGTCACCCTCAGCTCTCGGGAAGGTGCTGGGCCAGGCTGTCGGTGAGCCTGCGCGCCTCAGGACAGGGCGCGGGCGGTGCGGAAGCACTGACGCGGTTCAGCAATCGGAACAGGACCGACCCATTCGGGATCTCCACTGCGACAGTGCAACCGAGATCGTAGGTCGATCCGGTCGTACGGAGCTGTAGCGCCTTGTGCGAGCCCACGGTCGTCTCGGTGAAGTCGGTGAAATCCGTTCGCGCACGTGATTCGGCGAGTGCGTGTTCCGAAGACAGGATGGAGAATGTGTACTGCTTGGCAGAGTCCTGCCAGCTGCAGGTCTTCCATCCTGTGAAATCGACCCCGGCAACGTCGCTCTTCTTGCTGCCGGCGTTCAACCCCACCCCACTGACCGCCGAATCCGGCAGCGAACACGGATCCCACACCTTCGCCTCGGCATCCACCGAGGTCGGGCTTGCCGCCACGCTCACACTGTTCGTCGGCGGGGGAGTCGTACCACTCTCGGCATCCCCGCAGCCGACGACGACCATCCCCACGGCTACGACGCCGACGACCTTCACCACATTGCCTCGCACTGTCGACTCGACCATCCCCTCCTGGTGTAGACAGCTCCGCTCTCGCCATCGAGCGGTCACGGCTGTGCAGAGTCTAGTCGGAACCGAATCCCTCGGGCGTTGTCGTCCTATCCCTTGCCGCCGACCAGCGGCCGTGCGATGGCGACATGCCGAGGCAGAATCCACTGCTCCGCCCACGATGCGCCAGCTCACGAGGACTTGGGCTCTGGTATGGCACCCTATACCGAGTGTATGGTTGAAAGTATGGCGAACACCAGGAAAGTGACGGTGACGATCCCCGCGGACCTGATCGATGAGATTCGATCTGAGACAGGGGAGCGGGGCCTGTCCTCCTACGTCGCGGAAGCGTTGCGCGCCAAGCGAGATCGTGATCGCTTGGTGGAGCTGGTCGATTGGTTGCAGGCCGAGCACGGCCCCGTGACGGCTGCCGAGCAGGCCGAAGCACTGCGGGAGTTGGAGGCGCTGGATGCTGAGCACTCGCGACGCCGTGCGCAAGGCGACGTTGCATGAAAGGCAAGCCGAGTGGGTCGCGCACGAGCCCATTGCGGACGTTCGTCTTCGACAGTGAGGCGTTGTCGCTTGCGGTGCGTGGTGACCGCAAAATGATTGCTCGGCTGGACCTCGCTGCCCGGGGCGCGGCCGATGTCATCACTTCTCCGATGACCCTTGTCGAAGCATTCGATGGCAAAACTACCGAGCAACGCTGGGACTGGGTCCTCTCTCGTATGGTCGTGGCCGACATCGGCAAGGACGAGGCCCGGCGGGCAAGGCGAATGTTGGCAGTTGCCGGTCTGCATGGGCACAAGTACGCCATTGATGCGGTGCTCGCTGTTGTCGCGCAAGCACAGCGTGGCCAGGTCACAGTGTTCACGTCGGATGCCGACGACATGGAGCAACTACTGCCGGACACGATCGCCGTCGTCGAGGTGTGACGGGGCGGTCACGGTCCTCACTCTGCCGCGCAGGGGGAGGCGGCGGCCATGGTGAATCGCACTTCCTCGTCGTTCTGGCCCACCCGGATCCGGGACGACGACACCGAGAATCCCTGTGCGTCGCGGTAGTACCTGCTCACCGGGTCCTGGTCCGGATTCTGGCTCGGCGCCAGGGTGAAACCACGGGCTGTCATCGCCTCGAGCTTGGACATGGCCCGGTCGACGAATTCCTGCGACGGGTTGACCACTTCCCGCTCGTATCGTGGGCGCCACGGCGGGCCTTCGTAGCTGATGGCCGCCATGCTGGTCCGGCAGCCTTTGCTCACATCGACAGCCTCCGGATCGACGGACAGGTGCTCCGGCCAGATGAGCTCGAAATTGTCCGCGACGATCGGCCTGGCCGCCCCCACGGTCAGGCCGGTGCGCTGCATGATGTCCTCGTTCGTCGGACCCTTGTCGTCCAAGGTCGCGCACCCTGTCGCGACGACCGCCACCATGGCGAGCACAGCGGCGATTCTCATCGGATATCGATCTTCACACCGGGGTCCGGATTGTCGGTGACGCGCGGTTCGGCGTAGGGGTCGATCTCGATATCGAACGCGGCGGCCGCCTGTTGGGCCGCGGCGGCCTTGGCGGCGTCGAAGGATTCCTTGGCGCCGTTCCCATTGTCGCCCAAGCCGATATCGACGAACGGCGTTTCGATGCCGCGCTCGACGTAGGCGGTCGCGGACGAGCCCTCGATCACACCGACGATGTTCCGGAAGGCAGTCGATCCCGGATCGTCCCAGTACTTGCCGTGGCCGTCGGTTCCGAAAACCACTTCCCCGGGATGGTTGGTCGAGGTGCCGCTGTAGTAGCCGGTGTCGAGCCGGACCACTCCGGGAACCTCGTCCGGATCCCCACCGAGCTCATCGGACGCATGCGGATTGCCAGGTAGTCGAACCCCGCCCGGAATGGTAAGTCCCCCTTCGGGATACGACTGCACCACACCGATCAGATCACCCGGCGCGGTCATCGAATACCGCTGGACGTCCGGATTCGGATTGTTCCATCCGGTATCGAACACCCCGGTACCCGCCGACGACGCATGGAGAATGCGGTCGGCCCGCAAGCCCAGCTGCTCGGCGGAACCGACGATCGATCCACCGTAGGAATGCCCGACGTAGGAGACCGGTGTTCCCGGCGCGGAGGACGCGACTTCGCGGTCGACTTCCCGGCCGAAGCCGACAAGCTTCGGCGCCATGTCGGCCGCGAACTTCGGGCTCGGCGCGCCGTCGGTCAGGCTGGTCAGGCTCTGCGGGAAATCGCCTTCCATGTACAGGAAGATCGGGCCGCCGGTCTGGTCGGCCAGATTCCACGCGGCGACGTGATTGGACCCGGAACCGTTCAGATTGGTCGACGTTCCCGGCACATACACCCCGGCCCCGGGCGAACCGGCCTTCATATCGCCGATCATCTCGATCATCCGGCCGTTGCCCTCGGTGCTGAACATGACGAACTTGCGATCGACCATGTCCAGTCGAGGAGTCGCGGTGTCACCGGTCGAGCCGGGCGCGGTGCCGAGCGTGCCCGACCCCTCCGGATTCGGGATCGGCGCGAGCATCGCCTCCAGCTGTTCGACCCGCGACTCGTCCCGATTCGGCTTCGTCTTCTCCGCCGTCAGCGCATTGCGCACATTGATCTCGTTGGCTTCGATCCGCATCACGAAGGGAACCCCGTTGAGATTTCCCAGCTTCTCCGGCGCGGCGATCACGATCTGCCGCTGTGCTTCCGGGCTCAGGCCGGCCAGGAAACTGGCACGCTCGTCGGCCGACATCGACGCCAGCTGGATCGCCACGGCGTCGGGGTCACGGATGGTCCCGTCGGCGAGGGTGATGTCGGGTTGACCGTCGCGAATGGCGGTGAGATCGGTGAGTGATTCCTTCAGGCGTGTCCCGAACTGGTTGTCCAGGCGTTCGATCTCGTCCAGCCCGCCGAACAGGTTGAGCTGGAAAACGCCTGCCGCGCCCTCCTTCTCCGGGTCGGGATGGGACACCCGGCCGTCGGGCTCGACCGAGAAACCCTGTCCGACAGCGAGATTCCGCTGATCCAGCACATACGTTCTGGCGTGCTTCAGTCCGAGGAAGGCATCCTCGGCGTCGTCGGCGATACGCAGCAGCACGGTGCGTACTTCGTAGCCATGGTCGACCTCCTCGTCGATCCGCCGGCTCGCCGCGTCCCTGGTCTGCCCGTGCCAGCTGCCCGTGGCGGAGACGGCACGAGAGCAGTCGTCGACCGAGGTCGACAGCGCATCGGCATTGGCGCGCGCGGCGTCGGCGGCGCGATGCAGACCGTCGAGGTTCCAGCCGTCGAGCTGGGTGATCGTCGGGCGCATCAGCGGGTGCTCAGCTTCCCGATCTCGCCGGCGATCTCGGCATCCTTGGCCTGGATGTCTGCCGAGAACTTGTCCACCAGATCGGCCAGGGTGGTGAACCTGGTCGCGATCGAGGACATCGCCTGCTGTGCGGGATCGGCCAGCGCGCGGACGGCGGCAAGGACATCGCTGCCGTCGCCGGTCGCCTCGTTCATCGCCGACCACGGAAGCTTGCCGACCTCGTCGGCCTCCTGCCGCCACGTCGTCGCCAGAGATTTCAGTTGATCGGGTTCGACACCCAGCGTGCTCACGATTCCCCCTCCTTCGGCGCCGAGCCGGCCACAGGCCGTCGGTACCACCGTGCGGATCGGTCCCTTCGTGAAGGTTGGACGGGGCTGTCGATCCGGGGGTTCCATCATGTGACGTGAGTCACAGAAACTAGACCGTCGCGGTCTCGTCCTTGTCCGCATCGGCGCGATCGTGCACGCAGTCGCGGCAGGTGCCGAAGATCTCCAGGGTGTGGCTGACCTCGGTGAAGCCGTGCTCGCCCGCGATCGTCTCGGCCCATGCCTCGACCGTCGGGCCCTCGACCTCGACGGTGCGGCCGCAGTGGCGGCACACCAGGTGGTGGTGGTGGCCGCTCGAGCACTGGCGGTAGACGGATTCGCCGGAATCGGTGCGCAGGACATCGACCATGCCCGCGTCGGCGAGGGACTGCAGCGTCCGGTAGACGGTGGTCAGGCCGATGCCCTCGCCTCGTTTGCGGAGCTCGTCGTGGAGTTCCTGCGCGGAGCGGAACTCGTCGATATCGCTGAGCAGGGCCGAGATGGCGCTGCGCTGACGCGTGCTGCGGACCCCGACCTGCTTTCCGGAGGGATTGTCTGCCAACGGATTACCCTTCCTCGGCGTGGGCGACGGCATCGACGACGATGTGCGCCAGATGGTCGTCGACGAGTTCGTAGAGCACCTCGCGGCCCGAGCGTTCCCCGTGCACGACGCCCGCCGACTTGAGAATGCGCAGGTGCTGACTGACCAGCGGCTGGGTGACCCCGAGTGCGTCGACCAGCTCGTGCACGCAGCGCGGCGACTCGCGCAACTGCAGCACGATCGCGATCCGCACCGGCGCGGCCAGCGCCCGCAACAGCTCACCCGCGTCCTCGAGCACCTGGCGCGCGGGCACCGCCGCGGGGGCGGGGGAGTGATACGGATTGTGCGCGTGTGCGGCCGCGGCATCGGTGGTCATCAACCAACTCCTTAATGGAAACCGATTCCATTTTGATATGCACGGGTGCGCATGTCAAATGACGCGCCGGGCGGCACCGGTCGGCTGCTGCAATCTCACTGGACGCTTCCCGATACCCTTGACCCAATACGTACGGTACGTGGCACCGCAATGCCAGGTACCGCACAATTCCGACTCGCAGTGGATGGAGATATCTCGCGTGGCACCCAAGTCGAAGGTGGACACCGTTGCCAACCTCGCCAAGCGCCGGGGCCTGGTTTACCCGTGCGGTGAGATCTACGGAGGCACCAAGTCGGCGTGGGACTACGGTCCGCTGGGCGTCGAGCTGAAGGAGAACATCAAGCGGCAGTGGTGGCGCACCATGGTCACCAGCCGCGACGACGTCGTCGGCCTCGACTCCTCGGTGATCCTGCCGCGCCAGGTCTGGGAGGCCTCCGGCCACGTCGCGACCTTCTCCGACCCGCTGGTCGAGTCGCTGCACACGCACAAGCGTTACCGCGCCGACCATCTCCTGGAAGCGTACGAGGAGAAGCACGGCCGCCCGCCCGCCAACGGCCTGGCCGACATCAACGACCCCGAGACCGGCCAGCCCGGCAAGTGGACCGAGCCGAAGAACTTCTCGGGCCTGCTCAAGACCTTCCTCGGTCCGGTCGACGACGAAGAGGGCCTGCACTACCTGCGTCCCGAGACCGCGCAGGGCATCTTCGTCAACTACAAGAACGTCGAGACCACCGCGCGCAAGAAGCCGCCGTTCGGCATCGCCCAGATCGGCAAGAGCTTCCGCAACGAGATCACCCCAGGCAACTTCATCTTCCGGACCCGCGAGTTCGAGCAGATGGAGATGGAGTTCTTCGTCAAGCCCGGTGAAGACGCCGAGTGGCACAAGTACTGGATCGACACCCGCCTGGCCTGGTACACCGACCTCGGCATCGACCCGGAGAACCTGCGCCTGTTCGAGCACCCGAAGGAAAAGCTGTCGCACTACTCGGCGGGCACCACCGACATCGAGTACCGCTTCCGCTTCCAGGGCAGCGAGTGGGGCGAGCTCGAGGGCATCGCCAACCGCACCGACTACGACCTCAAGACGCACTCGGAGCACTCCGGCACCGACCTGAGCTTCTTCGATCAGGCCTCCGGTGAGCGCTACATCCCGTACTGCATCGAGCCCGCGGCCGGTCTGACCCGTTCGCTGATGGCGTTCCTGGTCGACGCCTACGCCGAGGACGAGGCCCCCAACGCCAAGGGCGGCGTCGACGTGCGCACGGTGCTGCGCCTTGACCGTCGCCTCGCGCCGGTCAAGGCCGCGGTGCTGCCGCTCTCGCGCAACGCCGACCTGACCCCCAAGGCCAAGGACCTCGCCGCCCAGCTGCGCCGCAACTGGAACGTGGACTTCGACGACGCGGGCGCCATCGGCCGCCGTTACCGTCGCCAGGACGAGATCGGCACCCCGTTCTGCATCACGGTCGACTTCGACACCCTCGACGACCAGGCCGTGACGATCCGCGAGCGCGACTCGATGGCGCAGGAACGCATCGCCCTGGACAAGGTGGAGTCTTACCTCGCCACCCATCTGATCGGCGCCTGACACGCAGCACGACGAAGCCCGCGCCCCCATCCGGCGCGGGCTTCGCTGTGCGCGTGGCGTGGACGTGATCACAGTGCGTACCTGACGGTTTGCATCGGCCGGGCTCGTGCCTCACTCTGTGCGTTGTGCTGTGGGAACCGGAAGATGTGGTGCGGGGGCTCGACCCGTCGGAACAACGATTCGTCCGGCATGCCACCTTCACCGGGCGCTCGGTGACGGTTCGCGGTGAACTCGACGCCGCGGCCCTCGGCGCGGCGTTCGCGGCACTGCAGCGCGCCTTCCCGATCCTGGTGTGCCGGATCGTCGAGGACGTCGAGGAGAACGGAATCCTGCTGCGCCCCGGGCATATCGAGCCCGTCGGCGCCTGGGTGAGTTTCGGTGATCCCGACGAGGTCAGGATCCCCACCGAATCGATGGACCCTGCCGATCAGCTCGGGTATCTGGATGTGGTTCTCGCCGAAGAGGATCGGGCGCGGGTCACGCTGTTCGTGCACCACAGCGTCGCCGACGCCGGGCATTGCGTCGAGCTGTTCGCGCGGCTGTGGGACTACTACACCGATCACGTCGAGACCGGGTCGATCGAGGCCGGGTCGCGGGGATATCCGGTGTCGCTGGAATCGCTGCTGGCGCAGCGGGGGACCGAGCGTGGACCGCGGTCGGGACTGGAGACCGTGACCCGTCCGCTCGTCGTCGCCGACGCGGTGGGCGTGGTCGAGCCGTCGCCGCAGGCCACCGCCGCGCTGGCCAGGCCCGCGCGCATCCAGTTGGACCCCGCCGAGACCGCACGGGTGCTCGACCTGGCGCGGACGCATGCGGTGAGTGTGAACGGGCTGGTCACCGCGGCGGTGCTGCGTGCGTTCACGTCGGTCTACGACGTGGCCGAGGTCGGCTGTGTCTACCCGGTCGACATGCGCAGGCGGCTGGACCCGCCGATCGCGGCAGCGGCGGGCACGAACATCTCCGGCCTCGCCGCCTTCACCACCGACTCCGCCGGGACCGACGACATCGTCGCCCTGGCCCGGCGGATCGGCACCAGCCTGCACGACGATCTGGCGACCGGCGTGATCGAACAGTCGGTACTGCACTTCCCCGACTTCTTCGGCCCCACCCGCATCCACTCGACGGCCGGGCACATCGCCCTCACCAATACCGGTACCGTGCCGACCTTCCGCGCGCCGACGGGCCTGATCCTCGACGACTACGAGATCGTCTACCTGTCCGCGCATCCACGTCCGTCGACGGGGGCCTCGGCGGCGGTCACGTTCCTGGTCTACACCTACCTGGGCAGGCTGACCATCGGCAGGCTCGGCGGCGGCGTGCGCGCGGCCGAACTGCTGCCCGCCGTAGCCGCCGAGCTCACCTGGCAGGCCGACCACGAGGCCGCGACCGCCTGATACCGAGGTTCGGGTCAGCGCGGTGCGAGGGGCTCCTGCAGCTCGGTGACCCAGCCGTCGGGATCGGGCGTCCACGCCAGCGTCACCTCACGCACCGGCGCCGCGGTGCGGTAGCCGTTGTCCTCCACCCAGCGGCCCAGCGCCTGCCACGCCGCGCCGATCCCGGTGACATTGCCGTGGTAGACGGTCGTCGCCACGCTCGCGTGCGCGGGCAGATCGACGATCGAGAACCCCGGCGCCGCGTCGGGTTCCACATTCACCGGCACGCACGCGTGGATGTCGACGGTCCCGTCCTCGCGCGCGTCGTAGTAGGCGATCGCGGGTCCGGCGATGGCGATGCCTGCCTGTGCCAGCCGATCACTGAGATCGCCGAACAGCGGCTGGATCACCGGGCTGATCGCCTGCGGCTCGAAACCCGCTGCCCGCCCCGTCGATTCGGCCACCCGCACCGCGGGCACCGACTTGATCACCACATCTTGATCGGGCATGACGCCCTCCTTCTCGATGATGCGGAGTCTCGCTTCGACATCGGTCAACCGGGCGTTGTCGGCCGCGATCCGCTGCTCCAGCTCGGCCCGGCGCAGCGTGAGCATGCCGCGCAGTTCCTCCGGGCCGGGACCCGGATCGAGCATCCGGCCCACCTGTTCCAGCGTGAACCCGAGCTCCTTGAGCGCGACCAGGCGGTTGAGCCTGGCCAGCTGCGCGGCCGTATAGAACCGGTAACCGGTGGCCGGGTCGACCCGTGCGGGCCGCAACAATCCCACGGCGTCGTAGTGGCGCAGCATGCGCACCGACACCTGACCGTGCCTGGCGAAATCTCCGATACTGAACATGACGCCCTCCGGTGTACGACCTCACACGGTGTGAGGGTCAAGCCGAACGCATGCCCGCTTCCAGCGGAGAACAATCGCGCCGGAAGTGCGCCCCGGTCGGTGCCGCGGTCAGAACCGGCCACCTCGGCTGACCCGGCGCGATCCCGACGATCCGCCATAGGAACCCGGCCGGTACCCGCCACCACCGAATCCGCCACCACCGCGCCGTGTCGCACCGCCGATCGAGCCGCGCAGGAAACCGTCGAGCAGGATGCCGCCGAGCACCGCACCGGCCTGCGATCCGCCGCCCGCCACCGGTTGCCTGGACTCCCAGGCGCGCACGCTCGCCTGCGCCTGCTGCAATGCCCGCCCGCCGAGGTCGGCGGCGGTCTGCGCGCTGACGAGCGCGCGGTCGGGGTCGGTCCCCGCCAGCCCGCGCGCCTCGTCGAGATGACGCTGCGCCTCGGACAGCCGCGTGCGCGCCTCGGCGTCGACCCCACCACGCCGGGTGGTGATGAACGAGGACGCCGCATCGATCCTGACGGCGGCGTCGGTGAGCGTGCGATCGAGCCTGCGCCGCAAGTCCTCCACGGCCAGTTTGCGATCCGAGGCCGCCGCGATCGCGCGATCCAGCTCGGCGTCGGCGGTCACCGCCTCGTGAAAGGCGCCGAGCGGATCGGATTCGGCGGTGGCCGCCGCGGCATTCACGGTGGCGCTCGCCCTGGTGACCGCGGCGGCCAGTTCGGGACCGCCGAATTCGGTCAGTGCCGAGGCGGCGGTGAGATCGGCGCGCAGTTCGTCGAGGGCAGCGGGCAGCCCGTCGCGCGCCTGCTGGATATTCGTCGCAGCCTGGTCGACCGCATCGAGCAAGGTGCGTGCCTGCCCGATCGCGCCCTCGGCACCGCGGATCGCCGCGACCGCCCCGCCCTGCTGACCGACCGGCCGGGTCAGCGCGGTGCGGGCGGTGTCGACGTTCTGCTCGGCGAAGGTGATTCGCTCCGTCGCCATCCGCACGTTGTCGTGGATCGGGGCCAGCACCGAGGCGGGGTAGGCCGAATTCAGCCGGGCCAGTTCGGCTTCGGAGGCGGGTTTGCGCGCGGTCAGGTCGACGATGTCGCGGGTCAGCCCGTCCAGCCGGGCCGGTGCGTCGATGAGCAGATCGCGCATCGCATCGAAATCGGCGACCTGGGCATCGAGTTCGCGGTCGGCCTTGCCCGCGGTGGAGATCAGCTCGATCAGCATGCTGCGCTGCTGGTCGGGAGTTTCCGGGACCGCGTCGTCGAGCTGCTGGCGGATCGTGAACGCCTTGGCGGTGGCGGCACGGGCCGCATCGAGAGCCGTTCGGAACGGTGTTACCGCGGTCTCACCGAATTCGCTGGTGGCCAAAGCCAATTCCTCGGAACTGGTGCGCACCGCGTCGTCGATCTCGACGAGCCGTTCGCGCGAGAGCGCCTGCAAGGTCGGCAGCGACAATTTCGCCAGCGCGGCCGAATCACCCGGGTCGACGGCGCGGGCGGTGCTCAGTTCGGCGCGGTCACGATCGCGACGGCGCTTGCGGGAGAACAGGAGCAGGCCACCAGCCAGGAGAACGACCACCAGTCCGATACCGGCGAGCCACCCCATCGGCACCCCGCCGCCGCGTATCGCCGACCCGATGCCGTCGGCGGTGTCGACACCGGCCTGCGCCCATTTGCCGTCCCGCAGATCGGGTTCCACCGTGCCAGCCAGCAGCGAATCCAGTTCGTCGTCGCTGACACCGTCGGGCAGGATGCCGTCGAGCCAGTAGCCGCGATCGTCCACGGCGACCGCGAGCAGCAGATCGTGATCGCTGAAACCGGACAGCTCGGAGGTGCGGGCCGCCCAGTCGCGCGGGGCCATCGAGGCGAAATCGCGCACGTAGATCACCCAGAGCTTGACCTGGTGGTCGCGGTAGAGCCGGTCGACGGCCTCGAGCACCCTGGCTTCGTCCGCGCCGCTGAGCACGTCCGCGCTGTCGACCACCCGCGGACCCATCCGCGACGGCGGCTCCGCGGTCGCGCTCGGCGCGCAGAGCAGGCTCACCGCGGCGAACACCGCGCAGAGCAGGCCGGCCGTCGCGCGCACCGGAACCGATCGTGGGGCCGAACTCTTCCTCGACAGCGGCATGTGTCGAATCTAACGGGCGCGTGGCGACCGCGGGTGCGACGGCGCGGGGCGCGGCTTCTACGATCGGCGCATGGTCACAGTCGATCGCCTCTACACCGGACATGTCACCGCAGGCGCGGCCGCCCAGCAGCGGGACGTGCCCGGCGCTCGGATCGTGAAGATGTCCGTCGGCCCGATGGACAACAACACCTACCTCGTGCAGAGCACGGCCACCGGCGCCGCGGTGCTCCTCGACGCCGCCAACGACGCCGCGCGCATCATCGATCTGATCGGCCAGGAAACCCCCGGCCAGATCGAGCTGATCGTCACCACCCACCAGCACCCCGACCACTGGCAGGCGCTCACCGAGGTCACCACCTCACTCGACGTCCCGACCGCCGCCCACCCCCTCGACGCGGGCATCCTGCCGGTGCACCCCGAGCATCTGCTCGCCGACGGCGACACCATCCAGGTCGGGGATCTCGTCCTCGAGGTGATCCACCTGCGCGGCCACACCCCCGGCTCGGTCGCACTGGCCCTCATCGACGGCGCAGGCCGAACCCACCTCTTCACCGGCGACTCTCTCTTCCCCGGCGGAGTGGGCAAAACCCACAGCCCGGCAGACTTCGACACCCTGCTCACCGACGTCAGCACCAAGCTGTTCGACCGTTTCCCCGACGACACCGTCGTCTACCCGGGCCACGGTGACGACACCACCCTCGGCGACGAGCGCCCCCACCTCGGCGAATGGCGCGACCGGGGCTGGTGAACCCCGTCCCAACGCAATAAAGAACGGCACCAGACGCGGGCCGAGGTGCCGTTCTCCGACGGTCCGAACGCCGTCGACTCCGACGGTTGTGACACCGTCAACCCGAGGCCGCAATCAACGAGACCGGCGTTCGGGTCACGTGACCTCCTGATGGTGAACGGAGGCCGCGAGGAGATTTAGTTGTTCGGTTGGGCACCCCCTTCGAGGAACCGCGATAAACAACAATTCGGTTGAGCTGCCGCCTGCCCCGCTGTGCAGGCGACCTGGGTGGGATACCCGGTTTCCCGGACCACCCTCCGTGGCGCCCTGCCGTCGCAGTGCACCACTACCCAGTACACCCTTCGGACAAGGTGATGTCGAGTGCCTCGGCTACTCGAATCGAGGGCCTGGTCAGGCGATGGTCGCCTTGGCCTTCGCGCGACGCATCGGCGTGCCCTCTGCCGAGCGACGGGATCAGAAGACCGGTCCGGTGAGGGTGAGGCCGAGACCCAGCCGTCGCTGAGCCGGGCGATCAAACAGTTCGAGGCCGATCTCGGCTGTGCACTGCTGCATCGCTCGCCGACCGGCGTGACGCTCACACCCGCCGGGTCCGCGCTCTACGACGAGGCACGCGAGCTGCTTGCCCGGGCCGATCAGCTGCGGACCAGGGTCGCGGCGGTCGCCGGGGTGTCCGCGATCACCATCGGCACCATCGCCGAACAGGCGGGCACGCGACTCGCCGCGGCCTACCGCGCCCGGCACCCCGGCGTGCGGGTCCACATCAGAGAGGGCGACTTCGCCGACCCCACCGCGAGGTTGCGCGCCGGGCGCGTGGATATCGCCCTCACCCGCACCCCGTTCGACGAAACCGGTATCACCACCCGAGTGCTGCGCACCGACCCGGTCGGCGTCGTGCTCCGTGCCGACGACCCCCTGGCCCACCGCACGAGCCTGTACCTGCGCGAACTCACCGCCCGGCAGTGGTTCCAGCTACCCGGTGACGCGGACCCGGTCTGGCGGGGCTACTGGTCGCACCCCACCGACCCGGACACCGGTCCCGTGGTGCGCACCGTCCACGAATGCCAGCAGACCGTCCTGTGGAACGGCACCGTCGGACTCACCCCGCTGGGCCACCCGGTGCCTGACGGCCTCGTCGTGATCCCGCTCGCCGACAGGCCGCCGAGCAGCCTTGTCCTGGCGTGGAACAGCGCCGGGCACAGCCCGCTGGTCCGCTCGATCACCGACATCGCGGCGACGATTTCCTGGGACAGTGTCGCCGCTGCCGACCGTTCACCGGACCGGAATCGGGCGGTGACCGCTGGCATGATCGGTCGTCGGACCGACCTGGCAGACTGATCAGGATGAAATCGGGTTTCCCGCGAACGGCCGCTCCTGCCCCGGAAGTACACCATGGGCTCGGGTCGTCGGTCTCGCTCTGGATCGGCCGGTTGATCGCGGGGGCGGTACTGATGGCGCTGGTACTGGTCGCCGGGACGGCCGTCCGGGTGTGGCAGGTCGCGCGGATCGACGACCACTCCAACGCCGACGCGATCGTGGTGCTCGGCGCCGCGCAGTACTCGGGCACGCCGTCGTCGGTGTTCGAGGCGCGGCTGTACCAGGCGTGGCGGCTCTACGAGGCGGGCGTGGCGCCGCGGGTGATCACCGTCGGCGGCAAGCAGGACGGCGACCTCTACACCGAGGCCGCCTCGGGCAAGTGGTACCTCGAGGACAAGGGCGTGCCGAGCGAGGACATCCTCGCGGTGGAGACCGGATCGGACACCCTGCGCAGCGTCGAAGCGGTGGCGACCGAGATGCAGTCGCGCGGGATGTCATCGGCCGTACTCGTCAGCGATCCGTGGCATTCACTACGGACCAGGACGATGGCTCGCGACGCCGGACTGGCCGCGTGGACCGCGCCGACCCGCACCGGACCGGCGGTCTACACCAGGGAGTCGCAGTTCCACGGCATCGCCCGCGAGACCGGCGCGCTGCTCTGGTACCAGCTCACCCATTTCTCGGCAGACTTCTCTTACACGGCGGGACAGTGAGACTCGATGACCGACAGCTACATCCCGCACGACCGGGAACGGATGGTCCACGAGCCGGGCAAGACCGCCTGGCCGGGCGCCGCGGGCAAGGGCCACCGCAGTGAATTCTCCCGCGACCGCGCTCGCGTCCTGCATTCCGCGGCCCTGCGCCGCCTCGCCGACAAGACCCAGGTCATGGGCCCGCGCGAGGGCGACACCCCGCGCACCCGCCTCACCCATTCGCTCGAGGTCGCCCAGATCGGCCGCAGCATCGCCGACGGTCTCGGCGCCGACCCTGACCTCGTCGACCTGGCCGGCCTCGCCCACGACATCGGCCACCCGCCCTACGGACACAACGGCGAACGGGCACTCGACGAATTCGCCGACGAATACGGCGGTTTCGAGGGCAACGCGCAGAACCTGCGCATCCTGACCCGCCTCGAACCGAAGGTCCTCGACCCGGCGGGGGAGAGCGCCGGGCTCAACCTGACGCGCGCGGCCTTGGACGCGACCCTCAAATACCCGTGGGGGAGAAGTGGTTCCGGCACCAAGTTCGGCGCCTACGAGGACGACCTCGAGCGCCTGGCCTGGGTCCGCAAGGACGCGCCCGACCGCAAGCAGAGCCTGGAATGCCAGATCATGGACTGGTCCGACGACGTCGCCTACTCGGTGCACGACGTCGAGGACGGCGTGATCGTCGGCCGGATCGACCTGCGAGCCCTGGCCGACCCGGCCGAGCAGGCCGCCCTCGCCGAGCAGGGCCACGGCCAGCACCCCGACCAGTCGATCGACGCGCTGGCCGCCGCCGCGCAGCGCCTGTCCGAACTCGACGTGGTGGCCGACGCGGTGAACTACGACGGCACCTTCGCCGCCTCGGTCGCGTTGAAGCGGCTCACCAGCGAGCTGGTCGGCCGGTTCGCGACGGCCGCGATCGCCGCCACCCAGGATCACCACGGGCCCGGCCCGCTGACCCGCTACGAGTCCGATCTGATCGTGCCGCCGATCGTGGCCGCCGAGGTGGCCGTCCTCAAGACCGTCGCCCTGCGCTACGTGCGCTCCGACCGCGGCCACCTGGCCCGCCAGCAGACCCAGCGCGACCGCGTGCAGGCCGTCGCCGACCGCCTGCTCACCACCGCGCCCGCCCACCTGGACGACCAGATGCTGCCCTGGTGGAACGCCGCCACCGACGACACAGCCCGGGTGCGCGTGGTGATCGACCAGATCGCCTCCTACACCGAGAGCCGCTTCGAGCGCGTCGCCGCCTCGCTGGACTGCCGCTGAGCCGACCCGACTAGACTCACTCACCGTGGCCGGACGAATCCCAGATCGCGATATCGCGGCGATCCGTGAACGGGTCCGGATCGAAGATGTGGTGGGCGAGTACGTCGCGCTCAAGCGCGCGGGCGCCGACTCGATCAAGGGCCTGTGCCCGTTCCACGACGAGAAGTCGCCCTCGTTCCACGTGCGGCCCAACCACGGCCTGTTCCACTGCTTCGGCTGTGGCGAGGGCGGTGACGTCTACAAGTTCCTGCAGCAGATCGAGCACATCGGTTTCGTCGAGGCCGTCGAGCAGATGGCCGACCGCATCGGCTACCAGATCAACTACGAGGGCGGCGGCACCTCGGTCCAGCGCGACCGCGGCACCCGCTCCCGGCTGGTCGCCGCCAACGCCGCCGCGCACGAGTTCTACATGGCGCAACTGCGCGAACCCGAAGCCGAGACCGCCCGCAAGTACCTGACCGACCGCAACTTCGACGGCGCCGCCGCTCAGCAGTTCGGCTGCGGCTACGCGCCCGGCGGCTGGGACGCGCTCACGAAACACCTGCTGCGCAAGGGTTTCGAGTTCAAGGAGCTGGAAGCGGCCGGGTTGTCCAAGCAGGGCAAGCGCGGTCCGATCGACCGGTTCCATCGCAGGCTGCTGTGGCCGATCCGCAACCTCGGTGGCGAGGTGATCGGGTTCGGCGCGCGCAAGCTCTTCGACGACGACACCATGCCCGGCAAATACGTGAACACGCCGGAGACGTTGCTGTACAAGAAGTCTCAGGTGCTGTTCGGGCTCGACCACGCCAAGCGCGAGATCTCCAAGGGTCACCAGGCCGTCGTCGTCGAGGGCTACACCGACGTGATGGCCATGCACCTGGCCGGGGTGAAGACCGCCGTCGCCTCCTGCGGCACCGCCTTCGGCGAGGAGCACCTGCAAGTGCTGCGCAGGCTGCTGATGGACGACAACTTCTGGCGCGGCGAGATCATCTACACCTTCGACGGTGACGCCGCTGGCCAGGCCGCCGCCTTGAAAGCCTTCAGCGGTGATCAGCGACTCGCGGGCCAGACCTACATCGCCGTCGCTCCCGACGGCCAGGACCCGTGCGAGCTGCGTCAGCACTCCGGCGACGCCGCCGTCCGCGATCTGGTCGCGCGCCGAACCCCGCTCTACGAGTTCGTGATTCGCGGTCTGCTGGCCGAACACAACCTCGACGACGTCGAGGGCCGTGTCGAGGCGTTGCGCCGTACGGTGCCCGTGGTGGCCCAGATCAAGGACAACGCGACCCGCAAGGGGTACGCGACCAAACTGGCGGGCTGGGTCGGCTGGGACGATATCCAGCTCGTCGTGCGCCGGGTCGGCGAGGAAGCCAAGAAGAACCGGATGGGTGGCACGCCCACCACCGGAAAGGCCGGCGCCGCGGCGATTCCCGCGCCGCGCGTGGCGGAGAGCTCCTCGGTCCGGCCTGCCCCGAACGACCCGGTGCTGTTCGCTCAGCGTCAATCCCTCAGTGCTGCACTGCAATACCCCGGTATCGCGGGCGCGGCCTTCGACGCCATCGACACCGCCGCGTTCACCCACCCCGCCTACGTCGCGGTGCGCATCATGATCGCGAAGGCGGGCGGCACCGCGGCCGGGCTCAGCGGCGCCGAATGGGTCGCCGCGGTCTCCGACCACACCGACGACCTGATGATCCGCGCCCTGGTCTCCGAACTGGCCAACGAGCAGTTGCCGGTGCGCTCCCAGAACGACATCCCGCGCTTCATCACCGGCATCCTCGCGCGCACCCAGGAAGCCTGGGTCGGCCGTCAGATCGCCGAGCTGAAATCGAAGCTGCAGCGCTTGTCGGCCAGTGAGGAGCCCGACACCTACATGGCCCTGTTCGGCGACCTGGTGGCGCTGGAGCAGTACCGCAAGAGCCTCGCCGCCCAGGCGATGGGCAACGAGGGCTACGCGGCGGGCGCCTGAGTCAGCGGCGCAGCTGGTTGTTGCGCAGCTGGTCGTGCGGGATCAGCACCGTGGTGCGCTCGTCGATCGGCTCCATCGGCTCCAGCTTCGGCTGCGTGCTCAACTTGTCCGACAGCTTCTGCCGGCCCACCGAGACCAGCTTCCTCGTCACCGGACTTCCCGTGACCGCCCGCGTCGCCGCACTGATCTGCTCGTAGCGCGCGCGCCCGGCCTTGGTGCCCAGCACATATCCGGCCGCTACGCCGATGATCAACCGCAGCATCTCCTGGAGCTCCTCCCACGTCTGTGTGCGGGCTCCATCCTGCCCCAGCAGCCCCACCCCTGTCGATCCGGCCACCGGTTGTCGGCACATCGTTATACGCCACATGTCCGCAGGTAGCAGCCCGATTTGGGAACCTGCGACGCCATGCGCTAAAGTTTCATCTCGGTCAGCCCGCCAAGGCAGACCGCCTGAGTCTAACGGCTCAGGGCAATCCCCTATAGCTCAATTGGCAGAGCAGCCGACTGTTAATCGGCAGGTTTCTGGTTCGAGTCCAGATGGGGGAGCAGTAGAAGAGGTTCTTGCCTGCGAACATTCTCGCAGGTGAGGACCTCTTTTTTCGTTCCGGTACCGTGTCTGCCGGCAAAGAGGTCGACAACGACCGCACCGCGATCCACATCACCGGCAAGAAGGGCGACGCCGATGCAGGAAACGCCGCAATCCGCATCAATCGCCTGATCGACGACATCGCCCGCGATCCCTGCAACGGTCTCGGCAAGCCTGAGCCGCTGCGAGGCGACAAGTCGGGCTATTCGAACTCCCGATCACGGATCGTACGGTGCCGGAACGGTGACGTGCTCGCGCCGGTGCACTACGCTCGCGGGCACGAACTAGAACAGGTTCTCGGAGTGGGGGTGTGCGATGCGGGCAATGGGGATCGCGACATTGCGGGCGGCGGTAGTCTGTGCGGTGTTCGCGCTGGTCACGGCGTGCGCGGGTTGGGCTATGGCAGTACCGCTGCCGGAACATGATTCGTTCTACGCCGAGCCTGTCGGTCTCGCGGACCTACCCAACGGGACGGTGCTCGCGTCCCGGGTGATCGAACCGGAGTCGTTCCTGCAGCCGTTGCCCGCGGACGCGTGGCAGGTGCAGTACAAGACGATCGACAATCATGGGGCACCCCGTGCCTACATCGCGACAATTCTTGTACCGCAGGGAGAATGGACCGGGGCCGGCCCGCGTCCGCTGCTGTCGTATCAGGTCGCCGAAGACGGTGTCGGCGCGAAATGCGCACCCTCGTATGCGCTGCGCGGTGGGATCGGCGGCGTCCCGAGCAACGCGTATTCCGAGACCGGCATGATTCGGTTTGCGCTGCAACAAGGTTGGGCTCTGGTCGTGCCGGACTATCAGGGGCCTGACTCCGATTTGTTCGGTGCCGACGGGTATGTCCACGGTGTGCTGGACGGTATTCGCGCGGCCACAGCGTTCGCACCCGCGGCTGTCGACCCCGCGGCGCCGATCGGGATGTGGGGATACTCCGGCGGGGCGCAGGCCACCGCTATCGCCGCGCAAGCGCACAGCACCTACGCCCCGGAGTTGCGATTGACCGGTGTGGCGCTGGGCGGGGTGGTCGCGGACCTGGAGGCCACCATGTCCGGCTTCAGCGGTGGAATCGCCGGTGGGGGCGCTGTGGTCGGCTTGGTTGGGTTGAATCGGTCCTATCCGGAAGCCGAGGTGGCTCAGTACCTCAACGAATCCGGGCGCGCGATGTTGGCCGCAAGCCAGGCCGATTGCCTGCTCGACGCCGCTCTCGCGTATCCCTTTCTCGATGCGGCGTCGCTGGAAGCCTGGCCTGGATCGATCACGAACAACACCGAATTGAGCAAGGTGGTGCGGAGGGCCAGTCCGTTGTTCCGTCCGGGCGCACCCGGCGTGCCCGTGCTGGTCTACCACGCGGTCGCTGACGAGTTCGCGCCCGTGGACGCGGCGCGGGCGCTGGCCGGGAAATACTGCGCCGCCGGGATTCCGGTGCAGCGAGTCGAGCATTCGTTCGGCGAGCACGGCACCGAAGCCGTGGTGGGGTTGTCCGCGGCCCTGACCTTTCTGGCTGACCGATTCGCCGCGAAGCCGGCGGCAAGCACCTGCTGAGCGGCGTCAGGCCTCGATGCCGAGGCGCATCGGGGGTGATCGGCTTGGGAATCGGCGTCGGTCTCCGGGCGACACGGTCGGCGCGATCGAGCCGATCCCGGAACGTCCGGCCTGTTGCGGAATACTGCGATGGCATGAGCTTCACGGATGCCGAACTCGACTACCTCCGGTCGCAGCCGCTGGCCCGCCTCGCCACCCGTGCCGCCGATGGGCAACCGGACGTCGTTCCGGTCGCCTACGAGTTCGACGGCACCTACTTCTGGGTCGGCGGTGCCGCGACCTTCCCCCGTACCCGCAAGGCACGCAATGTCGCCGCGGGCAACACCGAGGTGGCGCTGGTGATCGACGACCTGGTCTCGCTCGACCCGTTCATCGCGCGCGGCGTGCGTGTCTACGGTCATGCCGAACCGCCCGTCGAACGGACGGGCATCGTGGGTCCCGGCTACTACCTGCGAATCACGCCGACGCAGTCCTGGAGCTGGAACCTGGCCGGTGAGCCGGCCGGTGATCAGTGGTACGACACCCGCCACTCCCGGCACTGACGATAGCTGCCTCCTTCGAATCCGCGGATCGGTTCGCGTTCGTTGCCGGAATGGCTTGGTGTGGTTGATATGTCAGCTTTCGGGTGCCGTGCTGCTCGCGGAAACCGACCGGAAGCGGTCATTTGTCCAGGTGGGGGCACGTACCGGGGTCGTCAGCGACTGTACGGCAATGTAAGGTAAGCCTACGCAAATTCGAGAGGCTAGTTCATGCGCATCGTGTCGTTCGGCTTTCAGACTTGGGGTCGCAAGACCCTGCAGGCACTCATCGATTCCGATCACGAGGTGGTCCTCGCGGTCACCCATCCGGCAACGGATTCCTCCTACAAGGCGATTTGGAACGATTCGGTCGAGGAACTGGCCGCCGAGCACGGCATTCCGGTACATCTGACCGAGCGCGCGGATGCCGAGACCATCGAACTGGTCAGGCAGGCCGAACCCGATGTGATCGTGGTGAACAGCTGGTACACCTGGATGCCTGCCGAGCTGTACGACCTGCCGCCGCACGGCACGTTGAATCTGCACGACTCGCTGCTGCCCAAGTTCACCGGCTTCTCCCCGGTGCTGTGGGCGCTGATCAGCGGGGCCGAGGAATTCGGCCTCACTGTGCATCGCATGGACGAGCAGCTCGACACCGGCGACATCCTGATCCAGAAGCGCCTGCCGATCCCCGCCGGCGCCACCGGCACCGAACTCGTCCTCGCCGGAATGGAATTGATTCCGGGTGCGGTACACGAGGCCCTCGCCGCCCTGACCGGCGGCACCGCGGAATGGACGCCGCAGGACAAGACCGAGCGCACCTACTTCCACAAGCGCTCCGATCGTGACAGCCGGATCGACTGGTCCTGGGACGCGGTCGACCTGGAACGCTTCGTGCGGGCGCTGTCGGCGCCGTACCCGCGCGCCTATTCGCACTATCGCGGGCAGCGTATCGAGGTGCTCGACGCGAGGATCTCCGAAGCTCGCTACGGCGGCACCGCGGGGCGGGTCATCGTTCAAGAAGGCGGCGGCGCGGTCGTCTGCGGCACGCAGTCACACCGCGGCGGCGGCGAGGCGCTGGTCATCACGCGGGTCAGGACCGCCGACGGCGCCGAACACGACGGCGCCGAATTCTTCGCCCGCGGCGGCTATCTCACCGACGACCCCGCCTGAGGTCGCATCCCCGAGGTGGCCATGCACGCGTGGCCACCAGTTCTTTCGTTCTTCCCAGCACCAGAGGCACCATGACGCACCCTGATCCGACCCCTGCTGTCCGACCGCTCACCGCGGCACAACGCGAGGTGTGGTTCGCTCAGCAGCTACTCGGACCGGTGCCGTTGACCGTGGCGCAGTACGTGGATCTGAACGGCCCGCTCGACCTCGAGATCTATCAGCACGCGGCCCGCAGCGCCGCGCGCGATCTCGGCGCCTACCTGCGGTTCACCACTGTCGGCGGTGAGCCGGGACAGGTGCTCGATCCCGGTATCGACGATCGCATCGTCGTCCGGGACTACGCGGCCGAACCAGATCCGTGGGCCGCGGCGATGGCGTGGATGCGCGCCGATCAGTGCGCGCCGTTCGATCTCGCCGTCGATCCGCCCATCGTGACCACGGTGCTGCGGCTGGGCGAACAGCGCCACCTGCTGTACACGCGGGCGCACCACGTGGCGCTCGATGGATACGGTGCAATTCGGTTGCAGCAGTTGCTGGCTCGTCACTACGAGGCAGCATTGGCCGGGGCGCCGGTGCCCTCGGCGCCGGTGGATTCGACGGCGGTACTGGCCGAGGCCGAGGCGACCTATCGGGCGTCCCGGCGGTACGTGACCGACCGGGAGTACTGGCGCGGGCAGATCGACGAGCTGCCCGCACCGGTCAGCCTGGCGGCACGGTCCGGTGATCCTGACCCGTTGCCGATCCATGCCCGCGTCGAACTCCCGGAGTCGCTGGTCGCCCAGCTGCGCGACCGCGGGGCTTTCCCCGGCAACACGGTGGTGCTGGTGGCGGCGTTCGCCGCGTTCCTCGGCCGGCTCACCGATGCCGATCCGGTGACGCTGAGTTTGCCGGTCACCGGGCGTATTGTCGCCAAGCTGCGCGAATGTGGCGGCATGACCTCGAACATCGTGCCCTTGAGCTGCTCGGGCGACACCGTCGGCAGCGTCATCGCCAGTGCCGGTGCCGGGTTGAGCGGGGCGCTGCGCCATCAGCGCTACCGCGGTGCCGACATGGTTCGTGACAGCGGACGGCAGGCACGATCGCTGGGCTTCGGACCCGCGGTCAACATCATGAACTTCCACACCGAGCAGGTGCTGGGGCAGGCGCGCGGCACGATCCACCTGCTGTCGACCGGACCGGTCGACGATCTCGCGCTCAACGTGTATCCGGTCGACGGTTCCCGGTTGCGGGTGGAGTTCGAAGCCAATCGCCATCGCTACACCAGTGCGGAGGTCACCGCGCACCTCGACCGCTTCGTCGGCTTCCTCACCGCGTTCGCCGCGGCGGCCGACGATGTCCCGATCGCCGAATTGCCGGTGCTCACCGGCTCCGAGTGGGAGCAGCTGGTTCCGTGGCGCGGTCCGCAGGCGCGGACGCCGGCGACACTGAGCGAGCTGATCGCGGCCGCCGTCGCCGAGAACCCGGACGGCACGGCTGTCGTCTACGGCGAAAAGCGCTGGACCTACCGCGAATTCGACGCGTGGACCGACCGCATCGCCGATACCCTCCACGCGGCGGGCGCCGGACCGGAGACGTTGGTCGCGATGGTCATGGAACGGTCCGCCGCGTCGGTGGGCGCCGTGTGGGCCATCGCCAAGACCGGCGCCGGGTTCGTCCCGATCGATGCCGGATACCCCGCCGAGCGCATCGCGCACATCCTGGGCGACTGCGGCGCCACGCTGGGCGTGACCACCGCCGAGCAGCGCTCGAATCTGCCGGACTCGGTGGGCTGGACGTTCGTCGACGTCGCCGGGCCCGCCGACGACGACACCTCGGCGACCGCGCCGCGCACGCGGCCGGCTATCCGCCCCGAAAATCCGGCCTACCTCATCTACACGTCCGGCTCGACCGGCGTGCCCAAGGGCGTGCTGGTGACCCACGGCGGGCTGGCGAACCTCGCGGCCGAACGCCGTGACCGGTACGCGCTGCGGCCGGGCGCGCGCACTCTGCACCATGCCTCCCCCGGCTTCGACATGGCGGTCGGGGAGATCCTGTGCGGGCTGGCGGGCGCGGCGACGCTGGTCGTGGCGCCGCGTTATGTGATGGCCGGGCCGGATCTGGCCCAGCTCATCCGGCGCGAACGACTGACCAACGCCATCATCACCCCGGCGGTGCTGGCCACCCTGGATCCCGAGACGCTGCCCGACCTGCGGGTCCTCGGGGTCGGCGGCGAGGCGATCCGCCCCGACCTGGTCGCGGCGTGGTCGCGAACCCGGCTGATGCGCAACGGTTACGGCCCCACCGAAGCCACCGACATCGCCACCATCGCCGAGCTCGAGCCGGACCGGGCGGTCACCATCGGCGCGCCCCTGCGCGGGTTTCACGCGCTGGTGCTCGACGCCCGGTTGCGGCCGGTTCCGCCCGGCGTGATCGGCGAGCTCTACATCGGCGGCCCGGCGCTCGCCCGCGGCTATCACGGCAAGCACGCGCTCACCGCGGGCCGGTTCGTCGCCGACCCGTTCGGCCCGCCCGGCGGCCGGGTATACCGCACCGGCGACCTCGTCACCGTCACCGCGGGGCCTGACCCCGAGCTGATCTACCACGGCCGCAGTGATTTCCAGATCAAGGTCCGTGGGCATCGCATCGAGCCGGGTGAGATCGAGACCACGCTCACCGGACTCCCCGGCGTCGGCCGCGCGGCCGTCACCGCGCACGAAGACGGCCGCGGAACCCATCTGGTGGCCTATCTGGTTCCGGATGGGCCGCTCGACGTGGAGGCGGTGCGAGCACGGATCGCCGAAAGCCTGCCCCCGTACCTGCGGCCGAGCGCCTACCTCGTCCTCGACACCTTGCCGTTGACACCCAACGGCAAGCTCGACAGCCGGCGGTTGCCCGCCCCGGTGTTCGCCAACAACGGCGCCAGGGCCGCTACCACGCCCGCGGAGCAGGCCGTCGCGGCCGCCGTGGCCGAGGTACTTTCGGTCGATTCGCCCGGTGCCGACGACGACTTCTTCGAGCTGGGCGGCACCTCGCTCACCGCCACCGCGCTCGCGGCCAGGCTCGGTGTCGATGTCCGCGCTGTCTTCGACGCGCCGACCGTCGCGGCGCTGGCCGTGCGGCTGGGCGACCCCGACCGTGTCGCCGTGCCCGCACCGGTGGCGGGCCCGCGTCCCGAACACCTCGCCCCCGCGCCCGCGCAGCTGCGGATGTGGCTGCTGAATCAGCTGTACCGGGACTCGTCGGCGTATCACCTGCCGATCGTGCTGCGCCTGTCCGGCCCGTTGGACGAGGCGGCGCTGGATGCCGCGGCACGGGATGTGGTGCAGCGGCACGAGGTACTGCGCACGGTGTACCCCGACAGCAGCACCGGACCGCGGCTGCGCATCCTGTCCGCCGACGACGCCTTGGCGAAGACGCCGCTCGGTGCACGCCCCCTCGCGCCGACGGAGCTGGACGCCGAACTCGCGGTGACGATCGCCGCGCCGTTCGACGTCACCACCGACGCACCCATCCGGCTGGCATTGTGGCGCCTGGGCGCCGACGAGCATGTGCTGGCGTTGGTGGCCCATCACATCGCCGCCGACGGCTGGTCGCACGGCCCGCTCGTCGCCGACCTGTCCGCGGCCTATGCCGCGCGGGCCGCGGGTAGCCGGCCGCACTGGGACCCGCTGCCCCTGCAATACGCCGACTACGCCCTGTGGCAGCACGACAGGCTCGGCGACCGGCGCGACCCGCAGTCGACGGCCGCGCGTCAGCTCGCGCACTGGGTGCGGGCGCTCGGCGGCGCGCCCGCCCGGCTGCCGCTGCCGACCGACCGGATCCGCGCCCGCGGTGCCGGTCGACCCGGCGGTGGCGAAGGCGGGAGGGTCGAATTCGAGATCTCGGCGGAGACCGCCGCGGCGCTGGCCGACCTGGCCCGGCGCCACGACGCGACGCCGTTCATGGCCGGATACGCGGCATTCACCGTGCTCCTCGGCCACCTCGCCGGTGCGACCGATGTGACCGTCGGAACCCCGGTGGCCGGTCGCGGTCATCCGGCGCTGGACCGCCTGGTCGGCATGTTCGTCAACACGCTGCCGCTGCGCCTGACCATCGACCCGCAGGAGAGCTTCACCGCCGTACTGTCGCGCGCGCGGGAGGTCACCCTCGGCGCGCTCGGCAATGCCGATGTGCCCTTCGATCACATCGTCGAGGCGGTCAATCCGCCTCGGGACGACACCGCGCACCCGCTGTTCGAGGCTGTGTTCTCCTATGAGAACCTGCCGCCGCTGCCGTCGCTGCGCTTGGGCGCGGTCGACGTGAGCACGCTCGACATCGCCTGGCGAACAACACATTTCGATCTCTCGCTGACGATGCGTGAGCAGCCGGAAACAGGTGGTCTCGCGGCCGGTTTCCAGTACGCCACCGACCTCTACGACCTGGCAACGGTGGAGAGCTTCGCGGCGCGGTTCCACCACATCCTCGCCGCGATCGTCGCGCACCCCGAGGCCACGATCGAGCAGCTCACCTCCGGGTTCGGCACGCCTGGACGGAGTGCCGAGCACACCGCGCAGCACGCGGCGCTACCCGCGGAGTCCGCCGAGCCCGCCACCGTGCGCGAGCTCGCCGTGGCCCGGGTGTTCGCCCAGGTGCTGGAACGTGACTCGATCGGGGTCGAGGAGAACTTCTTCACTCTCGGCGGCACCTCACTGCTGGTGTTCACGCTGCGCGCCGAACTGCGCAGCCAGCTCGGCATCGATGCCGACCCGCGAACCCTGTTCGAGGCGCCGACACCACGCGCGGTGACAGCGGCGGTCTCGGCGGAGTCTCTCGCCGCCACGGAGGCGCACTGGATCGCGACGCTGACCGCCGACGCGTGCCTGGATCCGGCCATCACGGTCCCCGCGGAGTTCACACCCGCCCCGACCGACCCCGCCGCGGTCCTGCTGACCGGCGCAACCGGTTTCGTGGGTATTCATCTCCTCCGGGAGCTGCTGGACCGCACCTCGTCGCGGATCTGGTGCCTGGTGCGCGCCGACGACGCCGACGGGGTGCATCGCAGGCTCGGCGCGACGCTGGAGCGGTACGGGCTCGACCGGGACGGGCTCGAGCGGGTCGTCGCCGTGCCCGGTGACCTGGCCGCGCCGCGGTTCGGCCTCACCGGCGAGGCCTGGGCGGAACTGGCCGAGCGCATCGAGGTGATCTACCACAACGGTGCCCGCGTCAATCATCTCGAATCCTATGCGACGCTGCGGGCGGCCAATATCGCCGGAACCGCGGACATTCTGCGGCTGGCGGTGGACACGCGGGTGAAGACCCTGCACTACGTGTCCACGGTGTCGGCCGCGGTCGCCACGGGACACATCGGTGTCGTCGCCGAGGACACGGCGATCACCGTTGACCAGGTTCCGCGCAACGGGTACCTGGCCACCAAGTGGGTGGCCGAACAGCTCGTCGTGGCGGCAGCCGAACGTGGGCTGCCGGTTGCCGTGCACCGCCCCGGCCTGGTCGCCGGGGCGATCGGCAGCGGCGCGATCAGCACCGACGACGCCTTCTGGACGCTGATCCGGTCGGCGGCGCATCTGGGTGTCGCACCCGATATCGAGAATGCCGACGTCACGTTGGCCCCGGTGGACTACGTCGCCCGCGCCCTGGTCGCGCTGGCGACCTACCGGCAGCCCCGAGGGGAGATCTATCACCTCGTCAACAGTGCGCCGACGGGCGTCGGCGACATTCTGAACACCCTGCGCCGCAGTGGGTTTCCGATCGAGACGGTGACAGTCGAGACCGCCGCCGACCAGCTGACCGGTCAGCTGTCGCGGCACCCCGACCTGATGCGCGCGGCGCTGATCGCCGAGAACTATCTCAACGGTGGCGGCGATGCCCTGCTCGTCGACGACACCGGAACCAGGGCCGTCCTCGCCGAGCTGGGGGTGCAGTGTCCCCGCATCGACGACGCCGTGCTGCTGCGCTACGTGGAAGGATTCATCGCCGCCGGCCTCCTGCCCACCCCGATCGGCTGATCGTTCGTCTTCGGAGACGAATTCACCGGATGTATTTCTTCGTTCGAGATGAATTCGGCCCGACGGGTATCGAGGGACTGTCGTGGGCTCGAAATGCCTATTGATCTCCGGTAACGTAAACCCTCCGGCTGTTTTCGGGCAGCCGCGGTTTGTCAATGGTGACATGTGAGGTTCTTTATGCGTGGAGCATCGTCCGGTCCTGGTCCGTCGGGCACTTCCCTCCGGGGGAGCGCCGCACCCCAGTTCCAGGAAGCCATCGACCGGTTCGGGCGGTTGTTCGACGGTGGGCGAGGCGGGGGCGCGCTGGCCGTGTACCAGCACGGGCGGCGGGTTGTCGACGTGTGGGCCGGGCACGCGGATGCCGCCGGGGCGGTGCCATGGCAGGAGAACACGGCGGCGTTGTCGTATTCGACCTCCAAGGGTGTCACCTCCACGGTGCTGCATGTGCTGGCCGAGCGCGGGCTGGTGGACTATCGGGCGCCGGTCGCGGAGTACTGGCCGGAGTTCCGCGCGAACGGCAAGGCGAGCATCACCGTCGCGGAGGCGATGAGCCATCGGGCGGGGCTGTCGCGGATCGGTGTCTTCGCCCGTACCGCCGACGAACTCGCCGACCATGAGCTGATCGAGGAACGTCTCGCCGCCGCGGCGCCGGACCGATTCCGCGGTTTCCCCGCCTACCACGCGATTTCGTACGGAACCATCATCGCGGGGATCGCCAGGGCGGTGACCGGCAAGAGCATGGGCGAGCTGTACCGCACGGAACTGGCCGAACCACTCGGCGTGGACGGGCTGCACCTCGGGGCGCCAGGGCCCGGCGCGCGCACCACCGTCGCGGTGACGCACGGGTCGACCACTCCGCTCGGAATTCCCCAGGCCGACATGGTGATCCGGCTCGCCTCGCGCACCTTGGTGCCCGGTGCGGGATTCCTCCGGTCGATCTACACCCAGGGTATCGACCGGCTGGCCCACGGCGCGGATCCCGCCATCCTGCGTGGCGAATTGCCCGGGGCGAACGGTGTTTTCACCGCGCGCGCCCTCGCCGGCGTCTACAGCGCGATCGCGACCGAGTCGCCGCTGTTCTCGCGGAACAGGGTGCGCGCCATGGCGCGTCTGCAATCGGTGCTGCCCGACCGCAACCTGTGCCTGCCGATGGGCTGGCGGCTTGGTTATCACTCCATGCCGGTGACGGGCGCGCGAAATGCGTTCGGGCACATCGGCTTCGTCGGTTCCGGCGGCTGGGCCGATCCCGCGTCCGGGCTGGCCGTCGGGTTCGTGCACAACTGGGCGCCGGAGGCACTGCTGTTGCCGCGCGATCAGTTCGTCCTGTTCGGCCTGCTGGCCGCGGTGGTGCGCGGCGCCGCTACGGAAGCGGGCGATCCGGTCGACCTGCCGGTGGCGGTCTGATCGTCTGACGGAACGCTCCCGCCGACCAGTCGCAGGACGCTGTCGCGCAGCACCGCCTGCGCCTGCGGCTGTGTCATCCGGCCCGCCCTGACCTCGTCGCCCGCGGCATGGCTGACCGCGACGATCGCGGTGACGAGCCACTGCGGTGACACCTCCCCGTCGAACTCGCCCGCACGCTGGCCTCTGGTGACGAGCCGGAGCAGCCGCTCGTTGATGGGGAACTGACGATCCTCGTCGCGTTGGCGCGCGAACGCGCCGACATGGTGGGCGAGCGGGGAGACCCGGAAGAACCGCCAGCCCACATCGAGCATCCGCACCAGCGCATCGGTGGCCGGGCCGCTGTCGAGGTCGGCCGCCCGCATGGCTTCGGCGGCCTGACCGGTCGTGCGATCGACGACGGCGTTGATCAGGTCGTCCCGAGAAGCGAAGTGCGCGTACACGGTTTGCCTGGTCACGCCTGCCTCCGCGGCGATGGCGGCCATCCCGGCGTCCGGCTGGGTGGCGAGCAGCCGGGTGGCGGCGTCGAGCACGGCCGCCCTGCTGCGGGTGGCGTCCGCGCGTCGTTTCGGTTCCCCGGATCCGGTCAAAATCTTACACCCTTGTCAAAGTTGTGTGGCTATGCCTAACCTTTACAGCACTGTAAGAATTCTACGGCTGGAGTGTCATGGACCCCGCACCGCCCCGCTCGCCCGAGCAGTTCATCGCCGATTTCTTCACCGAGTACACCGCCGCCGCGCTGGACGGTGACGCCGATCCGGCCGAGGTCGTCGACCGTTTTCACACGCCCGACATCGTGCAGGTCGCCGACGGGATCAGGCTGGATCGGGACCGGCTGGTCGCCCACCTCCGTCCCGTGCGAAAGAACCTGCGCGACTACCGGTTCGAGGTCGCGGAGGTGATCGCGGACGGCGATCGGATGGCCGTGCGGATGACCATCCACGCCACGATGCGCGCGACGGGAACCGTCACCACGGAGGTCTTCCTGTTCGGTGAATTCACGCCGGACGGCAAACTCCGCCGCGCCGACCAGCTCACCCGCACCGTTCCCGCCGCCTGATCGCCCGAGGAGATTCCAGTGCTCGTCCGAAGTATCCGCTCGCTCGCCCTGCTCACCACCGGACTGCTCGCCGGAGCCTTCGGCTACGGCGCCGCCAACCTCGTCCCCACCTTCGACCGGGTGCCGCTGCAGATGCGCCTCGATTTCCACACCGAACTCATGCGGAACAACAGCATCAGCATGCAGGCCACGATGGCCGCCGCCGCGCTGAGTTGCCTGGCCGCCGCTGTGTTCTCGACAGGTCGGCACCGAGTCGTCGCCGCGGCGGCCACGGCGCTGGTGGTCGCCTCGTTCCTCATCACGCGACTGGGCAATGTGCCGATCAACCACCGGATCAACGAGTGGGCGGTCGTGGGAGCTCCGGCGGACTACGCCACGATTCTCGCCCGCTGGGATGCGTTCCACTTCCTGCGCACCGGAACCGCGCTGGCTGCCTTCGCCCTGATCATCGCCCTCGTCGTCTGGATGGGGCGCTCGGACGAGGGGCGGGTGCCCGTGGCCGCTTCTTCCGGCGCTGAGCGCTAGGCGGTATTCATACAGGGTTTTCTGAATACAGAAATCGCTGTACAGTAGGAACCATGGACACCGTGATGCACGGCGACGCACTGTCCCGCTTCGGGTATGCGCTGTCGGACTCGACCCGGACGCAGATCCTGCTGAGCCTGCGCGCCGCGCCCGGGTACCCGTCGGAGCTGGCGGACAAGATCGGGGTGTCGCGACAGATCCTGTCCAACCACCTGGCCTGTCTGCGCGGCTGTGGGCTGGTTGTCGCCGTCGCGGAAGGCCGGCGTAGCCGCTACGAGCTGGCCGATCCACGGATCGGCCGGGCACTCGACGACCTCATCGGCCTGGTACTGGAAGTCGATCCGGCCTGCTGTCCGGCGGCTGCGACAGAGCAGTGCTGCTGATGCCGGAAATCGGTGCGCCGCTGGTGGTTCCGGATCGCCGCGCGGTGCTCGCCACCCGGATCCGCTGGCTGGTGGCCGCGACGATCAGCTACAACGTGATCGAGGCGATCATCGCGCTGACCGAGGGCACCCGGGTGTCCTCGTCGGCATTGATCGGCTTCGGGCTCGACTCGGTGATCGAGGTGTCCTCCGCGGCGGCGGTGGCGTGGCAGTTCGCCGGGCGCGACCCGGAAGCCAGGGAGAAGGTCGCCCTGCGGATCATCGCGTTCTCGTTCTTCGCGCTGGCCGCCTACGTCACCGTCGACGCGGTGCGCGCGCTGTTCGGGGTGGGGGAAGCGCGGCATTCGCCGGTCGGAATCGGTTTGGCGGCGGCGAGTCTGGTGATCATGCCGGTCCTGTCGGCGGCGCAGCGCCGCGCGGGTCGCGAACTCGGTTCGGCCTCGGCGGTCGCCGACTCCAAGCAGACCCTGCTGTGCACCTACCTGTCCGCGGTCCTGCTGGCCGGGTTGCTGCTCAATGCCCTGTTCGGCTGGTCGTTGGCCGACCCGATCGCCGCCCTGGTGATCGCGGTCATCGCGGTCAAGGAAGGTCGCGACGCGTGGCGGGGCGATACCTGTTGCGCGACCGCGACGACTGAGGAAAGGAACCGGCCATGGCTGTCTCGGCACTGGTCCTGTATGTGATTTTCGGTGCGCTCGGATTCGGTTGGCGCAGTTGGCGGCAATATCGAGCGACCGGCTCCACCGGGTTCCGCGGCATCAGCGGACGTCCCGGATCGCTGGAATGGACGGCCGGTGTCGGCTTCATCGTGGCGATCATCGTCGGGCTCGCCGCGGTGGCTCTGCAACTCGGCGGCGTACTCGGCCCGATCGACGCGCTCACCGCCGCGCCGATCCAGGCCACCGGCTTCGTCCTGGCGATAGCGGGAATCGCCGCGACCCTCTACGCGCAGAACGAGATGGGCGAATCCTGGCGCATCGGTGTCGATGCCAGTGAGACAACGACATTGGTGCGCACCGGCGTGTTCGGCCTGGTGCGCAACCCGATCTTCACCGCCATGCTCGTCTTCGGCGCCGGGATCGCGTTGATCATCCCGAACGTCGTCGCGCTGGCGGCATTCCTGCTTCTTCTCCTGACGATCGAACTGCAGGTCCGGGTGGTCGAGGAGCCGTACCTGACCAGGGTCCACGGCGCAGGCTATCGGGACTACTGCGCCACGACAGGCAGATTCGTGCCGGGTATCGGCCGATCGGCCACCCAGACCCGCGACTCCTGACCCACGAACAAGATCACCAGGCTCTGGTGGATTTTCCTTCTCGGGCGTTGCTGCCACCAGAGCCTGGTGATCGATCGTCCAGATTGTGGCCTCAGTGGCCGCGGGCGATCCAGTCGGCGAGGGCGGGTTTCTCGGTGCCGATGGTGGTCGTGTCGCCGTGGCCGGTGTGGACGGTGGTCTCCTCGGGCAGCGCGAACAATCGGTCGCGGATCGAATCGATGATCGTGCCGAAATCGGAGAACGAGCGGCCCGTGGCGCCCGGTCCGCCCGCGAACAGGGTGTCGCCGGTGAACAGTGCCGCTAGTTCGGGAAGGTGCAGCGAGACCGAGCCGGGGGAGTGGCCGGGAGTGTGCAGGAGGTCGATGTCGGTGCCCGCCACTGTGATCCGGGTGGTGTCGGCCAGCGAGCGGTAGCCCGCGTCGGGGTGGGTCATCCGCCACAGCGGCTCGTCGCCGGGGTGGAGCAGGACGGGGGCGTCGAGGCGTTCGGCGAGTTCGGGCGCGACGGTCACGTGGTCGTTGTGGCCGTGCGTGCACAGGATCGCGGTGACGTGCCGGGAGCCGACCGCGGCGGCGATGGCGTCGGCATCATGGGCGGCGTCGACGATCAGTACCTCGTCGTCGTCGCCGATCAGCCACACATTGTTGTCGACCTCCCAGGTCCCGCCGTCGAGCGCGAAAACGCCTGAGGTGACGACCTTCTCGATGCGGGCGCTCACCACACCACCACCGAACGCAGCACCCGGCCCTCGCCCATGGCGGTGAACGCCTGCTCGACCTCGTCGAGGCCGATGCGCTCGGTGACGAAGCGGTCCAGCGGCAGCCTGCCCTGGCGATACAGATCGATGAGCATCGGGAAGTCGCGTTCGGGCAGGCAGTCGCCGTACCAGGACGACTTCAGGGAGCCGCCGTGCGAGAACAGGTCGATCAGCGGCATCTCGAGCTTCATGTCCGGTGTCGGGACGCCGACGAGCACCACGGTGCCGGCGAGATCGCGACCGTAGAACGCCTGCTGCCAGGTCTCCGGCCTGCCGACCGCGTCGATCACGACATCGGCGCCGAAACCGCCGGTGAGCTCCTTGATCTGCTCGACCACGTCTCCGGTGCTCGCGTCGATGGTGTGCGTCGCGCCGAAATCCTTCGCCCACTCCAGCTTTCGCGGGTCGCGGTCGATCGCGATGATCGTGCCCGCCCCGGCGAGGCGGGCGCCCGCGACCGCGGCGTCACCGACACCGCCGCAGCCGATCACCGCGACGCTGTCGCCGCGCGAGACCGCGCCGGTGTTCACAGCGGCGCCGATACCTGCCATCACGCCGCAGCCGAGCAGGCCCGCCACCGCCGGGTCGGTCTCGGGATCGACTTTCGTGCACTGCTTTTCGTGCACGAGGGTCTTGTCCGCGAACGCGCCGATGCCGAGCGCGGGGGTCAGCGGGGTGCCGTCGGTGAGCGTCATGGGGGCGCTCGCGTTGTGGGTGTCGAAGCAGTACCAGGGGCGGCCACGCCGACACGCCCGGCATTCGCCGCAGACCGCGCGCCAGTTCAGCACCACCACATCGCCTTCGGCGACATGGGTGACCGCGGCGCCGACGGTCTCGACGACACCGGCGGCCTCGTGACCGAGCAGGAACGGGAACTCGTCGTTGATCCCGCCCTCGCGGTAGTGCAGGTCGGTGTGGCAGACCCCGCAGGCCTGCACACGGACGATCACATCGTGCTGACCCGGATCGGGGATCACGATGTCGACCGTTTCGACCGGGGCGTCCTGCGCGCGGGCGATGACTCCACGGACGGTCTCGGGCATGCGGAACTCCTCAGTGTCGGCGTGTGCTACGCCAACGCTAGCGGTGCCGCGGCCCGATCAGTCCGGGATGTGTGGGATCTTCCCGGTCGGCGTGCCCAGCTCTTCCCGCACACGATGCTCGACGAGCAGCGGAACGAAGTCGCGGACGTGCACCTTCGCGAAGTGGTCGTAGGTTTGCCGGGCGATGTCGGCGATCTCGGCCGGGGCGATCGTGGGGTAACGGATGGTCAGTCGTTCGATGACCTCGTCGAGTTGCTGATCCTCGTGAGTTGTCATGTCTCAGGGCTACCCGGAGCCGGGTAGATCAACCAGCTCGCCATAGACGGTGTCGATCGGGGCGATCGGCACTGCGTCCTGGACGCGATGGGGTCCGGTGGGCACGGTGGAAGGGACCTGACCAGAGGAGAAACCTATGAATCCGGCTCGCCCCACAGTCCGTGGCACCCGCGTGAGCGTGCTCGCGCTCGCGGTGCTCGCGGTGGGTATCGGCGCCTGTTCCGCCGACCCGGACGTGCCGCAGGCCGCCGAGACCACGGTGACCACCGAGGTATCCGCGCAGGCACCGCAGACCACCCGGCAGGTCGACCATAGTCTCGACGACGAACTGTTCGCCGCCGCCGCGGGCAACGACGCGGGCCGGGTGCGTGACCTGATCGCCCGCGGCGCCGACATGGAGACCCGCGGCGACAAGGGCCGCACCCCGCTGGTCGCGGCGACCAAGAACCGGGCGAGCGAGGCGGCGGTGGTGTTGATCGAGGCGGGCGCCGATGTGAACGCCAAGGACGACCTGCGGGACTCCGCCTACCTGTACGCGGGCGCGGAGGGCTTCGACGAGATCCTCGAGCCGACCCTGCGGCACGGCGCCGACCTGCGCAGCGTCAACCGGTACGGCGGCACCGCGCTCATCCCGGCGAGTGAGCACGGGCACGTGAGCACCGTGCGCCTGCTGATCGCCGCCGGCGTCGACGTCAACCACGTCAACAAGCCGCGGTGGACCGCACTGCAGGAAGCGATCGTCTACGGCGACGGCTCGCAGCGCTACCAGGAGACCGTCACCGCGCTGCTCGCGGCGGGCGCCGACCCGCAGATCCGTGACGCGGACGGTCGCACCGCACTCCAGAATGCCGAACGCCTCGACCAGGATGCGATCGTCGCCTTGCTGCGCTGATCGGCCCGCCTGCCGCAGTCGCCCAGGTGCGCGGACTACCCTCGGCGGCATGGCCGAGGACGAGTTCTTCCTGGATCCCACGATCGGTCGACCCGCGGACAAGGTCGGGTACTTCACCGACCAGGCGAGCTTCCACCGGTTCGCCGCCGCCTACCGCGCAGGCATGGCCGAACTACCGAAGCCCGACGCGATGGCGGCGGTGCCTACTTCGTTCGGGCAGGTGCGCGCCTACCGGTTCGGTCCCAGCGGTGGCACGCCGGTGGTCCTGCTGTCCGGCAGGCAGGCATCGACCCCGATGTGGGCAGTCAACCTGCCCGGCTTGCGGGCGCGGCACACCGTCTGGTCGGTGGACAGCGTCGGCGAGCCGGGCGCGAGCGGTCAGACCAGGGAGCTGATCGACGGACTCGATCAGGCCACCTGGGTCTCCGAAACCATTGCCGGACTTGGTGTTCCCCGCGCCCATCTGCTCGGCGTGAGCATCGGCGCGAACCTGGCGATGCAGACCGCCATGCACCGCCCCGGCTGCGTCGCCTCGATCACCCTGCTCGATCCGGCGAACACCTTCGCCCGGTTGAGCTGGAAGATGATCATCGTCTCGCTGGGCAGCGCCATCCCCGCGATGCCCGCGCGCCTGCGCAATCGGCTGCTGAGCTGGATCTCCGGCGGTGCCCCCGTCGACGACACGGTCCCCGAGGGCAGGCTGATCGCCTCCGGAATGAAGGACTACCGCGACGCTCAGCCGCTGCTGCCACGCCCGACCGAGGAAGAACTGCGCGCGCTCGCCGTACCCGTACTCGCCGTGTTCGCCGGTCGCAGCATCGTGCACGACGCGACCGAGGCCGCCGCCACCGCCCAGCTGATCCCCGGCGCCCAGGTCGAGGTGTGGCCGGACGCTTCCCACGCCATCAACGGCGAATACCCCGACCGCATCGCCGAGCGGTTCGCCGAGTTCACCGCCGGGATCGGCTGACCTACGCCGCGCATGGCGAAACCCCGGCCGGAACCGGGGCTTCGGGGAAGGGGCCTCAGCCGAGGATCGACAGCGCCAGCCCGATGGCGGCGCCACCGAAAACCATGGTGTTGCGGGCCGTCTGGAGGGTCCAGGTCCACGCCGGGAACCCGGCTTCGGCGCGCTCGAGCAGGGCGGGGACGTCGATGCGCGCCAATTCGGGATCGCCGGTGCGGGCGAAGGCGGCCGTCACCGACCGCACCGCGGTGTGGTTGCTGTAGACGATCACGCAGTTGCCGAGGAAAACCAGGGTCAGCACCACCCAGGTCACCGGGCGGGCGATGTCGAGGCCGGCCAGGTTCAGCCCGGCCGCGGTGAGCATGATCGCGGCGATGCTCAGCGGGGCCGCGCTCTCGTGTCCGCTGGCGTCGAACCGCATGCCGTGCTCGTGCAGCGCCGTTGTCCGCACACCCTGGCGCGACAGCTCGGCCTGCGCGGTCGCCATGGCGGCCTTGCCGTAGCGGTGGCGAACGATCGGCATGCTCACGAAGGCGGCGGCGATGGCGATCTCGATGGCGGCGACGAGGGTGTTCATGGGGTTGCTCCGATCCGGCTTGAACTAAGTAAAAGAACCATAGCGTCAGACTTGAACTAAGTGAAAGCGCCTTCTTGAACTTTGTGAAAGTCGGTCGCGCGCGCCTATCGTGGCGGCATGGCACGCGACACCTTGACAAGGGAACAGATCGTCGGCTCTGCGATCGAACTGCTCGACGAGGAGGGCCTCGACGGCCTGAACATGCGCAGCCTCGGCCAGCGCCTGGACTCCGCCGCGACCGCCATGTACTGGCACGTGAAGAACAAGGACAACCTCGTGCGCCTGGCCGTCGACGAGGTGTGGGGCGAGATCGACCTGCCCGACCCGGATGCCGCCGACTGGCGCGCGGCCGCCGAGACGATGGCCACCGGCATGTACGAGGCGCTGGCCAGGCACCCCTGGCTCGTGCAGGCGCAGGCGAGCCATCTGCTCTACGGCCCCAACAAATCCCGGCACGACGAGAACGCGCTGGCGATCTTCGAGGCGGCCGGATTCGACGACGACGATGCCGACCGCGCCGTCGCCGCGATCTTCCTGTTCGTCCTCGGCAACGCGACCGGCCCCGCCGCCAACGTCTCCTTGCGCAGGCGGCTGAGCAAGGGCGGCGCCGATCCGGAAGCGCAACTGGCGCAGGCGATGACCGAGGCGGGCGAGATCGCGGGCACGTTCCCCCGGCTGCGCGCCCGGATGGAGCGTGCCGCAGGCACCGGCTACAACGCCGCGCCCGACAGCAGCTTCCGCTTCGGTCTCGCCGCCCTGCTCGACGGCATCGAAGCGCGAAAAGTGATCTAGCGCAGCGCTATTCGGTGACCGAGCCGATCCGTTCGAGCACGGCGGTCACCACGAGGAACCCGCTGTCGACGACATCCTCCAGCGGCTGGCGGTAGTCGTCGAGCACCCATTTCTGGGCGATGATCAGGATCGCGCCGACCAGCCCGAGGATCACCATCCGCACGCTCACGGCGGGATGGTTGTCCAGGTCCACATACGGCGTCAGCAGGGCCATGCAGATGTCGATCAGGGCGTCGAGCACATCGTGATAGGCGCGGTCGACGGTCGGGCTCACGCCGAGGATCTCGAAGAAGGCGATCCTCGGCACTCGCGGGTCGTCGAGGATGAGCTGGAAGTACGCCGACAGCGCGCTACGCACCCTGGTGGCGATCTCGGCCTCGACGTCGCCGATGCCGACATGGATCGCCTCGAGCATCCGCGCGGCGACCTCGCGATACACCTCGAGCAGCAAATCCTCGCTGTCGGTGAAGGATTCGTAGAAGTACCGCTTGCCGACGCCCGCGGCGGCGCAGATGGTGGTGACCGTGGTGTTGCGGTAGCCGTCGGTGCCGAACGCCTCGGTCGCCGCGTCGATCAGCCGGGCGCGGCGCTCCTGCTGACGCTGCCCGGGAGCGGCGCCGCGATATCTGCGTCCGTCGGCATCGAGTTCGGGCGCGTTCACATCGTCGATTCTGTCAGGTGGCCCGATCGGGTCGGCGCGGCGGCTGGTCGGTACAGAAGGAGGGCCGGGAACATGTTCTTGCGATCGAACGTGACGCAGGCTACGTTACTTTCCGGTACGGGAACGTCGTGGTTCCCGATGGTGGAGGGCTGAGACCGAAGCATGATCAAACATCGAGGGCGACTGGCCGCGCTGGTCGCATCTGTCGTCGTGGTCGCGGGGGCGGTCGCGTCGGCGCCGGTGGGCCAGGCGTTGCCTGCCACCGACGGGCTGGACGCGCAATTCGTCGCCACCCACAACGGGCCGCAGCAATACCCGAACGTCTTCATCGAATGGGACGTGCCGATCACCATGAGTGACGGAACGGTATTGAAAGCCAACGTCTATCACCCGGCGGGCGCCGACGGTCAGTCGATCGCCGAGCCGACGCCGACGATCGTCAACATGACGCCGTACACGAAGCTCGTGTCCAATATCGCCGACTCGACGCTCGCGGTGCCCGGCCTGTCCGACCTGCTGATGCCGGTGCTGCAGAACCTCGACTTCACGCCGTTCGGCTTCAGCAGCCTCAGCGACATGATGAAGGCGCTGCCCGGCGGCGCCGCGCGTACCTTCGGTGTCGACCGGAACCTGATCCGCGGCGGCTACACCCAGGTCGTCGTCGACGTGCGCGGCACCGGTTTCTCGCAGGGCACCTGGCAGGTGTTCGGCGAACGCGAACAGCTCGACGGCGTCGAGGTCGTCGACTGGGCCGCCAAGCAGCGCTGGTCCGACGGCAAGATCGGGATGAGCGGCATCTCCTACTCGGGGATCAACCAGCTGCACACCGCGCAGCGTCAACCCGAGGCGCTCAAGGCGATCTTCCCGATCGTGCCTGGCAGCGACCTGATCCGTGATGTCGCCGCCCCCGGTGGCGCGCTCGGCATCGGCTTCATCCCGGCCTGGCTGCTCGCCGTCGACGGCTCCAAACTGCTGCCGGACCTGGTCTCGATCCTGACCGGCAAGTTCGACTGGACCTGGCTGGCCGACCGGGTGCGTGACCCGTTCACCTTCTTCAATGTGCTCATCGCCGCGCTGACCACCCCGAGCGTGGACCAGATCCCGCCGGAGATGGCCGCGATCCTCGACGATCAGAGCCCGCTGCGGACGGCCTGGGTCGGTGCGCCGGAACAGGTGCGGGTGCCGACCTTCCTCTACGGCGGCTGGCACGACATCTTCACCTACTCGACCCCGCGCATCTACAACGCCGTCGATGTGCCCGCCGAGCAGAAGAAGCTCGTCATGGGCAACGTCTACCACGTGACCGTGAGCTCGGGGCTTGGTCAGGCCGGTGCGCCCGCGCCGCTGGAATCGCTGCAGCGCGCCTGGTTCGACAAGTGGCTCAAGGGCATCGACAACGGCATCGATCGCTACGAGCCGGTCACCCTGTGGCAGCAGGGCAGCGAGCAGTGGACCACCGACGTCGCGTTCCCGCGGCCGGGCATGCAGCACCGGCGGCTGTACCTCGACGGCGCGTCCTCGGGGACCGCGCCCGGCAGCAGGCACGACGGCAGCCTGGTTTCCGCACCCGGTGCCGCCCAGCGGGTTTCGGTCGACCCGAGCTTGACCACCATCTGCTCGCGCGATGCCGCGCAGGGCACGGCCGGTCTGATTCCGCTGCCCGACGTCTGTGCCAAGGACGCCAGGATCAGTGAAGGCGCGGCGCTGACGTTCACCACCGCGCCGGTGACCCAGCCGACCCGCATCTCGGGCTCGATCGCGGCACACCTGAACACGGTGCTCGACGCGACCGACGGCTACTGGACGGTGACGGTGAACGACGTCGCGCCCGACGGTCGTTCGACGGTGTGGTCGCAGGGTCAGCTGGTGGCCTCGCTGCGCGCGGTCGACGACGGCAAGTCGACGCGCTCACCCAACGGCGACTACACCGACCCGTACCCGATTCTCACCCTGGCTACCCGCCAGCCGGTCGTGCCGGGCGAACCGACCACGATCGACATCGGCATCCGCGCCACCGACGGCGTCCTGCTGCCGGGTCATCGTCTGCGCGTCGACGTGTTCGCGAGCAACTTCCCCAGCGGAATCCCGCTGCGGCCGTTGCTGAACGAGAGCGGCCTGCGGACCCAGCACCTCGAGCTGGACCCGGCCCGCCCGAGCTGGATCAACGTGCCGATGGACGTCGATCCGGGCTGGTGATCCCGATGTCCGCCGTGCCCGGGGCCTGTGCGGACCCGGGCACGCGGGTGACGCGCGCGCCTGCCCCGTCCGCGAGGTGGGCGAAGGTGATCGCGTCGCGCACGGCCGCGCCACCGGGATCGTTGTTGAAGTAGACATGGATGTCGGCGGTGTCGGGCCAGGCGTCGAGCAGCCGGTGCACCCAGCTGTCCAGCGCGTGGCGGCCGTAGTGCGGCGCCGGGTGCGCGCGGCCCGCGTGCAGGCGCAGGTAGGCCCAGTCGGCGGTGCGCCAGAGCGGGGTGATCGGGCGGGAGTCGCGATCGGCCCAGGCCAGTGCGGCGCGCCTGGCTTCCAGCACCGCGCGGATGTCATCGGTCCACCACGATTCGTGCCGGGGTTCCACCGCGACCCGCACCGACGCGGGGAAGCAGCGCAGGCAGTCGTCGAGCAGCGTGACATCCGCGCGCAGGGTCGGCGGTAGTTGCAGCAGGATCGGGCCGAGTTGCTTACCGAGGCCTTCGGCCCGGTCGAGCAGGCGCTGCACCGGTTCCTCGGGTTCGCGCAGGCGCTTGATGTGGGTGAGGAACCGGCTTGCCTTCACCGCGACCAGGAAGTCCGCCGGTGTCCGCTCCCGCCACGCGGCGAAGGTCTCCCGGCTCGGCAGCCGGTAGAACGCGTTGTTGGATTCGACCGTGGCGAACGCGTCGGCGTAGTGCTCGAGCCAGCGCCGCATCGGCAGACCGTCCGGATACAGCACGCCACGCCAGTCGCGGTACTGCCAGCCGGAGGTGCCGACACGGATCACCGTGCTCACCTGCCTTTCGCCGATGTCAGCCGGTCGCGCGCAGCAGCGAATCGAGTTCGCCCGCATAGAAATCGAGGAACGCGTCCATGTCCGGGCCCGCGTTCATCAGGACCACACGGTCGAAGCCCGCGTCGGTGTACTCCCGCACCGCCTCGACGTAACGCTTGGGATCGCTGCCGCAGACGAAGGATTCGAGCATGTCGTCCTCGCGGACGGTGGTCGTCGCCGCGGCGAAGTTCGCCGGGTTGGGCAGCTCGCTGAGCACCTTCCAGCCGCCGACCGACCAGCGGTTGGTCGACAGCGCGGCCGCGGCGGCGTCGCGTTCGTTCTCGGCGAAGGCGACGCCGACTTCCGCGTACCGCGGTCCCGAGCCGCCTGCCCGCCGATATGCCTGCACGAGATCGGCTTTCGGCTCGGTGGCGAACAGGCCGTCACCGAGTTCGGCGGCGATGGCCGCGGCGTCGGGACCACCCGCCGCCACGGCGATCTCGGGCAGGGTGTCGGGCAGGTCGAACACCCGCGCGTCCGACAGCGACAGATACCGGCCGTCGTAGCTGCGATACCCGCCCTGCCAGAGCAGCCGGATGATCTCGAGCGCCTCCCGTAACATCCGCTGCCGCACCAGGATCGGCGGGAACTCCCGGCCGACGATGTGCTCGTTGAGGCGTTCGCCGGAACCGATACCCAGGGTGAATCGCCCGTCCGAGACCAGCGCCGTGGTCGCGGCGGCCTGCGCGACGATCGCGGGGTGGTAGCGGATGATCGGGCAGGTCACGCCGGTGGCCAGGCCGATCCGCTCGGTGCGGGCCGCCATGGTGCCGAGCACCGTCCAGACGAAGGGTGAATGGCCCTGGTTGTCGAGCCACGGGTGGAAATGGTCGCTCATCTCGACGAAGTCGAAGCCGGCGGCCTCGGCCCGAACCGCTTGGCGCACCAGCTCGTTCGGGCCGAACGCCTCGGCGGCCAGTTTGAATCCGATCTGCATGGCGAACCTTTCGCAGGTCGTCAGTCGCGACCGAGGGCGTGGGCCAGTTCCTGCTTGTTCATTTTCGAGCGACCGTCGATATTGCGGCGGCGCGCTTCCTCGTAGAGCTGGTCACGGGTCAGACCGCGCGGACCCTTGCGATGGGCTCGCTGGCCGCCACGACGCTGCGGCGAGGTATCGGTGCGGGAGAGCTTGCTCGACCGCTCGGCCTCACCGGATTGCGCCCGCGACTTGTTGACCGTGCGCGCCGCGATCTCCTCGGCCCTGTCCTCGCCGACGCCGCGCTCCTTCTGCGAATCCTTGATGTGCTTGTACTGCCGTTCGCGCTTGTTACTCCATGCTTGCTGCGGCATAGCTACACCTCCGCGTCTCGATCGGGGTTTCTGTTTGCCGACTACCCGGGCTTCGTACGCGGAAACAGCAGCGGAGTCCGGCACACTGGCGAAGGTGAGCGCATCGGGCAGCGGGCGGGCACGAGCAGGCGCGGTGGCGGCCGGGATCTGGCGGTGGCTGCGCAGCGCGCCTGGCACGTATCTGTGGCTGGCCGCGCTGGCGGTGACGACCGTCATCATCCACCGGCTCACACCCGAGGAGGCCAGGGCCTGGCTCGGGCATCGGTCGACCAACCTGTACCACCTCGGCGAGGACCCCCTCCGGGTGCTGATCGGCAGCGCGTTCTGGACCGACGGCGGCGGCTGGTTCGGTTACGCGGTGCTGTTCACGATCTTTCACGCCAATGCCGAGCGGTGGCTCGGCACGTGGCGGTGGCTGGTGGTGGCCGTGCTCGCGCACGTGGGCGCCACCTATCTCAGCGAGGGTGTGCTGCTGTGGGCGATCCGCAACGACGACGCGCCGCACCGGGCGATGTATACCCTCGACGTCGGCGTCAGCTACGCGCTGGCCGGCGTCGCCGCCGTGCTGGCCTATCGGCTGGTGCGGCCGTGGCGCTGGTGGTACGTCCTCGGTGTGTTCGCGGTGGTGATTCCGCCGATCCTGCTGAGCCGGACCTTCACCGATATCGGGCACGCGAGCGCCGCCGTCATCGGCTTCGCTTGCTACCCGCTGACACGCGGACGCGACGGGACCTGGGATCCGGGTGTTTCGCTGCACCGGATCCGTCGCCGGACGTCGTCTGCGCGGCGCTTCTCGTGGCCTGATATCGGCAAAACGCCACGAAATTAGGTGTTACCTCAATTACTACGTACATGTATCATTGTCCCTACCGCACGACCGGCGCACCGTCGCGCCCGGCACTCGAAGGAGTAACGCGCGGTAGGACGAGGAGTACCGATGAAGCTACTTCGCCGGGCAGCACGGCGACCGGAGGTAGATCCCGGCAAGGTCGCTCTGCACGCTCGCAATGTGACATTCGACTGGGCGGGCGTCGACCTGCAGTGGATGTCGGCCGAACCGTACGCGTCACACCTGATCAGCGCGCTGAACATGCTGCTGCCCGAGGGTGAGCGCATGTTCATCGTGACCTATCGCGAGGCACTGGCCTACGTGAAGGACGAGAAGCTGCGCGAGGACATGCTCGGTTTCATCGGGCAGGAATCGATGCACGCGGAGACTCACGAGAAGGTCCTGAACGACGTGCTCACCGCCAACGGCGTCGACGCGGGCCCCTATGTGCGGCAGATGGAATTTCTGTTCCGCAAGACGCTGGGCCCCCGCGGCGGCGACGACCGCGCCGGACGGCAGATGCTGGTCGAACGGCTCGCGTTCATCGCCTGCCTCGAGCACTTCTTCGCCTGGCTCGGCGACTGGGTGATCAACGCCGACCTGGAGAAGTTCGGCGCCGACCCGCGCATGGCCGACCTGTTCCGCTGGCACGGGGCGGAGGAAGTCGAGCACCGCAACGTCGCCCACGATGTCGCCGAGTACTTCGGCGTCGGCTACGTGCGCCGCTGCGCCTCGATGGTGCTGGTGTTCCCGATCTTCATCGCCCTGGTGGTGCGTGGCGCGAAGTTCCTGGTGCAGCAGGATCCGAAGCTGCCCGATCACGGCTATCTGCGGGTCATCGCCGCGGTCCTGGCCGCGATGTGGCGCGGTGCGCTCCCCGGCATCCCGTCGCTGCTGATCAGCGCGCTGTCGACCTTCCAGCCCGGCTACAGCCCGGAGAATGTCGGGTCGACCGCGCAGGCCGTCGCCTATCTCGCGCAGTCGCCTGCCGCGCGGGCGGCCGCTTCGTGACCGTGCGCGACATACCCCAGGCACTGCCTGGCGACCTCTACGGCAAGCACCGGCACGATCCCGGCACCAGGGTGCTGCACGCGATCGCGACGGCCAGGTTGCGGTGGAGTGGCCTGGTCAATCGCCGCGATCTGCGCCCGCGCGTCGACGATCGCCGGTTCCCGGTGGTCGTCACCGAGCGCCGGGTCGTCGCGCACGACCAGGACGTGGTGAGTCTGCGCCTGGAGTCGCCCGACGGCCGGGAACTGCCCGCGTGGCGGCCCGGCGCGCACCTGGATCTGGAGCTCCCCTCGGGCCGGCTGCGCCAGTACTCGCTGTGCGGTGACCCCGCCGACGCGCACGCCTACCGGATCGCGGTGCGCCGCATCCCCGAGGGCGGCGGCGGCTCGCTCGAGGTGCACGACGAACTGCCGGTCGGCAGCCGGTTCATCGTCCGCGGCCCGCGCAACGCCTTCCCGTTCGCGGTGCCGGGCCACGGCTCGCCCGCGCAGCGGCTGCATTTCGTCGCAGGCGGCATCGGGATCACCCCGATCCTGCCGATGGCGCGGCTCGCGCACCGGCTCGGGGTGCCGTGGACGATGGTCTACACCGGCCGCTCCCGCGACACCATCCCGTTCCTGGCCGAGCTGGAGAGCTTCGGCGAGCACGTGACCGTGCGCACCGACGACGAGCACGGCCTGCCCGACGCGGCGGCCCTGCTGCCCGGCGTCGGCGCGGGCACCGCCGTGTACTCGTGCGGCCCGACCCCGATGACCTCGGCGATCGTCGCCGCGGTGCGCGCCATGCCCGACGTGGAACTGCATTTCGAACGGTTCTCGCCGCCGCCGATCGTCGACGGCACCGCGTTCGAGATCGAATTCGCCTCCACCGGCGCGGTAATCGAGGTGCCCGCCGATCGCAGTGCGCTCGACGCCATCCTCGACACCCGCCCCGACCAGCCCTACTCGTGCAGGCAGGGCTTCTGCCGCACCTGCGTGGTGCGAGTGCTGGCAGGCACACCCGACCATCGGGAAAACACCCTCTCCGATGACGACCACGCCGCGGGCGAGATGCTCGCCTGCGTATCCCGTTCGCACGGTGAGCGATTGGTGCTCGACCTGTGAGTTCGATTCCAGGACAAGGAGTCCGAAGCGATATGACTGCCGACACCACGCCGGTCGCGAACCGGCGCACCGTCCGCAACGGCGATTTCGAGCTCGCCGTGTTCGAATACGGTGACGCCGCGGCCGACACGATCGTGCTCGTGCACGGCTGGCCCGACACCCATCACCTGTGGGACAAGGTGATTCCGCGCCTCGCCGAACGCTTCCACGTCGTTGCCTACGACACCCGCGGCCACGGCGAGTCCACCCGCACCCAGCGCACCGCCGACTTCCGGCTCGAGGAACTCTCGCGCGACTTCTACGCGGTCATCGACGCGGTGAGCCCCGACCGTCCCGTCCACGTGCTCGCCCACGACTGGGGTTCGGTGCAGGTGTGGGAGGCCGTGTGCGAGCCGCAGGCCACCGAACGGATCGCCTCGTTCACCTCGGTGTCCGGCCCGAACCTCGATCACCTGGCCGCCTGGACGCGCGATCGGCTCTCCCGGCCGACCCCGCGCAATATCTGGCAGCCGGTGACCCAGGCGCTGTCCTCGGCCTACACCGCGTTCTTCATGACCCCGGTGCTGCCGCGCGCCACCTTCAACGCCATCGGCACCGAGAAGGTGTGGCAGCGTGCCGTCGCCGTCATGAACGACACTTCGCCCGCCAATGTCGTGCTCGGGCCCACGTTCCGGCGTGACATGGTCGACGGGCTGCTCATCTACCGCGCGAATATCGCCCAGCGCATGCTGTCGCCGCGCGAGCGCCGCACCGAGGTGCCGGTGCAGCTGATCGTCGCCGGACGCGACGTGGCCGTGCGCCCCGCCGGCTACGACGATTCCCACAAGTGGACCGCGCGGCTGTGGCGCCGTGACGTACCCGCCGGGCACTGGATGCCGTTCTCGCATCCGGAACTGCTGGCCACCGCGACCACCGAACTGATCGACGCGCTCGGCGGCGGCGAGGTGCCCCGCGGTCTGGCGCGCGCCGAGGTCGGTCGCGGCCGGAAGGAATTCGGCGACAAGCTGGTCGTGATCACCGGCGGCGGCAGCGGCATCGGCCGCGAGACCGCGCTGGCCTTCGCCCGGCTCGGCGCCGAGGTGGTGATCTCCGACGTCAACGCGAACGCGGCCAAGGAGACCGCCGAGCTCATCGTCGCCGAAGATGGTGTCGCGCACGCCTATTCGCTCGACGTGTCGGACGAGGACGCGGTGCGTGAGCACGCTGCCGAGGTGATCGCCGTGCACGGCGTGCCCGACATCCTGATCAACAACGCCGGCGTCGGCCAGGCGGGCAGCTTCCTCGACACCCCGTCCGAGGAGTTCGACCGGGTGCTGCGGATCAACCTCGGCGGCGTGGTGAACGGCTGCCGTGCCTTCGGCGCCGCCATGGCCGAACGCGGCCTCGGCGGGCACATCGTGAACCTGTCCAGCATGGCCGCCTACAGCCCGCAGCGGGACATGGCCGCCTATGCCACGAGCAAGTCGGCGGTGTTCATGTTCTCCGATTGCCTGCGTGCCGAACTGGCCGATCGCGGTGTCGCGGTGTCGACCGTGTGCCCCGGCATCGTGCACACGAACATCGTTGCCAACACCCGTATTTCGGGTGTCTCCGCCGAGGAGGAAGCCGCCACCCAGCGCAAGTTCGACAAGCTCTACGAGCGGCGCGGCTACACCCCCGACAAGGTCGCGGCGCAGATCGTGAAGGCGGTGCGCAGCGGCCGTGAGATCGTGCCGGTGACGCCGGAATCGTGGGTGCAGTACCGGATCAACCGGATCGCGCCCGGCGCGGTGCGGTTCGCGGCTCGCCGGATGAAGCTGGTCTAGGCGATCACGCCCGGCGCAGTTGCTCCTCCACGGCGGCGACGTGCCGGGCGTCCACGCCCCACGGCTTCTCGACCCCGACCTGCCGGTCGAGGTCCCACAGCACGCATTCTTCGTCCGGTCGCGCCACCAGCGACCAGGCCACCACGGTGCGGCCCAGCTGTTCGATCATCGACCCGTGGTCGGGTGCACTGTCGCCCGCGCCGTCGGGGAAGTGATGCAGGAAGCGGCCGTAGGCCTCGGTGCAGAACTTCGCGTACAGCTGGGTGCACAGGATGAACCCGTGCCAGGCCTCGTCGACCGCGTGCGAGGGCATGCCGATCACCTGGTCGTCGCGCATCGCCGCGCCGCAACAGCGCAACCATTGGCGCAGACCGGATTCCACCAGGTCGCGTGGCTGCCAGGGGCAGGTCTTGAAGATCGCGTCAGGGAAGTGCAGGTCGGCGACCGCGCGATCGACCGTGGTGAGGTCGATCGGTCGCGGACCGCGTCGAAGGAACGAAAGCGCCACGAATTCACTGTAAGCCCCCTGCGTGGTCGCCCGTAGGTGCTGCTCGGGGCGGCCGGGGCGGATAGCCTGCAGACATGGTTTCGATGCTGTTGATCGTGCTCGCGTTTCTGGTGATCGGTGTCGCGGTGCTGGTCACGGCCATCGTGGTGCTGGTCCGCAAGCTCAGCCCGCCCCGCACTCACCAGGGGTACGTGGATCAGAGCTGGCTGGCCGGGTCGGCGGGCAGTTTCGGGCTGTTCGACGGGTCGCCGGGGCCGCATGGTCACGGATCGAGCTGCGGAGGGGGTTCGACCAGCAGCTGCGCCGGCGGCAGCAACAGCGGTTGCGGTGGCGGCTCATCGAGTAGCAGTAGCTGCGGGGGTGGGTCGAGCAGCAGTTGTGGTGGTGGGTCGAGCAGCAGCTGCGGTGGTGGCAGCGGTTGCGGTGGCGGCTCGTGATCGTGTGATCCACGCCGCAGCACCCTTGACCTGAACTTCACTCGAGGTTCCATGCTGGACGCGTCCCGTGAACACCACGAAGGAGTCGCGATGCGTGCAGTGCAGGTCAAGGAATTCGGTGGTCCCGAAGTGCTCGAGGTGCGGGAACTCCCTGCGCCGCAACCGGGTCCGGCCGAGGTGGTCGTCGATGTCGAAGTCGCCGACGTGATGTTCCTCGACACCCGGCTGCGCAGTGGCTGGGGCCAGGACTTCTTCCCGCTGAGCCCGCCGTATGTGCCCGGCGGCGCGATCGGCGGTGTCGTCTCCGCGGTGGGTGCCGAGGTCGATCCCGGCTGGCTCGGCAAGCGGGTGGTCACCCAGACCGCCGCCAGCGGTATCGGCGGCGGTGTGCCGACCGGCGGCTATGCCGAGAAGTCGCTCGCCAAGGCCGAGACGCTGATCGAGATCGCCGATGGGCTGAGCACCCAGCAGGCCGTCGCGCTCGCCCACGACGGTCGCACCGCGCTGGCCGTATTCGATCGCGCTGCCGTCCAACAGGATTCGTGGGTTCTGATCACCGCGGCGGCGGGCGGGCTCGGCACCCTGCTCATCCAGCTGTCGGTAGCGGCGGGCGCCAAGGTGGTAGCGGCGGCGCGGGGAGGCGGCAAACTCGCTCTCGCGGAACGACTCGGCGCAACCGCTGTCGTCGACTACTCGACCGGCGACTGGGAGCAGCGGGTCCGCGAGATCACGGGCGGGGGAGCCCACGTCGTCTTCGACGGCACGGGCGGGGCCATCGGCGGCCAAGCGCTGACCGCTGCTGCCGACAAAGGCCTCTTCCTCGGATATGGCTCCGCGGCAGGTGATTTCGCGACAGTGGACGCGGATGCTGCTGCCGCCCGCGGTGTCACGGTGCTCGGACTGTTCGATATCGTCGCCGGTGAGGTCGACTGGTCGGCCCTCGCCGACCGCGCGCAGGCGGAGGTTGTCGCGGGGAGGCTGGAAGTTGTTATCGGACAGACGTTTCCGATCGACCAGGTAGAACAGGCGCACTCGGCCATCGAGAGACGATCGGCCCTCGGCCGTACGCTGTTGACGATCGGCGCGTGATTGTAACTCATGCTGCGCCGCAACGGAATACGCGATAAGTTCATACTGTGCAGGGAATTATTGTCATCGCGGTGATAGTCGGGGTTCTCTTGTTGGTCGGTGGGGTGATCAAGCTGGCCAGTAACCCGGGGAGCGGTATCGAGCGGCGTGACCGCGAGGAGCGGGCACGCGTGAGTCAGCAGAAGGCCGAAAAGGCTTAGCCGGCCTCTGTTTTCGGTCGCAGGACCACTACGGCGATCGGTCGCCGCGTCTTCGTCTGATAGGCGCGGTACCGGTCGCCGTTGACTGCGTTCACCAACTCCCATCGCCGGGCATAGCCCGGATCCTCCGGGTAGGTCGCCCGCGCCGTCACCGCGATCTTGCGCGTCCCCACCTGGATCTCACACTCCGGCTGCGCCTTCACATTCGCCAGCCACCCCGGCGGCCGCGCCGACCCGCCGTTCGACGCGGTCACCAGAAAGTCCGCGCCGTCCTTGGCGTAGGTCAACGCCGAGGTCCGCGCCTGCCCGGTCTTGCGCCCCACCGTCCGCAACAACAAGGTCGGGTTCCCGAACAGCAACCGGTGCCCCACCAGTCCACCACTGTGCTCGTACACCCACTGATGCCCCCGGAGAACCCGCACGAAGATGTCGGCCATACGCCCATCCTCGCCCGCCCCGCCGAACCCCGCCACCTGGCTCGCCGAGTGGTCAACATCGCACCCCACCGGGTACCATGCGACTCGTTCGCGGACACCCGCGACCAGGGGCGGTAGCTCAGTCGGTTAGAGCCGCGGACTCATAATCCGCTGGTCGTGGGTTCGAGCCCCACCCGCCCCACTTTCCCCCGCTGACCAGCGGATGTGTCGTCAAGCTGTAGCGGGGGCGCGCGCTGTGCGGCATGACAGTGCGCCTCGATCTCGGCATCGAAGCTCTCGGGTCCGGCTCAGGCGAGGGCTACAGTCTGCTTCAGCACCTCGCCCCTTGTGTCTCGCCAGGAGGTCTACCGCCTTGAGCGCTGAATTGCGAAGCCTCACAGTTCATGTCGATACCGGACGATGGAGTGAGGCAGTGCTCACTGCAGTGGATCTGGCGGCGCCCGCAGGCAAGATCACTGCCCTGCTCGGTGGTCCGGGGTCTGGGAAGACGATGGTCGCGGCAGCTCTTTCGGGACGATTGCCCGCCACAGCGCAGTATCGAGGGCAGATCCTGATCGGCGGCGAGATTGTGAGTGCGCATCGATGGCCGCAACTGCAAGGTCACGTCGTCGGCTATGTCCCCCAGGAAGGGCTCAGTGCTTTCGACCCTCGGAAGACGGTGGGGGCACAGCTACGCGCACTGGAAATGCGCCATCGCGCGTGGACTGTCGAACGCGCCTGCGCCGCGGCGCACTACCCCATGGACGCGCGGGAGCTGTTCCCGCATCAACACTCCGGAGGGCAGATCCAACGCGCCGCGTTGGCTGCTGCGCTGATTCCCGCACCGTCGGTTCTCATCGCAGACGGGCCTACCAATTCCCTCGACCTGGGCACCGCCCACGAAGTATGGAAGTCGTTACGTGCCTATGCGACCTCTGGTGCTGCCGTGCTCGTTGTGAGCAACGAGTTGCGGGCAATGGTCACCGGCGGCTTCGCCGACCGGATGGCGATTCTGCACGAGGGCCGCGTTCTCGCCGCAGGTTCGACCATGCAGTTGCTGGACTCGAACCCGCACGTGCAAGCCCTCTGGCGAGCAAGCTGACCAGTGAACCCGAACCGGGCACTCCCGGAAGGGTCTCGTCGGTGGCGGGGTGAAACTCGTGCGATTCGAGGCCGGTCGCGGCGAAACCGATCATCGACATCCTGTTGGTCGTCCCGGACACCGCTGATGAGGCCGCCTACGTTCCCGCTCTCGAGGCTGCCGGGTACACACTGCGTATCCGGGAACCGAACTGGTATCAACATCGCTGCCTTATCCGGCGGAGAGAAGACGGTGCGCCATGGAGCGTCAACCTGCACGTCTTCTCGCCAGAATTAGGCGCCGTCGAGATCGAGCGGATACTCGCCTTCCGCGACCGGCTTCGCACTCATGACGAGGACCGGGTCTACTACGAGCGGATCAAATGGGAGCTGGCTCAGCACGATTGGAAGTTCGTGCAGCACTATGCCAACGCCAAGAGTGATGTCGTCGAGGAAATCCTCGGCCGAGCCCAGCGAGATTGAGCCCTCGCTATGGTTCCCCGATGCGCCAACCCGTCAGCAGCGCGTGAACGGCATTATCCAGCAGGGTGATTCGATCGGCAGGGACGCCGCTCGGGATCTTTCCCGCCGCGGCCAGTCCGGCGATTCCGTGCACCGTCCCCCAGATCATCGCCGTCCTGCGTGCTATTTCGTCGTTGTCCACCCCGGCGGGCTGGTTGGCGGCGACGGTGGTCGACAGGACGGTCCAATACCGGGTCGCGGCGGTTTGCAGGACGGGATCGTCACTCATCGCGACGAGCGGGCCGAATGCGAGTGCGTGCACGTGAGGCCGCGTATCGACGAAGTCGACGTAGGCGTGCACGAGGGCGCGCAGTCGGTCCTCGGGGGCAGGCCCCGCGGTGGCTACAGCGGTCTCGGCATCGGCCGCGGCTTCCGCGAGTCCAGCGCCCGCTACGGCGGCGAGGAAGCGACGACGGTCGCCGAAGTGCACATACGGGGCCTGGTGGCTGGTGCCCAGAGCTTGTGCCACCTTGCGGATGCTCAATGTTTCCGGAGGTTCGTCCCGGAGCAGGTCCAGGGCGGTCGCGATGAGCCGGTCGCGCAGCGTCGCGTTCGCTGACAAAGAGCGCCTCCCCTCATGGTTGACAGTGTCAATCTACCGGACGATACTTGGTCTCAGGTTGACACTGTCAATCGAAGGGATGGCGGCGATGTCCGAGCAGGTCATCGAGACAACTGTCGGCCCGCTGGCCGTGCGTGACACGGATCCGGACGGCATGCTCCCGCCCGCCGTCCTCTGGCACAGCTTGTTCGTCGACAGTCGCAGTTGGGTGCGCGTCGAGCCCGCGCTGGCCCGCGATCGTCGGCTCGTCATCGTCACGGGTCCAGGGCACGGGACGAGCGGCGACTGCGGCCGCCGGTACACGCAAGGAGAATGTGCCGAGGCCGCGGTTCAGGTGCTCGACCGGCTCGGCGTCGATGTGCCCGTGGACTGGGTCGGGAACGCGTGGGGTGGTCATGTGGGCATCCTCGTCGCCGCCGGGCACCCCGAACTCGTTCGTACGCTCGTCACCGCGGGCACGCCCGTGCACGCGTACACGTGGAAGGGGCGACAGCGGACGCGACTGCTGCTCGTGCTCTACCGCGTCCTCGGCCCGGCTCGGTTCCTGGTCGACATCCTGAGCAAGGTGCTGCTGTCGCCGCGCACGTGGGCGAGCGATCCGGCGGCCGTCGCGATGGTGGGCGAGGAGTTCGGCGCGGCGGACCGGCACGCGATGGCGAACGCGATCGTCTCGGTCTCGCTGCGCCGTCGCGACCTCACGCAGGCACTGCCCGCGGTTCAGGCGCCGACGCTGTTCCTCACCGGCAGCGACCATACTGACTGGACTCCCGAGCAGGCGCGGGCGTCCGCGGCTGTTCTGCCGTCGGGATCGGCGGCTGTCATCGATGGGGCGGCCTATCTCCTTCCGCTCGAGCGCCCGGACGAGTTCGTTCGGGCAGTGGAAGAGTTCTGGGCCGGGTGATCACCCGTGCCCGATCGGCGCAGCGGATCGCGCCGCGTCGGTGGCGGTCCGGTCCCGCAGCAGCTGCGCACGCTGGTCACCCTTGGCCCAGGTATGCGTGCCCGGCTTCCGCGCCTCGGTGGCCAATTGCTTGACGGTGTGGCCGCACACGAACTCCTTCAGCTTCGCGCCGGGGCGGCCGCCGAGGTGGTACCACTTGGCGGCATCGTCCTTGTCGGCGAACTGGAAGACGCCCGCGTGGCGGCCGAGGCTGATGCACTGACCCGCGAAGCCCAGGTCGATCGGGTCGGGGCGCTGGTCGGTGATCCGGTGCAGGATTGTGTCGGCGGCGTGCGCACCCAAGGGGCCCGCCGCCTGGCAGCTCATCCGGAACGGCAGGTTCGACGGTGCCGCCGAATCGCCCGCCGCGACGATCCGCTCGTCGTCGACGCTGGTCAAGGTCTCGTCGGTGAGCAGGCGGCCGACGGCGTCGGTGCGTAAGCCGCTGCGGGTCGCCAGATCGGGGACACCGAAGCCGGCGGTCCAGATGGTGACCGCGCTGCGGAGGATATGACCGCCGCTGAGTCGCACGGCATCCTCGGTCACCTCGACGACCTTCGCTTCGGGGCCTTCGAGGATCGTCACGCCGAGCGCGGTCAGCCGCTTGGCGACCGCGCGCCGACCGCGCGCGTGCAGGTACGGGCCGAGCGCATCGCCGCAGATCAGCGTCACGGCGCGACCCTGCTCCGCCAGCTCGGCGGCCGTCTCGATCCCGGTCGGCCCCGCGCCGACCACCGTCACCGTGGCCGTCGCCGCCGTGGCGTCGAGCACGGGTGCCAGCCGCTGCGCTTCCTCCAAACTCGCGATCGGATAGGCGAATTCGGCCGCGCCCGGCACGCGAGGTGCCGCACTGCCGCTTCCCACCGCGTAGATCAGGTAGTCGTAGCCGATCGTGTCGCCGCCCGCCAGCGCCACGGTGCGCCCGGCCGCGTCGATCCCGGACACCGCATCGACCATCAGTCGCACACCCGTCGCCAGTACCTCGCTGTATTCGGCGACCGCGTCATCGGACCCACCCACCAGCTGATGCAACCGAATCCGCTCGACGAACTTCGCCCGCGGATTGATCACCGTCACCGCCACGTCGTCGCGCTGCGTCAGCCGATTGGCGGCCATGACACCCGCGTATCCGCCGCCGACCACAACCACGTCGATCTTCTCGCTCATCGGTGTCTCCTTCGCCTCGAGGGTTCGGGCATAAGACACCGGCCGGGCGATTCTTGTGACAAGGGATGAGGCAGGTCACACCGGTCAGGTCGCCAGTAGCTCGCTCCAGCGACGCATGACGAGTTCGGTGTAGTCGTCGGCGGTGATGGCGTAAGCGCCGAGGGCGTAGCCGTCGTTCGCTTCGACCAGGGCTGTCCGGCCGTCGGCGAGGACGCCGAAGTCGATGCCGTAGGCGATCGGGGCGGTGCCGGTGCGGTGGTAGGCGGCGATCGCGGACTCGACCACGGTCATGTCCAGGGGGATGGTGCTGTCGCCGTCGTAGTGGTCGACGGCGACGATCCGCTGGTCGATCACGTAGACGCGGTACTCGGTGCGCCACGCGACGACTTCGGAACATCGGACCCGCTGGCGCCTGCTCCGGCCGCCCCACGCGGTGAAGTCGCGTTCGGAATAGCAGACGGTTCCGGTGAAGCTCTTGCGCCGGTCGGCCGGTTTCACGAACAGCGGTGTGGCAGAGCTGGTTTCCAGTGCGTGCTCGACCTCGCTCAGTGTCGATGTCCACACCCGGCGCCCGAGGAAGTCCCGCAGGGCTTCCGGGTAGTCGTCGGGCGCGGGCACCGGGATGTGTAGCTGACGCATTGCCCCGTGCATGGCGTCCATGTCGCCGGCGATGAAGGTGTCCGGCCCCAAGGGCAACTGCCGGTGGTGGATTCGCTTCATGCTGTAGTGGCGGACCGGGATGCCACGACGTTTCAGGCCCTCGGTGAGTAACCGCTCCTCGTGCCGCATCGGACCCGAGCCGGCGTACTGCAGAAACGCGACATCGAACCTCATGTTCCCAATGATCCGCCACCGCAGCGTGGTTCGCTGGCGAATCCTAGTTGCGTAGTCCCCGCACCAGGAGAGCGACCACGCGACGCGGGTTGTAGCGCGGGTTGTTTCCCGCTCCGGCGCACAGGTTGCCGACCGCGCGCAGGAACTCGTAAGGGTCGGTGCCGGAGGTGATTTCGCCTGCGTCCGCAGCGGCTTCGAGGAGCTGGGCGCAGGTGGGGATGAGGCGGTCCAGGAAGTAGGTGTGCAGGGTTTCGAAGGCGGCGTCGTCGGACTGGAGTGCTTCGGCGAGACCGTGTTTGGTGGCGAGGAAGTCGACGAACTGGTCGATCCATGCGGTGAGGGCGGCGTGGGGAGACTCGCTGGACGCCAGGAGAACGGGGCCCGCTGCGGCGCAGGCTTCGACCTGGTGGCGGAAGACGGCGACGATGAGGTCGGCGCGGGTGGGGAAGTGGCGGTAGATCGTGCCGACGCCGACGCCCGCCGCGGTGGCGATCTCGCGCACGGGGACGTCGACGCCGGACGCGACGAAGGCCGCGGCGGCGGCGTCGAGCAGGGTCTGCTGGTTGCGCCGCGCGTCGGCGCGCTTGCGGGGCGCCGCGGGCGCGCTGTCGTTGTCGGCCACTCTGCCTCCGGGGTTGGCAAGCGGAACAATGTTCCGTATGTTGATTATCGGAACGTCGTTCCGTTTGTTCAGGATGTCAGATCCGGCGACCTGAACCAAGTCACACAGCTCTCGGAGGAGCAATTCATGCAGTACCGCAGCCTCGGTCGCACCGGCGTGCAGGTCAGCAGTCTCGTGCTCGGCGCGATGAACTTCGGCCGGTTGGGCAACTCGACACAGGACGAGGTCACCGCCATGGTCGACGTCGCCCTCGACGGCGGCATCAACCTCGTCGACACCGCCGACATGTACGGGCAGGGCGAGTCGGAGGAGCTGATCGGCAAAGCCATCGCAGGCCGCCGCGACGACATCGTGCTGGCCACGAAGGCGAGCATGCCGATGGGGGAGGAACGCAATCACCGTGGCGGTTCGCGCCGCTGGCTCGTCACCGCGCTCGACGACAGCCTGCGCCGCCTCGGTGTCGACCACATCGACCTCTATCAGATCCACCGCTGGGACCCGAGCGTCAGCGACGAGGAGACGCTGTCGGCACTGACCGACCTGCAGCGGGCAGGCAAGATCCGCTACTTCGGCTCGTCGACGTTCCCCGCGTACCGCATCGTGCAGGCGCAGTGGGCGGCGCGGGAACATCACCTGGGCAGGTATGTCACCGAGCAGCCGAGTTACTCGATCCTGCAGCGCGGCATCGAAACTCACGTCCTGCCGGTCACGCAGGAATACGGACTCGGGGTGCTGGTGTGGAGCCCACTGGCGTCGGGCTGGCTCTCGGGCGCGATCCGTGCCGACCGCGAGATCACCACCAGCCGTGCGGGATTCATGCCGCATCGATTCGACACCGCCATCCCGGCCAATCAGGCCAAGATGAACGCGGTCGAACAGCTGGCCGTGGTCGCCGACCAGGCCGGACTGACCATGATCCAGCTCGCCCTCGGCTTCGTCACCGCCCATCCGGGTGTCACCAGCGCCATCATCGGTCCACGCACCTTGGCGCACTTGCACTCTCAGCTCGCGGCCGCGGACACGGTCCTGCCCGCCGACGTCCTCGACGCGATCGATGCGATCGTCGCTCCCGGCGTCGACCTCGCCCCTGACGAAAAGCACGACACCCCACCGTCACTGCTCGATGCCTCGCTGCGCCGCCGCTGAGCGAGTTCGCGGAAGAGGGTTGTGGCCCACCCGCATCCAGCGCGGGGATGACTTTTGTCATCGTCTGTCCATGCGGATCTCATCGGTAGTCGGTGATCGCGCGTACTACTGGTGACGGCCCCCGTCGGCGACTGTAGAAGGCGTGAGAAAGGGGCACACGATGAACGACATCGTCATCTCCGCGCGCGGACTGCGACGCACCTATGGTCGCGGCGAGCAGGCCTTCGAGGCTGTCAAAGGCGTGGATCTCGACATCGCCGAGGGGGAAGTCTTCGCGCTGCTCGGCACCAACGGTGCGGGCAAGACCTCGACGCTCGACCTGCTGGAAGGGCTCGCGGCGCCGTCGGCCGGTGCGGTCGAGGTGTTCGGGCTCGACCCACTCCGGCACCGCGATCAGGTGCGCGCGCAGGTCGGCATCATGTTGCAGTCCGGTGGGCTGCCCGCCGAACTGACCGTCGCCGAGACACTCGAGATGTGGCGCGGCACCTGCACCAACCCGACCACCGTCGAGACTGTGCTCGCGCAGGTCGGCCTGGTCGACCGTGCCGAGGTGCGGGTCGGTTCGCTGTCGGGTGGTGAGCAGCGCCGTGTCGACATGGCCTGCGCGCTGCTCGGTCAGCCGCGCCTGCTGTTCCTGGACGAGCCGACCACCGGACTCGATCCGGAAAGCCGCCGCAGGACATGGCAATTGCTCGCCGACCTCAAGGGTGCCGGGGTGACGATGGTGCTCACCACGCACTACCTCGACGAGGCCGAATCGCTGGCCGACCGCATCGCCATCATGGACAAGGGCGTGATCGCCCGGCGCGGCACCCTGCGCGAGATCGTCGACGACCATCCGGCGCGCATCGTCTTCGACCATCCCGGACTGCCGGTGCCGCAGCTGCGCGGCGCGAACATCGAAGCACGCGAGCGCGTCACCGTCAGCACCGACGACCTGCAAGGCCACCTGTTCGAACTGCTCGCCTGGGCCCGCGAGGCCGGCGTCCGGCTGACCGGGCTCGAGGCTCGCGCAGCCTCCCTGGAATCGGTCTTCCTCGACATCGCGGGCGACGCCGACGCGCGGCCGAACACCCCCGAACTGATCGGAGCACGACGATGACCACCATCACCGCACCTCGCCCCCGCCCGCTCACCGCGCTCGCCAAGGCGGAATGGCTGCAGTTCCGGCGCAACAAGACTCTCGTCTACATGGCGACCCTGTTCCCGGTCGGGATCCCGCTGGTCACCTATTTCACCGCCCGCACAGACACCGAGCCGACGACCGCGATGGCAGCGGTCGCCTTCGAAATGCTCGCGCTCATGGCATTGATCTTCGTGCAGTACTACTCGGTGCTGTCGATGGTGACGACGCGTCGCGGCGAGGGCGTGCTGAAGCGGCTGCGCACCGGCGAGGCCGCCGACTGGCAGATCCAATCCGCCCCCGCGGTGCCCGGTCTCCTGGTCACCCTCGTGTGCACGGCCGCCGTCGCCGTGGCGGTCTACGGCAATGGTGCGCCCGCACCGGTCAACCCGGTGCTGATGGTGCTGGCGTTCGTGGCCGGGATCGGGGTGTTCTCACTGCTCGCGCTGGCCACCAGCGCGGTGACCAAGAACGCCGAGGCCGCGCAGATCACCTCGCTGCCGGTGATGGCCCTCGCCATGGTCGGCCTCGCCTCGATCCGCAACGTGCTGCCCGACCGGCTGGCCGCGCTCGCCGACTGGACACCGTTCGCCGCCGTCTCCGACCTGGTCTTCCTCGGCGCGTCCGGCAAGACGGCGACGGCCGCGGAGTCCGACGCGGTATCGAGCTTCGCCGGCACCGTCACCGAATCGGGCCGCCCGTTTGCGACACTGGCGATATGGACCGTCCTGGCGCTCGCGCTGACCCGCACGAGCTTCCGGTGGGACGATCGCGGGTGAGCCGATGGACCGCCTGGTGGCACGAGCTGTCGAGCGCGGCCAAGTTCCGCCTCTCCACGCGGCTCACCTTCCAGGCCAGCATCCTCGGGGTGGTCGTGGTGATGCTGCATTCCGCGGGCTCGCCGTGGTCGGCCCCGCTGATCGTGATCGCCGGAATCACCGCGGTCCTCGCGGTGGCGGCACAGCACGACTTCGCGACGGTGCCGGGTGGGGTGACGCGGCAGTGGGCGCCGCTGCTGGCGGCGGTGACACTGCTGGCGATGTGGGCGATTTCGGCGGCGATCGCCCGGCTGGCCACGGCCGAGCCGATCGTCCGCGACGCTCGGGTGGCGGGCGGACTCGCGGCCCTGCTGGCTATGTTCGCCGTCATCCCCTTCGTCCGGCACCGGTGGTGGGTGCTGCTCGGCCTGAGTCTCGCCACCGGCCTCGCGTTCGGATCGTCGCCACTGTCCGCGCTGGCGCTGGCGGCGGTGTATCTGCTCACCGGAGTATTCGTCGTCGGCTTGACGATCTTCACCGTGTGGGGACTCAGAGTCGTCGACGAACTCGACCGGGCCAAACTCGTCGAGGCCGAACTGCAAGTCGCCGAGGAGCGGTTGCGATTCGCCCGCGATCTGCACGATGTCGTCGGCCGTGGGTTCTCGGCGATCGCGGTGAAAAGCGAACTGGCCGTGGCGCTGTCGCGTTCCGGTGACCGGGAGCGGGCCGTGGCGGAGATGGAGGCGGTGCGGGAGCTCGCGGTCGAGTCGATGGGGCAGATGCGCACCTTGGTGCGCGGCTACCGCAATATCGACCTGCGCGGTGAAGTGGCCGGGGCGCGTTCGCTGCTGGCGGCGGTGGGCTGCGAGCTCGTCGTCGAAGGTGACGCGGCCAAGGTGCCGCCGCAGTTCCACGAAGTCGCGGCGTGGGTGGTGCGCGAGGGTACGACGAATATCGTCGAGCACTCCGCGGCGACGGTCGCGACGCTGGCGCTCGGCAGCGCGGGCATGTCGCTGCGCAACGACAACCCGCACGGCGCGACCGGTGAACGTTCTGGGCTGCGTGGACTGGCCGAACGGCTCGCCGCCGTCGGCGCGACCCTCCACGTCTCCGCGCCCGGCGACGAGTTCATCCTCGAAATCCACTGGGAGAAGAAGTGATTCCGGTCTACCTCGCTGACGACGAGACTCTCATCCGCGCCGCACTGGCGACGATGCTCGACCTCGAAGCCGACCTGGAAGTCGTCGCGCACGTCGGCTCCGGGACGGAACTCGTCGACCTCTGGCGACGGCGCGCGAACGCGGGCGAGCCGGTGGCGGTGGCCGTCATCGACCTGCAGATGCCGGGGATCGACGGCATCGACACCGCGGTCGAGCTCCAGCGGATCGCGCCGGGCGCGGGCACCCTGATCGTCACCAGTCACGGCAGGCCCGGCTATCTCAAGCGCGCGCTGTCGGCCGGTGTGCGCGGGTTCCTGCCCAAGACCACCTCGGCGGCGACCCTGGCCGAGGTGATCCGCACCGTCCACAACGGCGGGCGCTACGTCGACCCGGAACTGGCCGCCGAGGCCATCAGCGCAGGCGACACCGTGCTCACCGCCCGCGAGGCCGACGTGCTCGAATTCGCCGCCGACGGCGCGTCCGTCGACGACATCGCCCGCCGCGCGCACCTGTCGCCGGGCACCACCCGCAACTACCTGTCCTCCGCGATGAGCAAGCTCGGCGTCTCCAACCGCTACGAAGCCGCGCTCAAGGCCAGGGAGAAGGGCTGGATCTAGCACGGATCCCGCTGCCCGCGCCGGTCGCTGCGCCTAAGGTGTGGTGCATTACGGCGGAACGGATGAGGGAGTGGCGGTGGCTGCTGCGCTGGTGAAGGGACAGAACGCGGGGTTGACGCAGCCGGAGGTGGTGCTGACCGTGCGGGGCGGGGTGGCGGCGGATCTGTCGGCGCTGCTGGTGACCGGGACCGGGAAGGTGCGGTCCGACGCCGACTTCGTGTTCTTCAATCAGCCTCAGGCGCCGGGGGTTCGGCTCAATGGAGCGGAGCTCACGGTGTCGCCCGCGACGGTGCCCGCCGAGATCGAGCAGATTCGCGCGGTGATCACCGTTGCGGCAGAGGGGGATACGTTCGGCGGTGCGGTGCCACCGGTGGCTTCGGTCGCCGATGCCGCGGGAAATGTGCTATACGAGTACGTGATCGACGGGCTCGATCGGGAGTCTGTGGTGATCGCGCTGGAGCTGTACCGGCGCGGCGAGCAGTGGAAGGTGCGGGCCGTCGGGCAGGGGTATGCCGGTGGGTTCGCCGATCTGGTCACCGATCATGGGGTGAGCGTCGACGACGAGCCGGAAGCCGTGGCGCAGCCCGAGATTCGGACCGTGCCCGGCGAAGCGGCGCTGTCGTTCGAGAAGCGGCAGGTGCTGGACCTGCGTAAGCACGAGGTCGCGAAAGTGCTCATCGACAAGAGCGCGTTCGGCACGCGCGCCCGCGTGGTGCTGGTGATCGACAAAACCGGCAGCATGCAGAAGCTGTATCGCGGCGGCACCGTGCACCGCGTGGTGGAGCGGATGATCCCCGTCGCCACCCAGCTCGACGACGACGGCACCCTCGAGGCCTACCTCTACGCTCTGACCTACGCCAAACTGCCCGACATCACCGTCGCGGGCGGCGAACAGTGGGCCCAGACGTACTTGCACCTGACCGGCACCCACCAGAGCATCGACTACGACGGCATCGGCGGCCGCAACGACGAACTCCCGGTCATGCGCGCCGTCATCGACACCCTCGCGGCCGGCGCCGAACCGACCCTGGTCTTGTTCTTCACCGACGGCGGCTTCGCCAAGAAACGCGAAATCGCCGCCCTCATGCGGGAAGCCTCCGAACTGCCCGCGTTCTGGCAGTTCATCGGCCTCGGCAAGGCCAACTTCGGCGTCCTGCGCACCCTCGACGAACTCGACGGGCGCGTCGTCGACAACGCGGGCTTCTTCGCGCTGGACGACATCGACCGCGTCGACGACGCCGAGCTCTACCGCAGGCTGCTCGGCGAATTCCCCGACTGGCTGCGCGCCGCCCGCACCGCGGGCATCATCCACTAGACCTACTACCCATTCCGCAACGCGGAGATCAGGTCACGGATGTGGCCGTCGGCGACGGCGTAACCCGGGAAATAGCATCATATTCGGTCGGCAAAGCCGCTGAAGCGAGCCAGGATGGCGGCGGCGCACTCCTCAGGTGTGCCGTGGACAGCGAGCGTACTGAGCATCCGGTCGTCGATGAGGTCGGTCATAGCCGCGACATCGCCGCGCTTGGACATTTCGTTGAGCTTCGGCTGTAGGTCGGACCAGCCTTCCACCTCGAGCACCGGGCGATAGGCGGGCGCCGATCCGTAGAAGGCGAGGAGGCGACGCGCGCCTACCGAGGCCGCGTCCAGCTGGGCGGCGGTCCTGCCCATCGCTACGATCACCTGCGGATATACCGCAAGGTCGGATCGTTCGCGCCCGGCGCGGTCGAGCCCCTTCTCGATCGCGGGCCAGGTTCGCTCGGTCAGATGGCGGGCACTGTTGAAGGGCATGATCAGCAGACCGTCGGCGACTTCGGCGGCCACCCTGGTCATGATCGGGCCGAGCGCGCCGAGGCAGATTTCGGGTATCCCATGGGGATTGGGTCCGGGATCGAAGGTGGGCGCCATGAGGGTGTGCCGGGTGAACTCCCCTTCGAATCGCAGCGGGGTCCGATGTTGCCAGGCGGCGAGGATCGCTTTGACGGCCAGCACGGTTTCGCGCATGTGGGCGGCGGGTCGTGACCACGTTCCGCCGTAGCGTTTCTCGATGTGGGGGCGGATCTGTGAACCGAGGCCGAGTCGAAACCGGCCGCGGCTGAGCAGGTGCAGATCGTAGGCGGTGTGTGCCAGATGCAGGGGACTGCGCGGCAGCGCGATGGCGACATTGGTCATCAGATCGACACGGGAAGTGCCTGCGCGACGATGGGATTTCCCATTGGGCGGGACTTCATTGGTCAATTGCCCAATTTTCTGGGTGCCGGGCACGCTCGGCAACTACGGTGCCGCGCATGTCTCGTACTCACCGCATCCTCGCGGCCGCCGCCCTGGCCGCTGTCCCACTCGCCGCGGCAGCGCCCGCCCCGGCGGCTCCGGTCGTGAACAAGGTCGTGGTCATCGGTATCGACGGCACGCTGTGGAGTGAGGTCTCGGCGGCCGATGCCCCGAACCTCGACCGCCTGGCCGCGCAGGGCACCCTGGCCCGCACCTCGATCGCCCCGCACACCACCATGTCGTGCGTGTCGTGGGCAACGGCGCTGACCGGTGTGTGGGATACCAAGCACGGGATTCAGGACAATGGATCCACCTGCAACGCAGGGCCTTTCGCGCAGTATCCGACGGTGTTCACACAGGTGGAGCGGGAGCGTCCGTCGTTGTCGACGGCTTCCATCGGGACCTGGGACACGATCGGCATGATCGCGCGCACCGGCAGCCCGCAGGCCGACCGGGTGGCCGTCACGCAGATCGATCCCACCGGTGCGGGTGTGTGTGAGTCCACCGCCGATGCCAATGCCACCGCCGAGGTTGTCTCGGCCATCACCGAGGACGGGACCGATCTGCTGTTCACGCACCTCGATCAGGTGGACATCGTGGGACACACGCTGCGCGGGGTCTGGCCGCAGGCGTATCGCGATGCCATCGGCCGGGTGGACGACCTGGTCGGGAAGATCACTGCCGCGGTGGACGCGCGGGCGGCCTCGCATGCGAACGAGCGGTGGACGATTCTGGTCACCACCGACCATGGGCACAAGCCGGATGGTGGGCACGGTGGGCAGAGCGCCTACGAGACGGCCAGTTTCGTGATCGCCCGCGGAGCGGGGTTCGCGGCGGGAGCACAGAACAACGGGTACACCCTCGCCGACATCACACCGACCGTTCTGGACCTGCTCGATGTCTCGGCACCGGCGAATCTCGACGGCGAGTCGATGGTGACGGGCGGCTCGGGCGACCCGGCCGCACCGGTGCCGAATACGCCACCGGTCGACTCCGGGATCACCGGTTCGTCGTCGGGTTCGGCACAGGCGGCCATGGTGGCGAATCCGTTGTGCATCCTGGGCGGTGGATCGGCGAGCGGATCGTCGCACCGGTGAGCTGACGGCCGCGGGTGGAAACTCGGTTGTCAGTGCTCACGGGACATCGTTAGCGTGTCTACCGTTTGTGACCGACACACCGAAAGGACACTCCATGGAACCCGTCACCGAACGCGACATCAGGTCGTCGTTCGTCAACTGTTCGAAAGGGGACGCCAAACGCCTGTCCGTGCCGCGTGACCTCGACGCTCGCCCCTGGGACGATCTCGACTTCCTCGGCTGGACCGACCCGTCGTATCCGGGCCGCTGCTATCTCGCGGTCCCGCGTGACGGCGAACTGGTCGGCGTCGCCCTGCGGCACGAGACCGGCGGATCGGGCAAGACGCAGATGTGCGCGTTCTGCCTGACCACCCACACCGGCGGCGGCGTCTCGCTGATGACCGCGAACAAGGCCGGGGAATCGGGACGCCGCGGCAACACGATCGGCAGCTATCTCTGCACCGATCTGGCCTGCTCGCTGTATGCCCGCAACAAGAAGCGGCCCGCGCTGGGCAGCCGGTATCGCGAGGACCTGACGCCGGAGGAGAAGGCGCAGCGGGTGCGCGAGAACCTCTACGCGTTCCTGGACCGCCTGTACACCTAGCCGATTCGCCCCGCCGCACGGCAAAGGAGGTAGCTGCCATGTGCCGACACTCGAGACCCCGCACGCCAGACGACCCGAGTTCTCTTGCTGAACAACAGAACTCGGGTCATCGGGTGCCTTGCCGGTCGAGGTGGCCCGGGATTTCCCGGACCGCCTGCGAGCGGAAAGGGATCAGAGCATGGCGTTCATGATGGTGCCCGCGCTGGTGGCGACCGCGCCACCGATCATCGCGCCGGCGATCATCTTCGGCGACTCGAGACCGCCGCCGGTCCACTTCTCCCAGGCGAACCTGCCGCCCGCGTAGGTGATGGCGATGACGCCCGACAGCAGGATGAACCAGGTGAAATAACGCACCAGCTGCAAGATCTTGTCCGACATCGGGGGTGCTTCGGGAGTCGGATTGCCGATCTGCGCCAGGGTATCGGTGACGGCGGCCAGAATCATGTTTGCTCTCACTCGGTACTCGGGGGGAACGGCGATGAACTGCTGTCGCTGATGTTATCCGGTCGAATCGGGTGCCGCAGCCGCCCGCCCGCAGCGGACCGATCGGTTTTGTTGGCGTGCTGGGGGTTCGCGCCCCTATCCTGGACTCGTCCGAATACGACAGTGCTGGAACGCAGTTCGCATCACGCGAAAAGGGGAGCAGGCTATGAGCATCATCCTGACGTCGATGGCCGAGACTGTCACGACGTTCGCGCAGGTCAGCAACCCTACGCCCGAGGCGCCGCCACTGTCGGACAAGATCATGCAAATGGTCCAGTACTTGACGTGGTTCATGATCTTGTCCGGTGTGCTGGCCATCACCGTCGCGGGCGGAAAGTTCGCCTGGGAGAAGTGGAACGGCAGCTCCATGGAGTCGCCGAAGATGATCGCCGGCGCGATGATCGGCGGCGTGGTGGCCACCAGCGGCGGCACCATCATGAACGCGATCCTCGGCTAGCTCCCGCGAGCGCACCGCGGGCGGAGCCGCTCGCGGTGTCTCACACCAGCACCCCGTTCCGGTCGGGGGAACCGCCGGCGTGCCGCGCCTCGCGCAGCCCGAAGCGGTCGTGCAGCCTGTGCAGCGGCCCTGGCGCCCACCAGTTCGCCCGCCCTGCCAGGCGCATCAACGCTGGGACGAGCACGCCGCGGACCAGGGTGGCGTCCACAGCGACGGTGAGTGCCATGCCGATGCCCAGTTGCTGCAGGAAGACCACCTCGCCGGTGCTGTACACCGCGAACGAAGCGGCCAGGATGAGGGCGGCGGCGGTTACCAGCGGGGCCGAGCGCGCGACGCCACGGGGAATGGAACCGATCGGGTCACCGGTGCGGTCGTAGTCCTCCTTGATCCGGGCGAGCAGGAAGACCTCGTAGTCCATCGACAACCCGTAGGCGATGCAGAACATGAGGATCGGGATGCTCGGCTCGATGCTGCCGGTGGGGGCGAAGCCGAGAACGCCTGCCAGCGCACCGTTCTGGAAACCCCACACCAGCACGCCGAACATCACCGACATCGACAGCATGTTGAGTACCGCTGCCTTCAGCGGAGCGAGCACGCTGCCGGTCATCAGGAACAGCACCGCATAGGTGACGGTCATGATCAGCAGGGCGACGAGGGGGAGTCGCGCGCTGATGCCGTCGCGGTAGTCGGCAAGTTCGGCCGGGTAGCCACCGACAGCTACAGCGAAAGGCGCTGGCACAGAGCGGATCTCGGCGACCAGACCGCTCGGGTCGGCCAGCAGCCGCTCGCCGGTCGGCAGAACGCGCAGCCACGTCGTCTGCCCGGCGGACATACCGGTGGACGGCGGGCCCGGGATCGCGGTGCCGTCGGCGAACGAACCCGCCGCCGAATCCACCCGGAGCACACCGGGAACCGACGACAGCGTCGCCGCGTATACCCCCACTCCGGCTGGATCGGCTTGCCGGGCCAGGACCTGGAGCGCGTCGGCCTCCTCGGTCGCGAAGTCGGCGCGGATCGTGTCGTACATCGAACGCACCGGCGGAGCTCCGCCGAGCACGCGGTCGTCGGGGGCGCCGAAGTTCATGCCGAGCGCGGGGGCTCCGAGCACGAGCAGCACGAGCAGGGCGGCACCGCCGGTCGCCACCGGTCTGCGGATGACGGTGTCGGCCACCCGGTACCAGAATCCACGGTCGAGTGCGCGGGCGGGACGGGCGGACACCGCCCGGTGCCCCAACAGGTACAGCGCCGCCGGCAGGATCACGACGGCGGCGAGGGCCGATACCGCGGCGACGGCGATACCGGCGTAGGCGAACGACGACAGGAACGGGAAACCGAAGACCAGCAGCACCGCCAGGCTCGCGCCGACGGTGACCGCGCTGAACACGATGGTTCGCCCAGCGCCTGCGACAGCACGCCGGACCGCGGCCGGGACCTGGGCGCCGGCCGCCAGCTCCTCCCGGAACCGGTAGATCATGAACAATCCGTAGTCGACGCCGAGGCCGATGCCCATGACCAGCGCGATATTCGCGGCGAAGGTGGAGATCTCGGTGAAGACGGTCGCGACCCGCAGGAGCGCCAGCGTGCCGACCACGCAGAACAACCCGATGCCGATCGTCACCAGCGCCAGGGTCCACCGTCGCAGGACCGCCCACAACAGCAGCAGCACCAGCGGGAGCACGATCAGTTCGGCTCGCAGGAAGTCGGTCGACGCCTGGGTCGCGACCTCGCGGAACACCTGGTCGGCGCCACCCAGGGTGATCGTCACCGCCGGATCGACCTCGGTGAGCAACGCGGTCTCGATAGCGGGCAGCACCATCCGCCGGACATGGTCGGCGTCGCCCGGCACCACGGCCAGGATCAGCGCATGCCGGAAGTCTGTGCTCGCCAGCGTCTCCGGGGCGCCGGGTTGCCAGAACGAGCGGACCTCGACGACGTCGGGGAACGCGGCGAGTTCGTCGGTGAGCTCCTGACCGATCGCGGTGACGTGGTCGCCGCGTACGTCGCCGTCCGTCGCGGTCACCAGCATCGTGATGTTGGGGCTTCCGGTCGCGAAGGTGTCGATGAGATCTCTTCGTACCAGGGAAGATTCGGAGTTCTGTCGTTCGAAACGGTTCAGTGCGAAGCTGTCCAGCGCGCCGCTCGCTACGACGGCGAGCAGGCCGAACACGGCCAGCGACATGGCGAGTACGGCACGTGGGCGACGGGTGAGGAATGATCCGAGCACGGCGGCCCCTCTGTTAGGCTGCGAAAAATGCGAGTGAGCGCTCGCAAAAGAGAGTACGAGTGATTGCTCGTATTTTCAAGAGGAGGAACATGTCCGAGGTGCGCCGTCAGGAACGCGGACGTCGCCGGATCGAAGAAATCCTGCGCGCGGCCGCTGCCGTGTTCGCCGAGCGCGGATACGAGGGAACCACCACGAACGCGGTCGCCGCCGCCGCGGGCATCTCGCCCGGCTCCCTGTACCAGTACTTCCGGAACAAGGACGAGATCGCCGCCGCGCTGGCCGAGTTCTACCGGGGACAACTCGAATCACTCGGCGCCGGAGTCCCCGACGAATCCGCCGGCCTCGACATCGACGCTCTGCTGGACGGGGTGCTCGACACCCTGGTCGAGTTCAACGTCGCCCACCCCGGTTTCAAAGCGCTCTTCGCGCGCACCGACATGCCGGAATCCCTGCGCGCGGCCATCGCACCGGCACACGGAGCTCTGCACGCGCGTTTCGAGGCTCTGCTCGGCGTAGCGTTCCCGGAACTCGCGCCCGAAGATCGCCAGCGCGCCACCATCGTGGCCATCCAGCTCGTCCGGGGCATGATGCCGCTGATCGTCGACGCGGACCCCGCGCAGCGCCCGGCGCTCGTCGACGAACTCCGGCTGGTCCTGCGCTCCTACCTGCTGTCGCGGGCGGGCCGGGTCGGCTAGATCCGGGCGCCCTTGGCGCGGTTGCATGCCCGGCACAGGATCTGCAGGTTCGCCGCACTCGTCGCGCCACCGCGGCTGAGCGGGATGATGTGATCGAACTCCAGGTAGTGGCCGTCACCGCACTCGACGCAGCAGCCACCGTCACGCTGCCACACCTGGGCTTTCACGTCCTGCGGGATGCTGCGGCTGTCGCGCTGGCCCGGCGTCAGGACCAGGCGTTTCGCCACGCGCAGGGCACCTTCCAGCGCGGCGGCCACATAGTCGGGATCGGTGACCCCGAAGGTGGCGCCGCCGCGCGCCGAGGTCGCTGCCAGCACCACGGTGCCATGCTCCGGGTGCACGGAAACCACACGGTTCCACGGCAGTTCGATGCCGGTACCGTCGCCGACGAAACGCAGCTTCTTGGAGCTGCCGATCAACCGGCCCTCGGTGTTGCGCGGGCCGCGCGCGAGCATCCTGATGTGCACGGCCGGCAGGTCGAGGTGCACCCGCTCCTCGGGATCGAGGTGCAGGCCCGGGGTGTCGATGGTGGGCAGTTCGCCTGCGCGTAGCCGGGACAGGGTGCGGCCGCGGTGCATCCGGCGGCGCAGGTCCTCCACGATCGGGCCGGACAGGGTCAGTTCGCTCACCACGTGCTCGAAGGCGTCCAGTTCGTCGGCCAGCACCTCGCCGTCGGCGAAGGCGAACGCGACCATCCGCTCCACCTGGGTCAGTCCGGCCTCGCGCAGCACCGCGCGTCCGTGCTCTTCGTCGATGCGCTGGTAGCGCAAGGCAGCCCACACCTCGAGCCAGTCCTCGGACAGGGTGCCTGGTCCGGTGAGTACCCGCCGGGCCCGGTTGCGCCAGTGGGTGAGGAATTCCTCCACCTCACCCGCGCACGACCGGCATTGGCCGTGGCCGCCGAAGATCTTGCGGCGCAACGGGTTACCGCAGCGGGGGCAGCGGACACGGTGATCCTGGATGTGCGGGCGGGTGCTCGTCGTCCACTCGTCGCCGTCCCACCAGCGCAATTGCCCGGGGACCTGCGGGTCGGGATGCCAGTCGGCCAGTTCCGGATTCGGCGGTGGTGGCGGCGGGACATCGATGACGCGCCGGGTGAGGGCAGGCGGGCGTGCGGGTGAGCGTCCGGTATGCGCGTGGGTGCCGGGATCGGCGGGGGTGTTGTGGTCGGAGAACTCGGCCGCAGTCGACGTTGTGTCGCCATGTGGTGCGCGGGCGAACTCCGCGCGATCGGCGGTGCGTGAGGACACCTGCCGTGCCGAAGATGGCCGCGCGGGTGTTCCCGATCGCTCGGCGCCGGGCTGTCCGGCGGCGGGCTCGTTCACGGTGACGCCGAATTCGGTGGCCAGCCCGGCCAGCCCACCGGACCACCCCTGACCGATCGCCCGGAACCGCCACTGCCCGTCGCGCCGGTAGAACTCGCCGAACATCATCGCCTGCACATCTTCGATACCGTCCAGCACGAACTGGGCGACCGGCCCGTCCGCGGCGTGCACGGTCAACGTGAGATCGGTGAGCTGATCGAAAGTGCCCTCGTCGAGCGACGCGCTGACGACAATGCGCGCCACCTCCGCCTCGGTCCGCGGCAGCGACACACTCAACCGCGCCGTCCCCGGCGCCGGCTCCTGATCCAGCGTCACCGCCTGCGAGGCATGTCGCGGCGCGTTGAAGAACACGAAATCCCGATCGCCGCGCACCAGCCCCGACTCGGTGACCAGCAGCGCATGCGCATCGACGGCATGCGCCGACCGCCATGAAAGAACCACGGCGAGAAGCGATGTCGGCACCGGCGCGTGCGCGCCCTTACGTAGTTCCATGGTGCTCGCATGATGTCATGCCCCACCGACAGGGTTTATCGGTGCGTGTTCGCCTGGGCGCAGGCCCGGCGCCGATAACCGTCGACGACGCTGTGCAGGGTGGCCAGCTTCGCCGGAACCGGGTTACCCGGGTGCCAGGCGATGCCGAACGTGCATTCGGTGAGGTCTTCGACGGCGAGGTAGCGCAGGTCGGGTCGCGGGTAGAGCTCGGCCGCGACTGCCGGAACGAAGGCGACCGCCGCGCCGAGCGAAACGGTGGACAGCATCGACTCGAAGCTCGAGCCCTGGTGCGGGGCATGGCGAACCTCGGAGCCGTCCGGCCGCGGATTCACCGACCAGAAGTCATGGCCTGCCCGGAATGTCGGTGACACCAGGCTGATCACCCGATGGCCGGAAAGATCGGTCAGGCGTAGCGACGAGCGGCCTGCCAACGGGTCGGAGCTCGCGATGCACGCCAGCCGTGGTTCGACAGTGAGCGGTCCACAGTGCAGGTCGTCCGGCACCGGGAAATGGGTGAAGGCCGCGTCGATCTCGCCCGACCGCAAGGCTACGAGCTGGTCGCTGAATCGATCCAGCACCCGAACGTCAGGACCGAGACCGGGGTGGAGTTCGGTAAGCGCGGCGATGACGCTGCGGGTGGACTGCAGCGCGGCGAAGCTCTCACACACCCCGAGTCGAAGCCGTTCGGATCCAGCGGCCATGCGGCGTGCGATGTTGCGCAGCTCGTCGGCCGCGTCCACCACGCTCCGGGCGGCGGGCAGCACCGCGCGTCCCGCGGCGGTCAGTTCGACCCGGCGGCTGGATCGGTCGAACAGCGCAATGCCGAGGCGTTCCTCGAGGGATCGGATCTGCTGGCTGAGGGCCGGCTGGGTCAGGTACAGCCGGCGTGCGGTGCGACCGAAGTGAAGTTCCTCGGCAAGGGTCAGCAGGAGACGCAGCTGGTGAGCGGTCGGATCATCGATGCTGGTCGGGTGGAGCTCGGCTCGATCGATAATCGACACATTATCAAATTACGCCGATTCCAATCGTTGCGCCATTGCTGGTTCGTGACTTCGGCAGGCAGGCTGTTGATTCGGACAGAGAAGAGAATCATGCGGTCGAGTCTTGCATCACTTGTATTGTGCGTATTCGGAATCACCACAGGCGAATTCGTCATCGCGGGCATCCTGCCCGATGTCGCCACCGACCTGGATGTCTCCATCCCGGCCGCGGGGCTGCTGGTCACCGCATATGCCATCGGAATGATTGTCGGTGGGCCGACACTGACCGTTGTCACCACGCGGTTTCCCCGAAAGCCGTTGATGGTGACGCTGCTGGTGATCGCCGTGCTGGGAAATATCGCATCGGCGCTCGCGCCGGCGTATGCGGTGCTGTTCGCGGCCCGGGTCGTCACCGCGCTGGTGACATCGACATTCTTCGCGAACGCGATCGTCACCGCGGTGTCGACGGCGCCGGACGACAAACAGGCGTCGACGGTGTCGAAGCTGGTCTTCGGAATGAATGTGGCGATGATTCTGGGTGCGCCACTGGGCACCTTCATCGGTTCCCAGTACGGTTGGCGTGCCACCTTCGCGGCGGTCGCCGCGGTCTGTGCGCTCGGGCTGCTGCTCGTGGTGCGACTGGTGCCCGCGGTGGCGAATGCAGGTGCGTCGTCGGTGGCGGAGTTGCGTGTATTCCGCAGTCGCGATGTGCAATTGGCGATCGCGATCACCGCCGTCGCCAATGCCGGAGTGCTGATGGTGTTCACCTATTTTTCGCCGCTGCTGACCGGTGTCGGTGGCTTCAGCAGCGGCTCGGTCGCCGGGTGGCTGCTGGTCTACGGTGTCGGCGCGACCGTCGGAAATCTCATCGGTGGTCGCTTGTCGGACCGTGCGCCGATGCCCTCGCAGATCGGGTTGCTCACTCTGCTGACGGGCACGCTTGCCCTCATGTGGCTGGTCAGCACCAGCCCAGTGCTCATCGCTGTGCTGGTGTTCGTCCTCGGCGCACTGGGCTTTTCGGTGATCCCCGGGACGCAGGCACGGGTGCTGAGCACCGCGGCGGCGGCACCGACGCTGGCGATGGCGGTGAACGCATCGGCCTACCAGCTCGCTGCGGCGTTCGCGGGCTGGTTGGGCGGTCGGGTCATCGACAGCAGCGGCCTGCGCGCGGTGTACCTGGTCGCGGCGGCAGTCACCGTCGCCGGAATCACGCTGAGCTGTGTGGCGTGGTATCGCGATTGCCGCGCCGACGGCGACGATGCGAGGTGGCCGTCGCCTGAACGAATCAGGGAAGTTCGCTGACACGGAGTGCGCATCCCTGCGTCTCTCGCATCGGTGCGGCACAGTGGAGTCATGACGAACCCGAAGAAACGGGGACGCGCTGCGGAGCCTGTGCCGGAGCCGCAGGGGCGCAAGGTGCCGGGGGCTGACCTGTTGTCGGCCGCGCAGGCGGCGGTCGGTGCGGCGCAGACGGCGGCGGGGCAGGCTATCGATGCCGCTCAGCAGACCGCGGGGTACGCCTTCGACGCCGCGGTGCGGTTGCCACCGGCTTCGGCGCAGCTGGCCGCGCAGTTGCCGGATCTGGTGGAGAACCTGTCGATCGCGGTGGACCGGCTCAACAGCACCATCGACCGGCTCGACCGGACCCTGGCGCTGGCCGATCCGGTCTTCGCGACCTATGACCGGCTGTTGCCCCGGCTCGAAGCGATGATCTCGCTGGGCGAGGACCTCTTCGGGGCGCTGGCGAAGCTGCCTGGTGTCGGGCTGCTCGGCCGGATCACCGGGCGCACAGGCGAGGAACCCGCCCCCGAACCCCAGACGAAGAAGCGCTCACGGCCACGGCGCTGACCGGCTGACCGCGAGCGCAGGCGGCCAATCTTCCGGCGCTCAGTCGCCCGGCGTCAGCGCGCGGAAGGTCGCAGCCGCTTTCAGCACCATCTCCGCGTACTCGTCCTCGGCGTCGGAGTCGAGGACGATCGCGCCGCCCGCGCCGATCCGCCACTCGTCGTCGTAGCGGACCGCCGTCCGGATGACGATATTGAGGTCGGCGGTGCCGCCCATGCCGAGGAAGCCGATCGTGCCCGAATAGATCCCGCGCGCTTGGGTTTCCAGCTCGTCGAGGATCTCCATGGTGCGCAGTTTCGGCGCGCCGGTCATCGAGCCGCCGGGGAAGCAGGCCCGCAGGCAGGCGATCACCCCGGCGTCGGGGCGCAGCGTCCCGCGCACCGTCGACACCAGCTGGTGCAGGGTGGAATAGGTTTCGGTGGCCATCAGCTCCGGCACGTGCACCGAGCCGACCTCGCAGACCCGGCCCAGATCGTTGCGCAACAGGTCGACGATCATCAGGTTCTCGGCGCGGGTCTTCGGGTCGTCGGCCAGCGACAGGCGCAGGTGCTCGTCCTCGGCGACGGTCCGGCCGCGCGGCGCCGTGCCCTTGATCGGCTTGCTCTCCACCACCCGATCCCGGTCGATCTTGAGGAACCGCTCCGGCGAGGAACAGGCCACATCGAGGCCGGGGAAACGCAGGTAGGCGGCATACGGCGCCGGGTTGCAGCGGCGCAGCCGTCGATACAGCGCGAGCCCGTCGTCGGGGGCGGCGGCGACCGCGGCCGCATCGGTCAGACAGATCTCATAGGACTCGCCCGCGTGCAGCCGCTCCTGGCAGACCGCGATATCGGCCAGATAGCGATCGCGGCCGCGGACCAGATGCGCCTGGACGGCATCCGGATCGGCCGGGACAGGCAGATCGGCGGGATTGACCCAGGTGGGCAGATCGGACAGTGCCGCATCCGTCTCGGCGAGCCAGCGATCCGCCCGCTCGATATCGTCCTCGGCCAGCGCGAGCAGGTGTGTCCGGCCTGCTTCGTGATCGACGACGATCAGCCGATCGGCGAAGATCCACCCGGCGTCCGGGGTGGGGGAGCGGTGCGCCGCGCTCGCGCCGCAGTCGGCCTTCACCTCGTAGCCGAGATAGCCCACATAGCCGCCGGCGAAATCGAAAGGCAGGGGCGGGGTTTCGCAGTGCCTGCGCCGGAGTTCGCGGTCGAGATAGTCCAGGACGGTGCCGGGGACCGACCTGCTGCCCTCGGCGTCCGTCACCGTGACGGTGCCCTCGCCGACCCGATAGCCGACGATTTCGGCGTGCGGTCCGCTCGCGTCACCGAGGAAGGAGAACCGGTCGAGGCCGGGTTCGACGTGTTCGCTGTCGAGCCAGAACGCGGTCGGTGAGCCGGCGCAGCGGCGCAGGAAGATCGCCTCGGTATCGATGGCGCGCTCGATCACACTGTGCCGCAACACGAATCGACGTTCTGGCGTCGGCTGCGGCGACAGGTCGCGTGGTCCGCGCACGAGGATCGGCGCACCATTGTGGGTGCGCGCCTTGGTGAGATCGGCGAAATTGCGCAGCAGCGCAGCGCCGAATTCGCTCGACACCGATTCGGGGTGGAACTGCACACCCCACTGCGGCCGCTCGCGGTGGCGCACGCCCATGACCACGCCGTCGCTCGTCGACGCGGTCACCTCCAGCACCTCGGGCAGCGGTTCCTCGGCGGCCAGCGAGTGATACCGGACGACGGTGAAATCCTGCGGCAGCCCGGCGAACAGGTCGCGATCGTCGTGCGCGACGCGATCGAGGTAGCCGTGCCTGGCCTCCGGTGCGCGGCCCACCGTGCCGCCCGCGCCGACCACGATCCCCTGGTGGCCGAGGCACACGCCGAGCAGCGGCAGCGTCGACTCCGCGATCACCGCCGTCGACACCCCCATGTCGCGGGCGCGATCGGGCCGGCCGGGTCCGGGCGAGATCACCACATTGTCGAAGCGGCCCAGTTCGAGCTCGCCTGCCTCGTCATTGCGCACGACGGTCGGCTCGTTCCCGTTGACCTCACTGATCAGCTGATAGAGGTTGTAGGTGAACGAGTCGTAGTTGTCGATCAACAGCGTGCGCATACTGGCAGAAATCCTACGTCGGTCCCACCGGAGTCCCGCCTCGGGCACAATGATCGCCATGTCTGTTTCGCAACCGGTCGATGTCGACCCGACCATCGCGGATTTCGCGGCGATCGGGCGCTGGATGGACGAACGTGGCCTGCCCGGCGGCGCGTTCGGTGCAGTGACCCCGATCGGCGGTGGCACGCAGAACATCATGCTGCGCTTCACCCGCGGCGATCGCGAATACGTGTTGCGACGCGGACCCAAACATCTGCGCGCCAGAAGCAACGACGTGATCCGGCGCGAATCACGACTACTCGGCGCGCTCGACGGCACCGAGGTGCGCTCACCCCGGGTCATCGCCGCCTGCGACGACGACGCCGTGATCGGCGCGGTGTTCTACCTGATGGAGCCGATCCACGGCTTCAACCCGCAGACCGAACTGCCCGACCTGCACGCGGGCGACCCGGAGATCCGGCGGCAGATGGGCCTGTCCGCGGTCGAGGCCATCGCCCGCCTCGGCTCGCTCGACTACCAGGCGCTCGGCCTGGCCGACTACGGCAAGCCCGAGGGTTTCCTGGAACGCCAGGTGCCGCGCTGGCTGCGTGAACTCGACTCCTACTCCGCCAACGAGGGCTACCCCGGCCCGCGGATTCCCGGTGTCGACCAGGTCGGCGACTGGCTCGAACGCAACCGGCCGACCACCTGGACACCGGGCATCATGCACGGTGACTGTCACCTGGCCAACATGATGTTCGAGTACGACAGCCCGCAGGTTGCGGCGATGGTCGACTGGGAGATGTCCACCATCGGCGACCCGCTGCTCGACCTCGGCTGGCAGCTGGCGACCCGCCCGGTTCCCGGCACCGTCGGCGCGGGCCTGATGGGCACCCTCGGGACGGTCGGCGGTTTGCCGACGCCGGCGGAGATGATCGAGCACTACGGCAAGTTCTCCGACCGCGACCTGAGCAACGTCACCTGGTACGAGGTGCTGGCCTGCTTCAAGCTGGGCATCGTCCTGGAGGGCACCTATGCGCGCGCGTTCGCGGGCAAGGCGCCCAAGCCGGTGGGCGACTTCCTGCACGCGGTGACCATGGAACTGTTCGAGAAGGCACGTCAGCTGATCGCGTGATGCCCGGATCTCGCCGATGATTGGCAGAATATCGATGGATCGAAAGATTCGGACATCCTAGGCTGACGGCATGATCGTTCCCGACACCAAGAACTGGACCTGGGTCCTCGAACGCGCCTGCCCCGACTGCGGATACGACGCCGAGCACACACCCTACGCGGCGGTTCCCGAGCGCACGCTCGACAGTGCCGCCCGGCTCGGCGCTGCGCTGGAGCGCGCCGATGCCCGGGTCCGTCCCGACGACACGACCTGGTCGGTACTCGAGTACGGCGCCCACGTACGCGACGTGTGCCGGATCTTCGACACCCGCCTTGCCCTGATACTGGCCGGCGACGGTGTCGAGCCGCCGCGGTTCGAGAACTGGGATCAGGACGCGACCGCCGTCGCCGACCGCTACGGCGAACAGGACCCGGCGCGGGTCGCGAGCGAGCTCGCGGTGGCCGCCGAGAAGACCGCCTCGGCCTTCGCCGCCGTCCCCGCCGATCGGCTCGAGTTGCGAGGCGCGCGCAGCGACGGATCGCTGTTCACGGTCACCTCGCTGTCCCGCTACTTCCTCCACGACCTCGTCCATCACGTCCATGACGTGCGCGGATAGATAATTCTCGGCAATATTTCTAGAACGTGTTTCAGAACTGGCCGATTCTTCGTTAGGGTGAGTGCAATCACAACGAGGCACAAGCTTGGCGAGAGGTCTACCGGACATGAAGACGAAGGGCGCGATCCTGTGGGGCACCGATCAGCAGTGGTCGGTGGAGGAGATCGAGGTCGGCGATCCCGTCGCCGGTGAAGTGCAGATCCGGATGGAAACGGCGGGCATGTGCCACTCCGACCATCACATCGTCACCGGCGCGACGCCGATGCCGGGCTACCCCGTGATGGGTGGGCACGAGGGCGCGGGTGTCATCACCAAGCTCGGCCCGAACTGCCCGGCCGACCTGGCCGTGGGTGACCACGTCATCCTGTCGTTCATCCCGGCCTGTGGCCGCTGTCCCGCGTGCGTCGCGGGCAACATGGCGCTGTGCGATCTGGGCGCGGGTCTGCTGATGGGCCAGGCGATCTCGGACGGCACCTACCGCATCCAGGCGCGCGGCGAGAACGTCATCCCGATGTGCCTGCTCGGCACCTTCGCCCCGTACATGACGGTGCACCACACCTCGGTCGTGAAGATCGACCCGACCATCCCGTTCGAGGTCGCGTGCCTCGTCGGTTGTGGCGTGCCGACCGGCTTCGGCTCCTCGACCCACGTGGCCGAGGTGCAGCCGGGCGAGACCGTGGTGATCGCGGGCATCGGCGGCGTCGGCATGAGCGCGCTGCAGGGCGCCGTGCTCTCCGGTGCATCGAAAGTCATTGCCATCGACCCGAATCCGTGGAAGCGCGAGCAGGCGCAGAAGTTCGGCGCCACCCACACCTACGAGAGCATGGCCGCCGCGATCATGCCGATGATCGACGCCACCGAGGGCCGGATGGCCGAGAAGGTCATCCTCACCATGGGTGAGATGCACGGCGACTACATCGAAGAGGGCCTGATTCTCACCGCCAAGGCGGGCACGCTGGTCGTCACCTCGATGGGCCGCATGGACGCCGGCGATGTGAAGATGAACAGCTTCTTGCTGTCCATGCTGCAGAAGACGGTGAAGGGCTGCATCTTCGGCGGCGGCAACGCCCGTCAGGACGCGCCGCGCCTGCTGTCGCTGTACAAGTCGGGTCAGCTCAACCTCGACGACATGGTCACCCGCAGTTACTCGCTGGAGGAGATCAACCAGGGCTACCAGGACATGCTGGACGGCAAGAACATTCGCGGCATCATCCGCTTCACCGAAGCCGACTGGTAAGTCACCGCTGCCGTTCCCGCTCGGCGAGCCGGACCGCGACCTGCGCGATCAGATCGTACGGAATCGGTTCCCCGAGTGGGAATTTCAGGGTGCCACGGCCCGCTGTGTAGGGCTCGATGGCACGTTCGAACTCCTCGTCTCCCTCGGGGATGGGGTACACGCTCACATGGACCTTCCATCCGGCGAAGGATATGAACGCCCGGCCGTCGAGGGTGGCGGCCGGGATGGCGTAACTGATCTTCTCGCCCGCTCCCGGCACTACCCGGTGAATCGTCTCCCGGATCTGCTGCAGGACGGCGCGCTCCGCCTCCGGCAGGCCGGCCAGATAATCGTCGACCGAGGTCGGTGTCGCGGCCATGATTTCCTCCTGCTGCGGGACGCGCGGGTGGAGCGGGCGCTGTCGATTCTACGACCGGACCACCACCTCGCCCGGCTGCCCCGCGGCGATCAGACGGCCCTCCCCGAGTAGCAGGCAGTGATCTGCCTTGTCGGCCTCGGCCAGGTCGTGGGTGGCCTGCACGACGGTGACCCCCGCGGCGCTGACCTCGGCCAGCACCGCCGAGATCGCCGTCTGAGAGGCCGCGTCCAGGCCCGTCGCCGGTTCGTCCAGCAGCAGCAGATCGGACTGTTGCGCCAGCGCTTGGGCGAGCAGTGCGCGCTGGCGTTGTCCACCCGAGAGGGTGTCCAGGCGCCGTGCGGCCAGTGCGGTGAGATCCATCCGTTCCAGGCAGGCGCTGGCGATGGCGCGGTCCGCGCGGGTGAGGCGCCGCCACGGTCCGCGATGGGCCCAGCGACCCATCGCCACGGTCTCGCCGACGGTGATCGGCAATGTCGGTGGAATCGCGGTGTGCTGCACCACGAATGCGGGCCGTCGCGTTGTGCCTCGATGCACCGTGCCCGACTGGGTGGGCACGGTCCCGGCGAGTACGCCGAGCAGGGTCGATTTCCCTGATCCGTTGGGTCCGACGATCGCGGTGATCTGTCCGCGCGGAATCGTCGCCGACATCCCGGACAGCACCGGCGTGGAGCCGTAACCCGCCGTCACGTGCTCGATCTTGATCGCTGTGTCATCTGTGTGCTGCATCTCACCTCAATTGAAACGATAATCGTTTTCAGTATATGGTTCCGCGCTATGGATTGGCTGTTCGCCCCGTTCGAGGTGGCATTCGTGCAACGGGCGCTGTGGGGTGGGCTGCTCGTGTCGTGTGTCTGCGCGCTGGCGGGGACCTGGGTTGTGGTGCGCGGCATGGCTTTTCTCGGTGACGCGATGTCGCACGGGATGCTGCCAGGTGTCGCGGTGGCGGCCCTGCTCGGCGGGAACCTGATACTCGGGGCCGCGATCAGCTGCGCTGCCATGGCTTTCGGTGTCTCGATGCTGGGGCGCAGCAAGCGGTTCGCGCCCGACACCGCGATCGGGCTGCTGTTCGTCGGCATGCTCGCCGCCGGGGTGATCATCGTGTCGCGATCGCAGTCGTTCGCTGTCGATCTGACCGGGTTCCTGTTCGGTGATGTGCTGGCCGTGCGGTCGCGTGATCTGCTGTATCTCGTTGTGGCGCTGGTGATCGCGCTGGTTATCGCGGTGCTTGGTCATCGCGCGTTCGTGGCGTCGACCTTCAATGCGCGCAAGGCGCACACCCTCGGCTTGCGTCCCAAGGCGGCGCAGGTGGCGCTGATCGGGCTGGTGACGCTCGCGATCGTGGCGTCGTTCCATGTCGTCGGGACGCTGCTGGTGTTCGGGCTGCTCATCGCGCCGCCCGCCGCGGCCATGTACTGGTCGGATCGGATTCCGGTGGTGATGGTGGTCGCGGCGCTGATCGGTGGGGTCTCCACGGCGGTGGGGCTGCTCATTTCATGGCACGCGCACACCGCGGCGGGCGCGACGATCGCGGCCGTGGCTGTCGGCTCGTTCTTCCTGTCGGCGATTGTCGCCGCGCTGCGGGACCGGTTCGGTGCGCGCCGGATGGGTGCGGCCTCGGTGGCTGCGCTCGCGGCGCTGCCGCTGGTCGGGTGTGGGTCGGGGGAGACCCCGGTGGTGGAGGAAGCGCCGCACGGGTTCGTCGCCGGTGCCGAGGAGATGGCGGAGGCGCAGAGCCGGTTGATCGTGGCCGATGCGGGCACGGGGGATGTGCGGGTCGTCGACCTCTTGACCGAGAAGGTGACTTCGATCGATGCGGGAACTGTGAAAGCCGGTTCCTCGCAACCACCTTCAGCAGAGGGTGCGTCGGCCCTTGGCGCGATGCGGCTCGTTGGCGACGGCCGGTTCGGGTTCGTGAGTTCGGGTGGGCGTCTCTCGATCGTGGACAGCGGTGCGTGGACGGTCGACCACGGCGACCATCGGCACTATTACAGCGCGCCGATTCGCGGGGTCGGATCGGGCGATATCTCGGTGGGGGGTCTGTCCGGCGCGGGAGGGTCGAGTGGTGGGCCGGGGCCGAGTGGCGCGGTGGTCTCGGCGCACAGCGATCCCGTTGTCGTAACGGTTGTTTCGGATGTCAGCGAGACCATGGTGTTCGATCGTGCGGCGCTGGGCGAAGGGGTGGCTGCGGAGCCGCGGCGGATCGACGGCATCGCGGTGCCCTACGCCGAGCGGCTGATCGTCGCCGACAATGCGGGACGCGTGGAGGTGCGCGGACGCGACGGTGCGGCGGGGGATGTGCAGTCCGCGACGTGCCCGAAGCCGCAGGGGCAGGCGGTGACCCGGCGCGGCGTCGTCTTCGGATGCGCGGACGGCGCGATCGTCGTGGCACAGCGGGACGACGGGTTCGTCACCGAGAAGATCCCGTATCCCGCACCGCCCGCCGACCGCGCGACCGCCTTTACCCATCGGCCCGGCAGCACCACGCTGACCGCCCTCGCGGGCCGACAGGGAGTGTGGACCCTCGACATCAGGAAGAAGACCTGGACGCTGACTCCGATCGCCGACGCAGTGGCGGTGAACACGGCGGGCGAAGGATCGTCGCTGCTCGTGCTCACCCGTGACGGCGTCCTGCACGGAATCGATCCGGTCACCGGCGCGGAGACAGCGCATCTCGCCTTGCCCCCTGGCCCGGTCGACGATCATGCCTCGATCCACGTAGACCCGGATCGCGCCTACGTCAACGACATTCGTGCGCGCACCATCCACGAGATCGCCTACAACGACAACCTCCGGGTGGCGCGTACGTTCCCGCTGGATATCGCGCCTTCGCTGATGGTGGAGACGGGGCTGTGAACGCGATGAACTTCAGTTCGGCTCCCTCCAGCGGTCATTCGGTGCGGCGGAGCCGGTTGCCTGTCGCGATGGTCTTGGCTGTTGTCGTGGCGATGATGGTGCCGCTGATCGGCGCCTGCTCGACGGGTAGCGATCGGTCCGGGATTGTCGTGACGACCAATATCCTCGGTGACCTGACCAGGGCGGTCGTCGGGGATACCGTGCCCGTGACCGTGCTCATGCAGGCCGGGGCCGATCCGCATTCGTTCGCGATCTCGGCGCGGCAGGCGGCCGATATCGAACGGTCGGCGCTGGTCGTGCACAACGGGCTCGGTCTCGAAGAGGGCGTGGCCCGGCATGTGCAGGCGGCGGCCGCCGCCGGGGTGCCGACGCTGGCTGTGGCCGAACGGGTCGACCCGATCGCGTACACCTCCGACGAGTCAGCGGGGAAGCCGGACCCGCACTTCTGGACCGATCCGCAGCGGGTTCGCAAGGCGGTCGAGGCGATCAGCGCGGAAGTCCTCGCGCAGGTCGACGGCATCGATGCCGGGGAAGTCCGCGCGAACACCGATCGCTACCTCGCCGAGATCGACCAACTGGACCGGTGGATGACCGACCGGTTCGCGGCGATACCGCCAGACCGCAGGCAACTGGTCACCGACCATCACGTGTTCGGTTATCTCGCACAGCGATTCGGCTTCCGCGTCATCGGTGCGGTGATTCCCAGCGGCACCACCCTGGCCTCACCCAGCGCTTCCGATCTCGACGAGCTCGCCGGCGCGATCCGGGCAGCGGGCGTCGGTGTGATCTTCGCCGATTCCGCACAGCCCGACCGGCTTTCGCGCGTCCTGGCCGAGCACGCCGGTGTGCAGGTGCAGGTGATCGGCCTGCACACCGAATCGCTCACCGCGGCCGGTGGCGGTGCGGCCACCTATCTGGAGATGGCGCGCGCCAACACCGAGGCCATCGCCCGTGGCTTGTCCGGGCCGGCAACGTAGTTCACGCAGGAGAAATGGAGCAGCACATGCACAGTCGGTCACGGATCACCACGATGGTGGCCATGTCCGGGGTCCTCGCCTCGGTGGTCGCGCTGAGTGGTTGTGGCACAGACGATGCCGCGCACGACCACGCGCACACCCCGGGCGCGGAGCCGGTCGTCCTCACCTACGACGGCGGCATCTACGTCCTCGACGGCGCCACGCTGGCCCAGCAGGGCGAGGTGAAGCTCGACGGATTCAACCGGCTCAACCCGGCAGGCGACGACGATCACCTCATGGTGTCGACCAAGGACGGGTTCCGCGTCTTCGACGCCTACGCCAAGGAATTCACCGGCACCGAATTCCCCGCCGTCAAGCCGGGGCACGTGGTGCGGCACGCGGGCAAGACCGTGCTGTTCGCCGACGGATCCGGCGAGGTCACCATCTTCGACTCGGCACAGCTCGCGCACGGTACGCCGAAGACCGAGGTCTACCAGGCGGCCGCGCCGCACCACGGTGTCGCCATCGAACTGAGCGACGAGCAGCTGGTACTCACCCTCGGCACCGCGGACAAGCGCGTCGGCGCCGTCGCGCTCGACGGAAACCGCAAGGAGCTCAGCCGGAACGAGGACTGCCCCGGCGTGCACGGCGAAGCGACCGCCCAGGGCGAAGCGGTGGTGATCGGCTGCCAGACCGGCGCGCTCGTCTACCGCGACGGGAAGTTCACCAAGGTCGCCAGCCCGGACCCCTACGGCCGGATCGGCAACATGTCCGGCAGCGAGACCTCGCCGATCGTGCTCGGCGACTACAAGGTCGACAAGGACGCCGAACTCGAACGGCCGCAGCGGATCTCGCTGGTGAACACCACCGACGGCACCCTGCGCCTGGTCGACATCGGCACCAGCTACACCTTCCGCTCGCTGGGTCGCGGCCCGGCCGGTGAGGCCCTGGTACTCGGCACCGACGGCAAGATCCACGTCATCGACCCGGTCGTGGGCGCGGTCACCCGGACCATCCCGGTGATCGGGACCTGGCAGGAACCGCTCGACTGGCAGAACGCGCGGCCTGCGCTGTTCGTGCGCGGCGGGGTCGCCTACGTGTCGGACCCGGCGACCAAGCAGGTGCACCGGGTGGACCTGGCCGACGGAAAGGTCACCGCCACCGTCACATTGGCGTCGGCACCGAACGAGATCAGCGGCGTCGCCGGACACTGATCGAGCTACGAGCCGACAGCGCGCATCGGTGGGTCTGCCCGCCGATGCGCGCTGCGGCGCTGTCCGCTCGTTCGTGACGCCGCCCGCCCCCCGTCGGCCGGATTGCGCGGGATTTCAGCCGACGCACCGCAGGACGGCGTCGCGCAGGTTGCGGCTGCGGACATCGTCGAGAATCGCCATGCCGAGACGGTTCATGCTGTAGCCGAAGCCGAGGCCCGTCGTGGGATCGGCGAAGCCGAACGATCCACCCAATCCCGTTGTGCCATAGGCGCGTTTGTCCGAGCCGAAGCGGAAACTACCGCGCGACTTGCGGAATCCGAGGTGGTAGCGGCTCTTGGTGTGCAGCACCAGGTCGCCGGCGGGCACGTCGTCGGCGGTATCGGCGGCGGCCAGCAGATCGAGCACGCCGTCGCCGATCGGCAGCGCACCGGTGCGACCGGCCGCCGCACCGTAGACACGGGCCAGCGCGCGGGCATTGCCGACGCCGTTCATACCGGGCCACTCGATTTCCAGGAACTCCCGGCGGGCGGCGCGGGCGGGCGCGCCGGGGCGCGGATTGGTCAGCGCCGCATAGGAGAGCCCCCGCTTGGCGTAGACCTCGGCGCCGATGCGCACCGGGATGTCGGCGAGTTCGTAGCGCAGGATGTCGAGGCCCTTCGTCGCCGACAGCTGGGCGACCCGCTCCATCGGCTCGGACTCGGGGAGCCCGATGAACAGATCCGCGCCGACCGGGGCGGCGATCTCCTCGGCGAAGAACCGGCCGAGGCTGCGGCCCGCCGGATCGACCCGGCGCAGGAGTTCGCTCTGATACAGACCGAGGGTGAGCGCGTGATAGCCGTGCCGTGTGCCGGGCTTCCACGCCGGTTTCTGCGCGGCCAGCAGCGCGCCGAGGGTGTCACGGTCGGTCAGCTCGCGCAGTTTCACGATCCGGTCCAGCCCGGACAGCCCCGCCTGGTGATCGATCAGCTGGCGGACGGTGACCTGTTCTTTGCCGTTGGCGGCGAACTCCGGCCAGTACTTCGCCACCGGCTGCTCGTAGTCGAGCAGCCCACGCGAGACGGCCGTGGCGATCGTGAACGCCGCCATGCCCTTCGAGGAGGAGAACACCGGCACGATCGTGTCGCGTTCCCACGGCACCTCGCGCCGACGATCGCGATGCCCGGCCCACAGGTCGACCAGGGGCTGTTCACCTGCGTAGACGGCGACGGCGGCACCGATCTCGCCGTGGTCGGTGAAGTTGCGGCGGAGGGCGTCGGCGACGGGGCCGAAACCGGCCGCCACGTCGCCGTGGATCGATGGAGCGGGACTCATGGTGACTCGATCGTAGCGGCGTCTCGTACGCTGCCGATATGCGTTCGTTCGAGCAGGTACAGCACTGGCCGGTCGCCAACGCCGCCGCCGCGGTCGTCACCGCGGGCGGTGCGTCGACCACCGGCGACACCGAGCGGGTCTTCCGGCTCGCCTCGGTCACCAAACCGCTGGTCGCCTACGCCACGCTGGTCGCGATCGAGGAGGGCGCCGTCGAACTGGACCAGCCAGCCGGTCCGCCCGGGTCGACCGTGCGCCATCTGCTCGCCCACACCTCCGGCGTCGCCTTCGCCACCCCCGACGTCATCGCCGCGCCCGGCGCCCGCCGCATCTATTCCAGCGCGGGCTTCGAACTACTGGCCGACTTCCTCACCGTGAGCACCGGCATCGCGTTTCCGCGGTATCTGCACGAGGCGGTGTTCGAACCGCTCGGCATGCGCGGCGCGGTCCTCGACGGCCCCGCCGGGCACGCGGCCCAAGCCTCGGTGGACGACCTCGTCCGGTTCGCCGCCGAGTTGCTGACACCCGAATTGATATCTCGGCAAACTCTCGACGACGCGACCTCGGTGCAATTCCCCGGCCGCGACGGCATCCTGCCCGGATTCGGTTCCCAGCGACCCAACGACTGGGGATTGGGATTCGAAATCCGCGACGGGAAATCCCCGCATTGGACGGGTTCGGCCAATTCCGGACGCACCTACGGGCACTTCGGGCAGTCCGGCACGTTCCTCTGGGTCGACCCCGAAATAGGGGTGGCGACGATCGCGCTGAGCGACGAGAATTTCGGCGACTGGGCTCGAACAGCGTGGCCGAAATTCAGCGATTCCGTGATCGCAGAGACACACAACACGCTGTGAAGTAACACCCGCAACACCGAACACTTCAGTACACTCGGGCCACGCCAGTCCGCGACGGGTCGTTGGGGAAGACGCTCCTTGTCGAGGCTGGAGGTGTTGGTAGTGCGCGCATCGAGTCAGTTCGCTGATGCGACGGCGGGTGTGGTCTACATCCACTCATCGCCCGCCGCGTTGTGCCCGCACGTCGAATGGGCACTGTCCACCGCGCTCTCATCCCCCGCGAAATTGCGCTGGACCGCGCAACCGGCCGACGGACAACTGCGCGCCAGCAGCGATTGGATCGGCCCCGTCGGCACCGCATCGCGGATTGCCCAATCATTGCGCGCCTGGCCGGTTCTGCGCTTCGAGGTCACCGAGGATCCCAGCGAAGGCGTCGACGGCGAACGCTACAGCTTCGTCCCCGCGCTCGGTCTCTGGCACGGATCCACCGGCGCCAACGGCGATGTGATGCTGGGCGAGATGCGATTACGTGCCCTCCTGCAAGCCGCCACGGAACTCGGCGGTCACGGAGCGTTCGACCTGTCGGCCGAGATCGACCGGGCGCTGGGGACGCCGTGGGACGAGGATCTCGAGACCTACCGGCAGGGAACCGATTGCGTCGGCGCCGAAGTCACCTGGCTGCGCCGCGACGTGGGCTGACCGGCCCGGAGTGGCTCAGTCCTTCTTGGCCCAGCACATTCCGTGGCCCGAATCACCCGGAGTCTTCCGCGGGCGCGGGGCGATGCGCTCGAGCCGGTAGCCGAGTCGGCGGGGGACCGCGGCGCTGCGGATGTTGGCGGCGTCGCAATGGATTTCGATGCGGGTGATGCCGGGGAGGGCCAGCGCGATCGTGGTCAGCGCCCCGGCAGCCCGGGTGATCACGCCGCGGCCGACGTGATCGACATGGCACCAGTAGCCGATCTCCAAGGTCGCCGGACCGACCCGGTCGTGGAGTCCGACCACGCCGAGCAGTTGTCCGTCAAGGTCGAAGATGCCGTAGTTGAAGCCGCCGTCCGGTGTTGGCCAGTGCGTCGTCGCCGTCTCGTGCGCCGCCCGCATCTCGTCGAAGACCGGTGGTTCCGCCGCCCAGTCCATCCAATGATGCAACTGCTCGTACGAGGCGGTGACCGCCGCGAACTTGGCTGCCAGATCCGCGGTCTGCCACCGGCGAATCACGAGATCGCCGACCACCACCCGATCGGGCGGCACGATTCCCGGTCCCAGCGCCGGCGGCTGTTCGGTGTCCATCTTTCGATCGTGATCGACCGGTCTGTACTCGTGCAACGCGATTTCGCCATGCCGCCGCGAGGCAGTCCGCTCGGGCGGTCAGTCGGCGAGGAACCGGCTGGCGTTGTCGGCTGCCCAGCGGGCGAAGGTGGTCGCCGGGCGGCCGGTGATGTCCCCGACGCTGGTGATGGGCAGGGTGGCGGGGTCGGGGGAGTAGTCGGTCAGGACGCTGTCGACGTACCAGGTCGTGTTGTCGCCCATGGTGGGGGTGAGGGCGGCGATGGTTTCTTCGCGGGAGGACCGGCGGAAGGTGATGTCGCGGCCGAGGGCGGTGGCGAGGTGACGGACCAGGTCGGTGCGGGTGAGGACCTCCGGGCCTGCCAGCGGGTAGGCACGGCGGTGGTGGGTGTCGGAGAGCAGGGCGGTGGCGGCGACGGCGGCGATGTCGTCCATGGCGATGGGGGCGGTCGCGGCATCGGGGTAGGGCTCGCGGATGACGCCGGTCTCGCGGATCTGGTGCGACCAGGTCAGGGTGTTCTCCATGAAGTCGGCAGGCCAGAGGTGGGTCCAGGCCAAGCCGCTGTCCTCGACCGCGGTGCAGACGGTGCCCCACCAGCTCTCTGGCTCGCCGGACAGGTCGACCACGTGCCGGACGCCTGCCGCGCGGGCCAGCGCCAGCACCTCGGTGACATTGTCCGGCGTCGGCGCCAGATACATCCGCTCCACGCCGTCGAACGCCGCGGGCAGGCTCTCCGGTCGTCGCAGATAGCCCTCGACCACGTCCACATCGGCAGGCAGCGCCGCCCGGCGTGAGTTCGCCGTCAGCGCGCGCACATCGGTGCGGCCCGCGGCGAGCAGGTGGTCGACAACCTTGCGGCCGATGTTCGCGGTGGCCCCCGTTACCAGGATGGTCATGTGATTCGCCTCCGGTAAGACTCGATGGACTACCCATACTGCCAACAGAATTCGCGGCGCGCACATAGCTCGCACTCCGCAAGCCGGCAGCGGTGGCGGCGGTGATGGTTACGTGTCAGCTACCCTGGCGAGGCACGCGGGTGATCCTCTGACGACACCCGCCATATCACGTCCGGCCGTTCGGCTTCCAGAAAAACCTCACCTGAATACCGGAAAATCTGGTGGTGTTTTTCCGTTATCACCGCAGGTGGGTTCCCCTCGGTCGTTAACGATGCGAAAATGTTCGCGGATCGAGATCCGGTCCAGCAGAGTATGTTCCGCCGATCACGGCGGGCAGACTGGAGGGGCAAGATGACATTCTCGTCTCGAACGAGTTCCAGCGCAAGGCGATTCGGCGCGGTCGCCGTCCTCGCGGCAGGAGCACTCGGCCTCGCGGCCACCACCGCACACGCCGGACCAGCGGCAGCCGTTCCGATCGTTCAGGGAGTCGAAGGGGGAGTGGCGTTTACGGCGAGCCCGCTCGCCGACGGCTCCGGGCTCACCGCGTCCGTCGCGGACGGGTCCTTCAGCCTCGCCGGTGGCGTGGTGACCCTCGCGGATCGGGCAGGCCGGGTGGTCGCCACCGTGCCGACCCATATCGTTACCGGCGCGGGCAATTTCGACCTCGCCGCAGGTATCGCGGCCGACGGGCAGTCGGTCACCCTGCGTCCCGTCGCCGCACCGGCCGTGGTCACCGACAACTTGGCCGCCTTCGTCGACGAAGCCGGCGACACCCTCGCCCGCAAGCAGCACAACGCTGGCATCGGCGCCCTGATCGGTGCGGGCATCGGCGCGGTACTCGGCTTCTTCCTCGGTGGAGTCGGCGCCCTGATCACCATCCCGATCGGTGCGGGCATCGGCGCCCTCATCGGCTACTCGACGCCGTAGCGAACCGGTGTGGTGGCCGGCCTGCGGGTCGGCCACCACATACCGACGGCGCGGCGTGGTGAGATGGAGCCTCGGACCTCGAGAGGACGCGGCGACGGCGATGCCCGATGAGCACAGTGCGGCCGAGACCGACCTGTTCGACTACGACGCGGAACTGCGCCCCCACAACGCACTCTTGCGTGCCGCCGCGCGCGTCGGCGCCCGTGACCGGGTGCTCGACATCGGTTGCGGCACCGGCCTGACCACGCGTGAGGCCGCCCGCGCTGCCGTCGACGGGAGCGCGCTCGGTGTCGACGTCTCGGCGCCGATGCTCGAACGGGCCCGTCGCCTCAGCGACGACGAGCAGCTGACCAACATCGCTTTCGAGCAGGCGGATGCGCAGGTTCATCCGTTCCCGCCCGCGTCTTTCGATCTCTGCATCAGCCGGTTCGGTTCGATGTTCTTCGCCGACCCGGTCGCCGCGTTCACCAATATCGGGCGGGCACTCCGGCCGGGCGCGCGGCTCGTGCTGCTGGTCTGGCAGGAGCACGACCGCAACGAGTGGGCGTCCGCGCTGGTGCGGATCCGCGCCGCGGCACCGGCCGACGGCCCGGGCCCGTTCGCCCTCGCCGACCCGGTCATCACCGAAACCGTCCTGGCGGCGGCCGGGTTCACCGACATCGAATTCACCGACGTGCACGAGCCGGTCTACTACGGCGCGGACAGCGAGTCGGCCCTCGCCAACCTGCTCCGCCTGCGGGGATTCCGGGACATGTTCGCCGCCCTCGACGCCGACGCGGCCGAGCGAACTCGCGCGCGGCTGCTCGCGACCCTCGCCGGGCACACGAGCGGCACCGGAGTGTATTTCGATTCGCGGGCCTGGATCGTCACCGCCCGTCGTTGAGCTCGCACGAGCCATGAATCCTTTCGGCCCGCCGCTGCCTCTTATCTGTGTCCCGGCACAATGTCGGGACCGGAGACGGAGGTTTGTTGTGATCATCGGAATCGGTGTTGTGGTCGGCCTGGTACTGCTGTGCACGTGCATGGTCGTCGTGCGGCGCAAACGAGCCGGGCGTGGCTGAGTCGACCTGGCCCGACCACCAGCTGATCGTCGCGGCACAGGGCGGCGACGTGGATTCGATCGCCGCGCTGGTGTCGGGCGCGCACCCGAATATCCAGCGTTTCGCCCGATCCCTGTGCGCCACACCGGAAGACGCCGAGGACGCGGCGCAGGAAGCGCTGATCATCCTGTACCGCAAGATCGGGATGCTGCGGGCCTCCGGCGCACTGGCGTCGTGGATGTTCCGCATCGTCCGCAACGAGTGCCTGCGGCGAGCACGGGTGCGGCTGCGAGATCACCCTCCGGTGCCGGACGTCGCCGCTGCCGCCTCGGCCGAGGACGAGGTCCTGCAACGCCTGGAAGCGGGTCGGGTGGCGGCCGCGGTCGCCGCCCTGCCCGCCGATCAGCGCCGCGTCCTGATCATGCGCGACATCCAGGGCTACAGCGGACGGATGGTCGCCGATGCCCTCGGACTGAGTACCGCCGCGATGAAATCACGCCTGCACCGAGCACGCGCGACGGTACGAGAAACACTGCAATCCGCATCCGACCTGGTTCCTGGAGGAAACGATGACCGGAACGAAACCTGACAGCCCCGACTTCGCCAGCTCATCCCTACCGAAACACCTGGCCCGCGGCACAGTGGGCTTCGCCGCCCTGATCGGCTCGGTCGCCCTGATCCCGCTCACCGGACCGGCCGGCCTGCTGCTCCTGCCCGTCGGGCTGATCGCGCTGCGTGGCTGCCCGACCTGCTGGGCGATCGGATTGATGCAGACGATATCGAGGGGTCGGCTGCAGCGCTCGTGCGAGGACGGTGCGTGCACATTGACCGTGGCCGGGCCTGACGAGCGCCGTACGAAGGTCGCCTCGTAGTCCACGGCAACGGTTTCAGGGTGTGCCCCACGTGAGGGCGTGGGGCACACTCTCGTTCGTCCGCAGAGCGCCTGGTGAGGGCTCGCCTTGCCCGCGAGCTCTGTTCAGCTGCCGGCCTGGCGTTCTATCGCGTCGCGAGCGGCCGACCAGACCTTCTCGAATTCGGCCGAGGTGATGTCCTCGAGAGCGACTCCCTCGAGGTCCCACTCCTCGGCATTGCCTTCGGCGACGCCACCGTACTTGCGTTCGTATGCCTGAACTGCGGTGATACCTCCGCTATCACGTGCATGCAATACCTCGACAAGTGCCGCGGCGGTGGCAGGTACACCGTCCATGCTTCCGAGCTCGACCTGTCGGCTCACGTAGCCATCGCCATCGATTTCGTACAGCAGCCAGATGCTCTCGTCCGAGCAGTATTCGCGAATCCACCGCATTCTCAACAGGTCTCCACAGGGGCCGACGCTGCCTGGACCTTCCCGCCGGGTGCCTTCGCACCACCCTTCATGCCCAGACCCTTGACCGGGGCCGCGGGAGCCGCGGTCTCGGCGGCCGGTGCCGCTTCGGCTGCCTTCGCACCCGGAGCCTTCGCACCGCCCTTCATCCCGAGTCCGCCACCGGGTGCCTTCGCGCCACCCTTCATACCCAGACCCTTGGCCGGAGCCGCCTCGGCGGCAGGCGCGGCTTCGGCAGCAGGCGCCTTCGCACCCGGAGCCTTGGCAGCACCCTTCATGCCGAGTCCGCCACCAGGTGCCTTCGCGGCACCCTTCATGCCCAGACCACCACCGGGCGCCTTCGCGGCACCCTTCATCCCCAGGCCACCACCGGCAGGTGCGGCGGCCTTCGGTGCGGCCTCGGTCGCGACCTCGGCGACCGGGGCCGGTTCCGATTCGGGCTCCGGTTCCGGCTCGGCCTTCGGCTCCTGGACCACCAGCAGGTTCGCCGACAGTTCGGCGGCGTCGATGCGGGTGATCGAGTCCAGCATCAGCTGCGAGACGTCGACGACCTCGACACCTTCGCCCTGGCCCTGTTCCTGCCGGGCGGTGACACCGTCGTTGAGCATGACCCGGCAGAACGGGCAACCGGTCGCGATCTTGGTCGGGTTGGTCGACAAGGCTTCGTCGACACGGTCGACGTTGATGCGTTTGCCGAGCTGTTCTTCCATCCACATCCGGGCGCCACCGGCACCACAGCACATCGACCGCTCACCGTGGCGCGGCATTTCGACCAGGGTCGAACCCGAGGCTTCCATCAGCTCACGCGGGGCGTTGTAGATCTTGTTGTGCCTGCCCAGGTAGCAGGGGTCGTGGTAGGTGATGTTCTGCGACACCGTCGCGACCGGCACCAGCTTCTTGTTCCGCACCAGGCGGTTGAGCAGCTGGGTGTGGTGCACGACCTCGTAGGTGCCACCGACCTGCGGGTACTCGTTGTTGAGCGC
>NZ_JBSGVD010000017.1:0-159414 GCF_053608285.1 Nocardia sp. NPDC055053 | reverse complement strand
TTGTTCGGGTGGACACGGGCCCCGGCGGGTTGGGGGGGGCGGGGGGCGGGGTCGGCCGCCCCCGCGGGGCGGCGCGCGCCGGGGGGGCCGCGCTCGCCGCCCGGCGGTGGTGTGCCGACCCGGGTTCAGCAGGGGTGCGCGTCGCGGAAGATGCCGTTGCCCGGAGTGGTACGCGACAGGGCGTCCGCGGCCAGGATGACGGCCGCCGCGGTCCAGGTCGTGCGTTCTTCGGGCCAGCGCTTCCCGTCGGTGAAGACCAGGCCGGTCCAATAGGATCCGTCCGATTCCCGCAGGTGCTGGACAGCGGTGAACAGCGCGGCGGCGGCGTCGTTGCCGTTGGCGTCCAGTGCCAGGACCAGCTCACAGGTCTCGGCGCCGGTGACCCACGGGGCATCGGAGACGCAGCGGATGCCGAGATCGGGCACGACGAATTCGCCCCAGTGCCGCTCGATGCGCGCGTGTGCCGCCCGGCCGCGCAGCGCCCCAGCCAGGATCGGGTAGTACCAGTCCATGGAGTAGCGGCTCTTGTCCAGGAAGGCTTCCGGGTGATCGCGCAGCGCGCCGCCGAGCCCGCGGCGCGCGCTCGCCCAGTCGGGGCGGGGATCGCCGATGCGGTCGGCGAGCTCGAGCGCGCAGCCGAGGCTGTGGTAGATGCTGGAGCAGCCGGTGAGCAGGGCTTCGCCCGAGCTGCCGGATTCACCGGCCGACCAGTGGATTTCGCCGTGCGCACCCCGTGGCAGGTCGAGGATGAAATCGATGCCCGCGCGCACGGTCGGCCACAGGTCGGCGACGAAGCCGCGATCACCGGTGACGGTGAGGAAATGCAGCATCCCGGTGGCCAGGTAGGCGCAGAAGTTCGTATCGGCATCGGCGTTCTCGATCACGCCCTGGCGGATCTGCATGGGCCAGGAGCCGTCGTCGCGCTGGGTCTTGGCCGACCAGATGTAGGCATCGCGCGCTCGGTCCCACAGGCCGGCGACCGTGAGGCCCATGGCGGATTCGATGTGGTCCCATGGATCGGTGTGGCCGCCGGTGAACCACGGCAGCGCACCGTCGGGTTCCTGTGTGGCGGCGATGGATTCGCCGGTCCGGCGGATGTCCCGGGTGGTCAGGACTCCGGGGACCGCGGGAAGCTCAGGAAAGGCCATGGGCCACAGCCGGTTTCGTGAAGTACAGGGCCACGCTCTTGCCGATCAGTGGATTGAGCAGACTCTCGGCGGTCCGGGTCAGTGTGGGCGCGGACATCATGTCCCACACCAGGAGCCGGTGATAGGCGGCCACCACCGGGTGCTTGTCGTTGGCGACCCCGAACGTGCACTTGAGCCACCAGAAAGGGGAGTGCAGGGCGTGGGCGAAGTCCTGGCGCACGAACCGCACGCCGCGTGCGGTGATCTTGTCGCGCAACTCGTCGGCTTGGTAGATGCGCACGTGGCCGCCCTCGTTGGCGTGGTACTCATCCGACAGTGCCCAGCAGATCCGTTCGGGCAACCAGCGTGGCACGGTCACCGCCAGGGTGCCACCGGGTTTGACCACCCGGACCAGCTCGGCGATGGCCTGGCTGTCGTGCGGGATGTGTTCGAGGATCTCCGAGGCGATGACGACGTCGAATTCCCCGTCGCCGTAGGGCAGATCGAGGGCGTCGCCGCGCACCGTCTCGGCCTTCGCGTATTCCGGCGCCTCGCAGGCATCGGCCATCGCCTCGAACATGAGCTGCACGCCGGCCAGATCCTCGGAATTCTGGTCGAAGGCCACCACATCCGCGCCGCGGCGGTAGGCCTCGAAGGAATGCCTGCCTGCCCCGCAGCCGACGTCGATGACGCGTTTTCCCGGGCCGACGCCCAGCCGATCGAAGTCGACGGTCAGCATGTGCGCTCCTGGCTGTTCGAAGGGGAGGGATGAATCGATCGGGCCCGGGCCCGGTGACGTCGTTCGATCGCCTGTTCGTAGACCGCGACGGTCTGTGCGCCGACCGCGGCCCAGCTGTAGACGTCGAGGGCGCGGCGGCGGCCCGCGCGTTCCAGATGCTGTAGCCGACCCGGATCGCCGAGCAGCGCCCCGAGCCGGCTGGTCAGCGCGTCGACATCGCCGGGATCGACGAGTTCGGCGCAGTCGCCGACCACTTCGGGTAGTGCCCCGGCCCGGCTGGCGACGAGCGGGGTTCCGCTGGCCATGGCCTCGACGGCCGGCAGCGAGAACCCTTCGTAGAGGGAAGGGATACAGGCGATCTGCGCCGAGGCGAGCAGTTCGGCCAGCTGCTCGTCGCTCAGGCCGCTCACCGTGGTGACCACGTCGGCCAGGCCGAGCTCGGCGATGAGCTTCTCGGTCGGTCCGTTCGGCTCCAGTTTCGCCACGAGGCGCAGTTCCACGTCCCGTGTATGGCGCAGTCGCGCCAGCGCTTTCAGCAGATGGGCGATACCTTTGAGCGGCTTGTCGGCGCTGGCCACCGCGACGATCCGCCCGGGTATCCGGCCGGTGGCGCGAGGCCGGAACAGCTCGGTGTCCACCCCGAGGGGAACCGTGTGCAGCTGCCGCGGCGACACGCCGAAGTCCGCGGCGATGTCGTCCGCCGAGGACCTGGAGACCGTGATCAGATCGGGAATCGCACGGGCGACGCGTTGCTGCATCCCGAGGAATCCGTACCAGCGCCGCACCAGCGGCTTGCGTCGCCACGGTGCCGCGGCCAGGTCCACCGCCCGGTCCCTGGTGATGGGATGGTGGATCGTCGCCACCAGCGGCACCAGTTCGGCGATGTCGAGCAGGCCGTCACCGAGGCACTGGTTGTCGTGCACGATGTCGAACTCGTGGGCGCGCGAGCGCAGCAGCCGCGCGGCGCGCCTGCTGAACGTGCGCGGCTCGGGGAACCCGGCCGTCCACATGGTGGCGAGTTCGAGCAGGTCGATCCGGTCGCGGATCTCGCGCGGGTGCGGAGTGCGGAACGGATCGTCGTCACGGTACAGATCCAGGCTGGGCACCTCGGTGAGCCGCACGCGCGGATCGAGGTGTTCCGGATAGGGCTGGCCGGAGAAGACTTCGACCTGATGGCCGAGCTCGGCCAGGCCCTGGCTCAGGTACCGGACGTAGACCCCTTGGCCGCCGCAGTGGGTTTTGCTGCGGTAGGACAGCAGGGCTATGCGCATGTTCTCGCCTGTCGTTCGGGTGCTACTCGTAGCGCACGTGCCAATGCTTGATGCCGTTGATCCAGCCGTTGCGCAGCCGCTCCGGTGCCGATACCTGTGCCAGGTTCGGCATCGCGTCGGCGATGGCATTGAACATCAGATCGATCTCGAGCCGGGCCAGATTCGCACCGACACAGTAGTGCGCGCCCGTGCCGCCGAAGGCCAGATGGGGGTTGGGATCGCGCAGGATGTCGAATCGGAACGGATCATCGAAGGCCTCCTCGTCGAAATTGGCCGAGCTGTAGAACAAGCCGACGCGCTGGCCCCCGCGGATGAGCTGCCCGCCGAGTTCGGTGTCGGCGGTGGCGGTGCGCTGGAAGACGGTCACCGGGGTCGCCCACCGGATGATCTCGTCGGCCGCTGTGCGCGGGCGCTGTTGCTTGAAAAGCTCCCACTGGTCGGGGTTGTCGACGAAGGCCTTCATGCCGTGCGTGATGGCGTTGCGGGTGGTTTCGTTGCCTGCCACGGCGAGCAGGATCACGAAGAAGCCGAACTCGTCGGAGCCGAGGGCTTCACCGTCGAGATCGGCGTGCACGAGCCGGCTGACGATATCGTCGAGCGGATCGGCGCGACGCTGCTCGGCCATGTTCCAGGCGTAGCCGAGCAGCTCGACCGAGGCGTTGTCACTGACGGTGGTCGTGGCGGTGTCGCCGTATTCCGGATCGTCGTAGTTGAGCATCTGGTTGGACCAGTCGAACAGCTTGCGGCGGTCTTCCTGGGGGACGCCGATCAATTCGGCGATGGCCTGCAGTGGTAGCTCGCACGCGACTTGTTCGACGAAGTCGCCGGTGCCCGCCACCTTGGCCGAGGCCACGATGGCCTGCGCTCGCGCGGCAAGGGCGGCGCGCAACCCTTCCACCGCGCGCGGACTGAAGCCCTTGGAAATGATGCGGCGGATCTTCGTGTGCTTCGGCGGATCCATGTTGAGCAGCAGCGCGCTGGTGAGTTCGATCTGGTCGACCGTGATCTGGCCGGGCAGGCGGATGACCGAGCCCTTGGCCTGGGAGGAGAACAGCTCCGGTTTCCGGGAGATCTCTTTGATGTGTTCGTGTTTGGAGACCACCCAGTAGCCGCCGTCTTTGAAGCCGCCGGACTTGTCGTCGGGCTGGTGGTTCCACCACACCGGAGCGTTGCGGCGCAGCTCGGCGAATTCCCGGACAGGGTTTCGGGTTTCCCACAGTGCCGGATCGGTGAAGTCGAATCCGGTGGGGATGGACGGCGCTGGCACAGCTTCCTCCTGAAAGGCCGACGGCGTGGTGGACCGGGGTGCGCGGGTCACCGCTGCCTGCGGCGGTAGCGGACGCGGCAGGGCTGTTGCAGCTGGACCACCATCTTGGAATGGTCGTTGCGGTAGGTGTCCGACGGCTGGGCCAGCTCGAACTCCCAGTCCCGCAGCAGGATCGAGAAGATCGCCTTGAGCTGCATGAGCGCGAACGGTGCGCCGACACAGCGATGACGTCCGGCGCCGAAGGGGATCCACGTCCAGCGATTGACGATGTCCTCCTGCCGCGGATCGAGGTAGCGGCCCGGATCGAAGGTGTCGGGGTTCGGGAAGTCCTCGGGGATCCGGTTGGAGATCGCCGGCGTGGCGGCCACCATGTCGCCCGGCGCGATCCGCTGACCACACACCTCGAACTCGTCGCGGGCGATGCGCATCAGCACGATCAGTGGGGGATGCAGGCGTAGTGCCTCTTTGAGGGCCGATTCCAGATTCGGGATCTGGCGCAGCGCATGATGGCTGACCTCCGAGCCGTCGGCGTACAGCTCGTCGAGCTCGGTGACGACGGTCGTCAGTGTCTGCGGGTTGCGCAGCAGTTCGATGATCGTCCAGGCCGCGGTGCCCGAGGTGGTGTGATGGCCGGCGAACATCATGGAGATGAAGATGCCGGTGATCTCGCTGGCGGAGAACCTCGCGATGCCGTTCTCGTCCTTCACCGAGATGAGGACGTCGAGCATGTCCCGGTCGTCCTTGCCGGTGGGCGGGTTCGCCTCGCGCTGGTCCATGATCGCCTGCACGAGCTCGACGAGCTTGACCCTGGCCTCGTCGCGGCGGCGGAAGCTGTCGATCGGCGCGTAGGGATCGACGTAGGCCAGGGCGTCGGTGCCCTGTTCCAGTTCGTGGTACAGGTGCGCGAAGCGGCCGTCGAGCTGGTTGCGGAACTTCACCCCGATCAGGCAGGACGAGGAGGTGTAGATGGTCAGCTCGGCGAAGAACTCGAGCAGGTCGATCTCGCCCTCGTCGTCCCACTGGGCGAGCATGGCGTCCACTTCGCGGGCGATGGTGACGGCGTGCCCGCGCATGTGATCCGCGCGCAGCGCCTGATTGTGCAGCATCTCCTTGCGGCGCTCGGGCGGCGCGTCGAAGACGACGCCTTCGCCGAAGATCGGCTTCATGAAGGGGTAGGCCGCACCCTGATCGAGGTCCTCGTCGCTGGCGCGGAAGAAGAACTCGTTGGCCTCGGCGCCGGAGAGCAGGATGACGTCTCGCCCGGCGAGCTCGAATGTTCCGACATCGCCGCATTCGGCGCGCACCCGCTGCATCAGTGCGATGGGATCGGTGCGGAACTCCTCGAGGTGCCCGTGCTCGTCCTCGCCTCCGGACACTCGCTGCGGCTTGATCAGCGTCATTGACAATCCTTCCCGAGAGACGTGTCCATACAGGTGATGGACATGTGTCTGGACGGTACTATGATTACGCTGGTTCGACAAGGCCCGCCGGTGACGTTCGGTGCGTGCCCGGCTCGGCGAGCAGGCGCCGCGCGGAGGCCTCCAGCAGTTCGGCGACCTCGAGGTAGGACAGCAGTCCCATGCCTGCTTGCAGCAGGGCGCCCGAGTAGAGCAGTTCGAGCATCGAGACGCGCTCGGTGTCCTTGGCGTCGACGCCGAGCGCGGCGGCGAGCCTGCCGCGGATCTCCCAGCCGATGCGAACCCGCAGGTGTCCCACGTCGGGGTCGTCGCCGAGCAGGGCGTTCCCGACGGCGCTGGCCAGGGATGGTTCGTCGGCCACCAGCATCGACACCTGGCGAAGGACGGTGACGACACGGGCGGTCGGATCCGGATCGCTGGACTCCACGGCGGGGCTGGCGATCAGGCGCCGCCAGAATACCTCCGAGATGAGGTGCTCCTTGGAGGAGAAATAGGTGTAGGCGGTGGCGGTGCCGACGCCGGCGGCGGCGGCGATCAGCCGGACCGTCGTCCCGGAATAGCCCTCGCGGGCCAGGACCTCGACCGTCGCGGTGGTCAGGCGGTCGACGGTGTCGGCCTGCTTTTCGGTGAGCCGCCGCCGAGTTGCTTCAATACCGGTAGATACGAGTTCGGACATGTGTCTGGACGGTATCATCAATGATAGTTCAGTGCAATTACCGGCCGGGTGTCGCCATCTCATCGCGGCCTTGCGCCCGGCAGTCGATGTGAACTATGGTCCGAACACCTGTCCAGACATGTATCGGAGATTTTATGAACGGCCTCGTTCCTCCCGACGGCACGCCGCTGCTGATCGGCGGAAAGCTCGTCCCCGGCGGGGCTGGGGTGTTCGCGACGATCAATCCCGCGACCGAAGAAGTCCTCGGGCACGCCGCCAATGCCTCCGCCGAGGACATGGACGCCGCCATCGGTGCCGCGCGGACCGCCTTCGACGAGACCGAGTGGTCCCGCGATCCCGCGCTGCGCGCGCACTGCCTGCGTCAGCTGCGCGATGTCCTGCGCGACAACATCGAGGAACTGCGCGCGATCACCGTCGCCGAGGTGGGCGCGCCGGTCATGCTCACCAGCGGCCCGCAGCTGGAAGGTCCCATCGCGGACCTGTCGTTCGCCGCCGACCTCGCCGAGAACTACGAGTGGCAGACCGATCTCGGAGTCGCCGAGCAGATGGGGATTTCGAGCAGGCGGGTGATCCGGCGGGAAGCGGTCGGCGTGGTCGGGGCCATCACGCCGTGGAACTTCCCGCATCAGATCAACCTGGCGAAGATCGGGCCGGCGCTGGCCGCCGGAAACACGGTGGTGCTCAAGCCGGCTCCCGACACTCCGTGGTGCGCGGCGGTCCTTGGTCCGCTCATCGCCGAGCACACCGACTTCCCCGCCGGCGTGCTCAACATCGTCACCTCCGACGATCACACCCTGGGTGCCCGGCTGGTCGAGGATCCGCGGGTGGACATGATCACCTTCACCGGATCGACCCAGACCGGCCGATCGGTGATGGCTGGCGCATCGGCCACCCTCAAACGGACCTTCCTCGAACTGGGTGGAAAATCGGCCGCCATCGTGCTCGACGACGCCGATATCGCCACGGCGGCGAGCTACACCGCGTTCTCGGTCGCCGTGCACGCAGGCCAGGGCTGCGCGCTGACCACCCGTTTGCTGGTGCCCCGCGCCGCCTACGACGCGGCCGTGGACGCCGCGGCCAAGGCGCTGTCGGGCCTGCGGGCCGGTGATCCGACGAGTCAGGGAACCGTGTGCGGGCCGGTGATCTCGGCGCGGCAGCGCGACCGGGTGGAGCACTATCTCGACATCGCGCGCGCCGAAGGGGGGCGCGTCGTGGTGGGCGGCGGCAGGCCTGCGGACAAAGACCACGGCTTCTTCATCGAGCCGACGCTCGTCGCCGGTCTCGACAACACCGCCACCGTCGCCAGGGAGGAAATCTTCGGCCCGGTGCTCGTCGTCATCGCGCACGACGGTGACGCCGACGCGATCCGGCTGGCCAACGATTCACCCTATGGCCTGTCCGGTGCGGTGTGGGGTACCGATCCCGAGCGCATCGAGCGGGTGGTCGCGGGTGTGCGCACCGGGACGCTGAGCGTGAACGGCGGGCTCTGGTACCACCCCGACGCGCCCTTCGGTGGCTACAAGCAATCCGGCATCGGACGGGAGATGGGCGTCGCGGGTTTCGAGGAATACCTCGAAACCAAAGTGGTCGCCACCCCCGCCTGACTTCCACCCCCGAATTCACTGTCACCCCAGCATGAGGAGCTGAACACACCATGGCACGTTTCACTGGCCGGACCGCGATCGTCACCGGCGCGGCCCAGGGCATCGGCGCGGAATACGCCGCAGCGCTCGGCGCGGAGGGCGCCAACGTTGTCGTCGCCGATCTCAATGTCGAGCGCGGCGAGGAGGTCGCCAAGCAGATCAGCGCCGACGGCGGCACCGCGGTCTTCCACCGGGTCGATGTGTCCGACCCCGAATCCGCCACCGCGCTCGCGGAATTCACCGTCGGTGAGTTCGGGGCCATCAACCACCTGGTCAACAACGCCGCCATCTACGGCGAGATGAAGCTGGACCTGCTGCTCACCGTCCCGTGGGACTACTACAAGAAGTTCATGGGCGTGAACCTCGACGGCGCGCTCAATGTGACCCGCGCGGTCTGGCAGCCGATGACCGCGGCCGGTGGCGGGTCCATCGTCAACCAGTCCTCGACGGCCGCCTGGCTGTACTCGGGGTTCTACGGCCTGGCCAAGGTCGGGATCAACGGTCTCACCCAGCAGTTGGCGACCGAACTCGGCGGTTCCAAGATCCGGGTCAACGCCATCGCGCCCGGCCCGATCGACACCGAGGCCACCCAGACCGTCACACCAGGAAACATGGTCAAGGACATGGTCTCGCGCATCCCGATCAAGCGGATGGGCACCCCGCAGGATCTCGTCGGCGCGTGCCTGTATCTGCTGTCCGACGACGCGAGCTGGGTCACCGGCCAGATCCTCAATGTCGACGGCGGGCAGATCATCCGATGACGACCGAATCCGGCCATCTCCCGGTGGGATTCATCGGGCTGGGCAATATGGGCGCCCCGATGGCGAAGCGGCTGCTGGACTGGCCGGGCGGGCTCACGGCCTGCGATGTGCGTCCCGAGGCGACGCTGCCGTTCACCGAGCAGGGCGCGGGCTCGGCCGCCGACCCCGCCGCGCTGGCGGCGGTGGCGCGGGTGATCTGTGTGACCGTCCTCGACGACGCGCAGGTCATCGATGTCGTCACGGGTCCGGCCGGCCTGCTGAGCACCGCCGTGGCGGGCACCGTCATCGCCGTGCATTCGACGATCAGCGACCAGACCGCGGAGCGGCTCGCCGCGGTCTGCGCCGAGCGCGGGGTGGAATTCGTCGACGCGCCGGTCAGCGGCGGTGCGGGTGCGGCCAAGCGCGGCAGCCTGGCCGTCATGGTCGGGGGCAGCACTGCCGCGGTGGACAGCATCCGGGCACCGTTCGGCTGCTTCTCGGACCTGATCGTGCATGCCGGACCGGTCGGCTCGGGCACGCGTATGAAACTGGCCCGCAACCTGCTGCACTTCGTCGCGTTCACCGCCGCCACCGAGGCCCAGCGGCTGGCCGAGGGTGCCGGATTGAACATCGCCGACCTGGGCAAGGTGGTGCGCCATTCGGACGCGATCACCGGCGGGCCCGGCTCGATCATGCTGCGCGAGACCACCCGCGCGGTCGACCCCGACGACTTCTGGTTCCCCATCCTCGGCCACGTCCGCGACCTCGGCGAGAAGGATCTCGCGCTGGCGGTGGAACTGGGCGAGCGACTCGACGTGCCACTACCGCTGGCCCAGCTGGCCGCCACGCGGTTGGCCGACGGGCTCGGCGTCGGAAAACAGCTGCTAGGCAAGGAGACCGCATGACCACCGATGGACAGCCGGACAGCGACAGCCGCAGGCAACGGGGGCTGGCGAAGATGAGCGAGGTGTACGGCTGGGATTTCGCCGACGGCCCCGGTGACCTCTTCGCCATCACCGCCGACCACCTGTTCGCCGAGATCTGGTCGCGGCCGGGACTGACGATCCGTGACCGGCGGCTGCTGCTGCTCGGGGCGCTCAGTGCCCAAGGGCTTTTCGATGTCGCCGAGATCCAGCTGGGCGCGGCACTGCGCAACGACGAACTCGACGAAGCGCAGTTGCGCGAGATCGCGGTGTTCCTGAGCCATTACATCGGCTGGGCGCCGGGCATGAAGCTCGACAACGCCGTCGGCACCGTGGTGTCCCAGCACCGCCGCAAGCAGTCATGAGCGGCGCACAGCCCCATCGGGCAGCCGAGATCTCCGAGTGGGACGTCCAGGCCGACGTCGTCATCGCCGGCTACGGGATCGCCGGTGTCTGCGCGGCGATCGAAGCGGCGCGCGCCGGTGCCGATGTCCTGATCCTGGAACGCACCGGCGGCTGGGGTGGGGCCGCGGCCTTGGCAGGCGGCTTCGTCTACCTCGGCGGCGGCACCCCGTTGCAGCAGGCGCTCGGCTTCGACGACGACGCGGCGAACATGGAGAAATTCCTGCTGGCCGCCGTCGGGCCGAGTGCCGATCCGGTCAAGATCGCCGACTACTGCGCGGGCAGCGTCGACCACTATCACTGGCTCGTCGACTGCGGAGTCCGGTTCAAGGAGGAGTTCTGGGGCGAGCCGGGCTGGGAACCGCCGCACGACGAGGGCCTGATGTACTCAGGCGGCGAGAACGCCGCACCGTTCAATACGATCGCCACGCCCGCGCCGCGTGGTCATGTTCCGCAGATGCAGAACAAGCGAACGGGGGAGAAGGGCGGCGGCTACATGCTGATGAAGCCGCTGGTCGAGACCGCCGAAAAGCTCGGCGTTCGAGTGGAATTCGACACCAGGATCCAGCGGCTCATCGTCGATGAGGGCGGCCGGGTGGTCGGCGTGCTCGCCCGCCGGTACGGCAAGGACCTCGCCGTCGCCGCGCGCACCGGGGCCGTCCTCGCCACCGGCAGTTTCGCCTACAACCAGGAGATGGTGGCCGAATACGCCCCGCGCTTGCTCGGCCGCCCGGCCGCCGCGATCGAGGAGCACGACGGCATCGGCATCCAGCTCGCGCAGGAGCTCGGCGCGCAGGTGGAGGCCATGGACGCCACCGAGGTCGCCTTCTTCGGTGATCCGCAGATGCTGGCCCGCGGTGTGGTCGTCAACGGCCGGGGACAGCGATACATCGCCGAGGACACCTACCCAGGTCGCATCGGCCAGGCCACCTTGATCGAGCAGGACAACCAGGCCTTCCTGATCATCGACGAACAAGCCCATGAAGCGGCCCTCGCCACCGTGACGGCCACGCCGTTCTTCCGTCAGCAACCCACCTGGGTCGCGGAGTCGATCGCCGAACTCGAAAGCGAGATCGGATTGCCCGTCGGCTCGCTGCAGGAGTCGGTGTCCTACTACAACGAGCACGCCGCGCAGGGGGCGGACCCGTTGCTGGGCAAGAAGCCCGAATGGCTGAAGCCGATCGGTTCCCCGGTGGCCGCCTTCGACATGCGCGGGTTCACCGCCGGTTTCCCGCTCGGCGGACTGCGGACCGACCTCGACGCACGCGTGCTCGACATCGCGGGCGCCCCGATCCCCGGCCTCTACGCCGCGGGCCGGTGCACCGCGGGCATCTGCACCGGTGGCTATGCCAGTGGCGCGTCGCTGGGTGACGGCAGCTTCTACGGGCGTCGAGCCGGCCGCTCGGCCGCGCGCGAGCAGACAACGAAAGAGGCAGAGCATCAATGCGATTCGGACTAGTACTGTTCACCAGCGACCGTGGCATCACGCCGGCGGCCGCCGCCAAGGCCGCCGAGGAACGCGGCTTCCGGTCGTTCTTCGTGCCGGAACACACCCACATACCGGTCAAACGCGAAGCCGCGCACCCCTCGACCGGCGACGCCTCCCTGCCCGACGACCGCTACACCCGCACCCTGGACCCGTGGGTGTCGCTGTCCATGGCGGCGGCGGTAACCGAGCACATCGAACTGTCCACCGCCGTCGCTCTTCCGGTCGAGCACGACCCGATCACCCTGGCCAAGACGCTGGCCACGCTCGACCATCTCTCCGGTGGGCGCGTCACCCTCGGTGCCGGATTCGGTTGGAACACCGACGAACTCACCGATCACGGGGTGCCGCCGAACAAGCGCCGCACCGTGCTGCGCGAGTACGTCGAGGCCATGCGGGAACTGTGGACTCACGAGGAAGCGAGCTATCAGGGTGAGTATGTGAGCTTCGGTCCCAGCTGGGCCTGGCCCAAGCCGGTGCAGCCCCACATTCCGGTGCTGATCGGCGCGGCGGGCACCGAGAAGACCTTCCGGTGGATCGCGCGCACCGGCGACGGCTGGATCACCACGCCGACCGAAACCGACATCTCGGCCAGGCTCGCGATGCTGCACAAGATCTGGGCCGAAGCCGGTCGGGCCGATCGTCCCCGCGTGGTCGCGCTGGATTTCAAACCGGATCCCGCCAAGCTCGCGCGGTGGGCCGCCGAGGGCGTCACCGATGTCCTCTACGGCGTGCCGGACCGGTCCGCCGACGAGGTACTGGCCTACCTGGACCGGCTCAGCGCCAAATTGGACGCGGTCGAGCTTCCCTAGCCCCGACGACGAGAGGGCGCGAGACGAGTCTCGCGCCCTCTCGTCGTTGTCGGGAGCTGCTCGGCATTCGGGCCGGCCGACGCGATTGATCAGCGGGTTCCGGTGAACCGACAGTAATCTGCTCACCAATCTGGATTCATGTCTGGAATGTGGTCCACATCATATGATAGTGTCGCGACATGGCACACAGGAGCGGCAGGATGGGGTGGCGCGCGGCACTGCCGGCAGCCGCAATCTCGAAGTAGAACAGCGACGACATAACCTTATGACAAAGCGCAATGCTGCCTTTTCTCGCGCTCGCGCGGTCACCGAATCATTCGACTCCAGAATGCGTGTCGCGCCATGACGATGAACACCGAAATCGACGAGATATCGATACCGACGCCGGCGGCTGTGGTTCGCAAGAATTTCGCCGACACCGTTTTATCGAGCGTGGCGACGCTGGGGCGGGCGCTGCGAATGGGCGCGCAGGCCGTCGCTGTCGGGGTCTCCGATATCTTTCGATTGCGCGTTCAGGTCGACGAAACCCTGCGGCAAGCGTGGTTTCTCATCAAAGTCACCGCGGTGCCAAGCATTCTGATGGCGATTCCGTTCGGTGTCATCGTCTCCGCGCAGGTCGGCAATATCGTGTCCCAGCTCGGCGCCGATTCGATGATCGGCGCGGCCGGTGGGCTCGGCGTCATCAAGCAGGGGGCACCGATGGCAACGGCGATGCTGCTCGGCGGTGCAGGCGCCGCTGCCATCGCGGCCGATCTGGGTGCCCGCACTGTCCGCGAAGAGGTCGACGCGCTGCGTGTGATGGGTGTCGATCCGGTGCAGCGCCTTGTCGTTCCGCGGATCGCCGCGATGATGCTCGTCGCTCCGCTGCTCAACATCCTGATCATTTTCGTCGGCATCGCCTCGGGCTTCGTGGCCGCGGTGACCGCCATGGATGTGACACCGGGTAGCTACTGGCAGTCCTTCGGCTCCTTCACCACCCCGGTCGATGTCTGGGTCTCGCTGATCAAGGCGACCCTGTTCGGCTTCCTGGTGGTCGTCATCGCCTGTCAGCGGGGGCTGGAGGCCACAGGAGGGCCGCGTGGCGTCGCGGACGGGGTCAACGCCGCCGTGGTGATGTCCATCGCGGCCGTCGTCGTCCTCAATACCGCGATCACCCAGGTGGTTACGATGTTCCTGCCGGTCAGGATGGCGTGATGGCGGCAGCGCCCTACCGCCCGCCGGTGCTTCGGTGGACGGGATGGCTGCAGCGCCGGTTCCCGCCGCTGCGGCCGGTCGATTCGCTCGGATTCGTTCTCGGGTTCTGCTGGCAGGTGATCTCGACGGTGCCCTACACGCTGGTGCGCTACCGTCGCCAGACCATCGCCGTCATCACCGATATGACCTGGGGCCGTGGCTCGATCATCGTCGGCGGTGGGGTTGTGCCGTTGATGTTGCTGATGGGTGCGGCGATGGGTGCCTCGATCGGCATCGAGGCGTTCAGCGCGCTGAACCTGTTGTCGCTCGGGCAACTCAGCGGACTCATCTCGGCGTTCGGCGTGACCCGCGAATTGGCGCCGATCGCGGCGGGGGTCGGGTTCGCCGCGCAGGCCGGGTGCCGTATGACCGCCGAAATCGGTTCGATGCGAATCTCGGAGGAAATCGATGCCCTGGAATCACTGGGAATTCGTTCCGTGCCTTTCGTGGTGACGACCCGGGTGATCGCCGGCATTATCGCGGTCGCGCCGGCTTTCGTCGTCGCCTTGATCCTGAGCTATTCTTCCTGCGCGTTCATCGTGACGGTTGTGCATGGCACACCCTCGGGCACATATGACCACTATTTCGATCAGTTCATCCTCACCTGGGATGTCGTCGCCGCGACGATCAAAGTGATGATCTTCGCGATCGCTGTGGTCTTGATCCACTGTTACCAGGGGTATTTCGCGACGGGTGGTCCCGAAGGTGTCGGCATCGGATCGGGCCGGGCCATCCGGGCGAGTCTGGTGTCGATCATCGCCCTGGACATGCTCGCGACAATTCTGCTGTGGGGATTCCAATCTCCCATTACGTTTACGGGGTGACGGCATGCCTGTCTATGGACTGCCTGGATCGGAAGTCGGGCCGCTCAAAGCTCGGTTGTTGGGGGTGTGCGCGGTCGCGCTCGCGCTGATAGCCGCCGGGGTGTGGCGGGTGTTGCCCGATGCGGAATCGGCCGAGGACATCGACGTCGTCCTGATCGTCGGTTATGTCGGTGACGGAATCGGGCCGGGAACCGATGTCCGGCTCGACGGAGTCCGGGTCGGGTCGGTCAGCGGGATCGATTTCGCCGGGCAGGGTCGACGGCAGATCGAGCTGAACCTGGTCCGATCCCAATTGTTCGGTCTGACCAGCGCGCTGTCGATCGACTACGTCCCGGGCAATCTGTTCGGCATCAGCGCACTCGAGGTGCACCCGGACGCCGGCGGTGTGATCCTGGCGGACGGGTCGACGGTCGACCTCACCGAGGGCCGGGCCGATCGAGTCCGCGACGCCACGCTCGCCTCGCTGCTGAGCTACACCGGCGAGCTGACCGAGGACGTGCTGACGCCCCGGCTCACCGAACTACTGCACACGGTGGCTCGTGACCTGGGCGCGTTCACTCCGCTCATGCAGGCGATCGGCACGACGGTGCGTTCCTACACCGAGACCGCGCAGCTACCACCGTCGGTGCTGTTCGACCGCTACGGCGCGGCGCTGGCCGGCGTGCCGCCGATGCTGAGCGGCGGCCTGACCGTGCTGCACGCCAGCTACCGGAACGGCTACCTGGCCGAGCAAGAGCATCTCGACAAGTTCGGCTACATGTGGCCGAGCATCCAGAACGAACTGCTGCCCGCCGTCACCGCCCTGTTCGGCACCGCGCGACCCTACTTCGGCGGATTGCTGCCTATCGTGACCATGCTGCTCGACCGTGTCTCGGGATCGGTCAGCGATCCGGCGGGTTCGGCCACGCAGCTGAGCGAACTGATGGATCGGCTCGACCGCGCGTTCCGGGACGGTCCGGACGGGCCGGTGCTCGACGCCCGCGTCGAACTCGACCTCGTGCCCGGGCTGGCGGGGCCGCTGTCGGCGCTGGTCGGTCAACTGCCCGCGGGGGGAGGCCCGCGATGACAACCCGTGCGCTGCTGATCAGGGTCGTGGTCACGGCGGTGTCGATGCTGATAGTCCTGTCGGGAATTTTCACGGTGATCACACGTCCGGTCGAGGGTGACACCGACACCCACACCGCGATGTTCACCGACGCCAACGGCCTGCGGCCGGGTGACGACGTGCGCCTCTACGGCGTCCAGGTCGGCAAGGTCGTCGCTGTCGATCTCGACGGTGGCCTGGCCCGGGTGCGGTTCACCATCGGGTCCGATCGCCCGCTGTTCGTCAATTCCAAGGTCGCGGTCCGCTATCAGAATCTCACCGGGTTCCGCTATCTGGACGTCGAGCAGCCCGCGCAGCCCGGCGAACAACGCGGCGCGGGATCGACTTTCGGTGTCGATCAGACGGTGCCCGCCTTCGACATCACGACCTTGTTCAAAGGTCTGCAGCCGGTGCTTCGCGAACTCTCACCCGAGGATCTGAACCAGTTCACGACCAGCCTGCTCGCCGTCGTCGAGGGCAACGGCACGGGTATCGGCCCCGCGCTCGGCGCGATCGAGAACCTGAGCCGGTACGCGTCCGACCAGCAGGCGGTGCTGTCGGTCCTGGTGGACAACCTGGCCGAGGTCTCCGACCACATCGGCGGCGATTCGGGAAACGCGATGAAACTGCTGGGCAGCCTGACGGATCTGTTCGCCGTGATCGCCGCCAAGCTGCCCGGACTTGTCGATTTCTCCCAGCAGATCCCCCCGGTGATCCAGCCGCTGCGCAGCATGCTGACCGTGCTCGGCCTCACCGGGCAGCAGGATCGAGATCTCGACGCACTGTTGAAGCAGTCGTTTCCGGACCCGTACGACGCGGTCGCGGTGTTCGAGCGGATGCCCGGGTTGATCGAGTCGATCGCCGCGGCGGTGCCGGCGTCCGGTCCGCAGGCGGTCTGCGCTCGTGGCGCCGCTCAGGCTCCCGAGCCACTCCATATCCTGCTCGCCGGCCAAAGGATCGTCCTGTGCAACTCATGAACCCGCGCGCGCGGATCTCGGTGCGGCGCACCGGAGTAGCCACCGCACCGAGGAACACCGATCTGCGCTGGGGCCTCGGGGGACTGTGCGCGGTGATCGTGCTGGTCGCGGCCATCGGTGTCGTTTATCTGACCGGGACCACGCGGGAAAGGACCTACCGCGCGGAACTGACCCAGGCCGGGACGATCCGGACCGGCGACGATGTCCGGATCGCGGGCATCCCGGTGGGGAAGGTGACATCGCTGACGCTGCTGCCGGATCGGGTGCGGATGGAGTTCACCGCCGACCGTGACGCGTTCCTCGGCGATCAGACCGTGCTCGACATCCGCATGCTGACCGTAGTCGGCGGCTACTACCTTGCCGTCGAGCCCGCCGGGACCAAGCCTCTCGGAGCAGGCGTCATCCCGCCGGAACGGGTCATCGTCCCCTACAACCTCACTCAGGCATTCCAGGACGCTGTCGAGCCGGTCCGCGCGATCGACGGTGCGATGCTGCGCCAGAACCTCGCCCAGCTGTCGACATCGCTGAACAAGAGCCCGGAATCCATCCGGGCCGTGGTGGGCGCCGCGTCGGACCTGGTGGGGCTGATGGAAAAGCAGAACTCCGAGGTCTCGCGCACGTTGTCGCTGGCCGATGAGTACCTCACGGCGATGCGGGAGAACTCCGCTGTGCTGGCGAAGCTGCTGACCACCTTGGGCACGATGGTGAACATCATCGCCAACCACAAGGTCGTGGTCGCGCAGGCACTCAACGACCTGGCGGTGGTGCTGTCGGATGTCGCGCCCCTGGGGCGGGCCTGGGACAACGGCGTGAAGGAGCGGGCTCAACCGCTCGCCGATGCGATCCCCCCGCTGACGCAGCTCGAGGCCCGGCTGGGCGAACTGCTCGAGGCACTGCGCACCATGCACCGGCAATTGCTGCCGCTCATGCCCCCCGGCGGTGGGATCACCGTCGACCAGTCCGCCGCGGCCATCTGTGTGCCCGTACCCGGAGGGACCTGCTGATGTTGCGACGATTCCTGGGCTCCCGGGCGGTGATGTCGGTGGCGATGATCGTCGCTCTCGTCGTCGCCGGTGCGGCGGTGCTGGCGATCGGCAAACCGGCCCCGGCGACGCGCTACTACTGCGCCGACATGCCCGACGGCATCGGCCTGTATCAGGGCAGCTCCGTCACGGTGCTGGGCGTACCGGTCGGCGAGGTGACCGATGTCGAACTCGTCGGCACCATCGCGCGCGTGCGATTCACGGTGCGGGCCGATCGCAGACTGCCGGAGGACGTCGGCGCCGTCACCGTCAGCGACACCTTGATCGCGGACCGGAAACTGGCGCTGATCGGCGACGAGCCGGCGCACGGCGGCTGGAAGCCTGACCGGTGCATCACCAGAACGCTGACCCCGAAGAGCATGTCGGAAACCTTCGACGCCTTGGCCCAGCTCACCGACCAGCTCAACGCCGTCGACGACCCGGCGCAGCGCGACGCGCTCGGGTCCGGCATCGCGGCGCTGGACCGCGCGACCGACGGCTCCGGCGAGCAGATCAACGCGCTCATCAGGAGCGCGAGCGCGGCGCTGGCCGCCCCCGACGCCGCCATCGGGCACCTCGGGGCGTTGCTGGACGCGGTGGCCGAACTGACCCAGCGGGCCCGCGGCGGCTGGCCGCAGGTGCGCGAGACCGTCAGCGGACTGCCGCGGACTTTCAACGACATCAATGTCATCGCGTTCCCGCCGATCATCGACCTTGTTGCCGCGCTGAGCCAGGTGCTACCCCAGATCAACGATGTGATCATGATGTTCGGTTCGCCCGCGCTGCGCGCGCTGGATTCGGCCGCGAGCCTGACCGACCTGCTGAAGGCGGGCGTCGGATCACTGACCGAGCTCATCGGAATGATCCCGGCGATCGCGACCGGGTTCGCCACGGCCCTCGATCCGGCCACCGGGCGGCCCACTCTCGGCTACGCCGCACCGAAACTCGTCCTGGCGTCACCGGATTCGGGCCAGGTCTGTGCCGCGGTCCAAGCGATCACCGGGCAGGGTTGCCTGACCGCGGACAACGGCGCGCTCACCCTGCCCCCGCTGCCGGTCCTGCTGGCGGGGGTGAGCGCGCGATGACCCTGCTCACCGCCCGATGTCGCCGCATGGGCACGACAGTGGCACTCACCGTGGCACTCGCGGTGACCGGCTGCGGATTTCAGCCGGCCGAGATCACGGTGCCGGGTGCCGGCGTCGACGGCCCCACCTACGACCTGCACATAGAATTCGCCGACGTCCTCAATCTTCCGCCGGGAGCGAAGGTCTTCGCCGACGGTGTCCGGGTGGGTCAGCTGACCGGCCTGCGGCTCGTCGACCCGGTCGCGACCGCGCCGACCGAACAGGGCAGGCGCGGGTATGTCGTCGCCGACGTCGCGGTCCGCTCGTCGGTACAGCTGCCCGCGGCGACGACCGCCGCGCTGCGGCAGGAGACACCACTGGGCGACGTGCACATCGCGTTGCGCGTACCGGTGGACGCGACGGCGGCCCCGATGCCGCCGGGCGCCACGATTCCCCTCGCACAGAGCATCCCCTCGGTGCCGATCGAGGACATCTTCGCGGGGCTGGCCACCTTCGTCGGCAGCGGGGCGGTGACCGATATCCAGACCATCGTCACCCAGATGAACGCGATCATGCCCGATGATCCGCGCGAGACCGCGCGCATCGCCGAGGTACTCGGCGCCGACCTGGTCGATCTCGGCGACAATCTGAGCTCCGTGGGTGCCGTGCTCGACGGGCTCGCGGCGACCGGCCATGGCCTGCGCGACGACGTCCCGGTGTTCGACGACCTGCTGACGCCGTACGGCGTCGCGCACACCGTCGATTCCATCAACGCCCAGATCGGCGTCATTTTCGTCCTGACCGCTCTCGGCCCGGTCGCGCCCAGCCTGAGCTGGCTCGGGCCGGTTGTGCAATCCCTCGATGGCACCACCCGGGCGATCGTGCCCATGATCTTCGGCAGCCGCCCGCTCGACGCCGGCTCGCCATCGACGATGAAACAGGTCGTCGACCTGATCCAGAACAAGATCATTCCCTTTGCCGATCGGGGCCCGAAAGTGAACGTTGTCGGTGTGACGGTGGGCCCGCGGCAGCCCGCGGCGATGTCGTCGGAAGATCAGACCGCGCGCATTGTCGACACTCTGCGCATGATCGGGGTGCTGCGATGAATATCCGTGCGGCAGTGTCGCTCTCGTCGATTGTCGCGGTCCTGATATTCGGCGTCGGGTACATGGCGTTCGGCGTGCTGCACGTCGATCCCCGGCGCGGCTTCGTCACCGTCGAGATGCACCTGGACGACTCGGGCGGCTTGGGCGCCCACGCCCCGGTGCTGGTGGCCGGGGTGCAGGTCGGCCGCACCGAGACGGTGACCAAGCAGACCGGCGGTGTCCTCGTGCGACTGCGGATCGAGGACCGGTACCGGATCCCGGTGGCCAGCGAGGTGCGGATCGAACAGCTCTCGGCGCTGGGTGAGCCCTATGTGCAGTTCTCGCCGGTGCGCGATGCCGCGCCGTACCTCGAGGACGGACAGGTGGTGCCCACCGAGCGGATCCGGATGCCGATGACCATCACCGCGTTGTCGGCGAAACTGGTGCGGCTGCTCGAACAGATCGATCCCGCGGTGATCGGGAATCTGGTCGGCACCTTCGACCGCGCGCTGAGCGGAACCGATTCGGCCGTGCACACTCTGCAACGATCGACGTCGCTGTTGGCCGCGACGCTGCTCAGCCGCACCCAGACCGTCCGGCAATTGTTCGACGACATTCAGGCGCTCGGGGGCGACATCGAATGGCTGGGGCCGTCGCTGGCCGCGGCAGGCCCCGAGTTCGCGGCCTTCGGTACCACGCTGAACCGGATTGTCGAGTCGGGCGCGGCACTCGCGGAAAGCCGCCCGGTCACCGACTATTTCACCGGCGACGGGCTGGTGCCGTTCCTGTGGAACGTGACCACCCTCATCGAGCAGGTCGGGCCGACCGCCGCCCAGTTGGGCCCGGTGCTGGAACCGGTCGTCACCGACGCGATGAACCGGACTCCGGCACTGGACATCAGCGCATTGATCAATCAGGCGCTGCATGGCGTCGATGCCGACGGCACCCTGCGTTTTCGGCTGGGTGTCAAGTAGCCGATCCACCTCGTAGCCCACCGATTCGGCGGAAGGACAGCACATGACAACGCGGACAGACGAGGTCGGCGACACCGCGACAGTGGACGTCGACGACACATCCACCGCTCAGGCGTCCGTGGCGACACGCGGATCTCGACTGCCCCGGGTGGGCGAGCGGACGGTGTCGTTGTCGTTGACCACGCTCGTGGCCGCGTTCGCGATCGTGGCACTGCTCGTATCGACCGTGGTTTTCGCGATGCTCTACCGATCGGCCGACGCCGACCTGGCCGCACGGGATGCGAAGTCCGCTGACGACCGGCATGCCGAACAGGTCGCGTCGAATTACGCGGTGGGTGCCTCGACGATCGACTATCGCGACACCCGAGCATGGCTGAACCGCCTGAAAGCGGGCACCACCCCCGAACTGGCGGCGAAGTTCGAGGCCACCTCCCCACAGCTGGAGCAGATTCTGCTGCCGTTGCAGTGGACGTCCACGGCGACGCCGCTGTCGGCGCAGGTGATCTCCGAGGCAGGCGGAATCTACAAGGTGAACGCCTATCTCACGGTGACCTCGACGAGCGCGCAAACCCCGGCCGGTGCCCAGACCACCGTGACCTACTCCCTGACGCTGGATCGCAACGCGGAGTGGAAGATCACCGATGTCGGTGGTCTGCAGAACGCCTTGCCGACCAGATAGGACCGCGCCCCTCGAATCACGTGTCGTCGCCGGGCCGACGACATGTGGTTCGCCGCCGACGTCCTCGACCCCGACCCGGTGGTCACTGTCCCCGGTGTGGTCACCCGTTGGGCGGGCGCGAATCCCTCTGTCTCAGAGCGCTTTCAGTTCCTCGGTGACCTCGCTGACAGCATGGAACTGGACAACACTCTAGACATTAGTATGGAATGGTGGCCAGGATAGAGGGTGAGTCGCGGCGTTCCAAGGAGAATTGATGGCCATAACCCAACCGCTGCCCGAGACGTCGGACGGACGGCGCCGGATCGCACTGGAGAGTCCGATCGATCGGCATCGGGTCGGGGAACTGGTGGTGAGCACCCCGGAAGACGTCGAGCGGGCGGTGGCCCGCGCCCGTGCCGCCCAGCCTGTTTGGGCGGCGTTGCCGGTGCGGGAAAGGGCGAGGATCGTGCGCGGCGCGCTCGACGTCCTCGTTCGCCGCCGCGAGGAGATCATCGATACAGTCCACGCGGAGACCGGCAAGCCGCGCATCGAGGCGCTGACGATGGAGCTGGTTCCGTCCTGCGACTTCATCAATTACTGGAGCGCGCACGCGGCGCGCGCTCTGAACCCGGAGCGTCGCGGTTTGCACGGATATATCCGGCCGTTCCGGAAACTGTTCGTGCACTACCAGCCGCTCGGTGTGGTGGGTGTGATCACGCCATGGAACGCGCCGTTCGTCTTGTCGTTGAATCCGGTCGTCCAGGCGTTGCTCGCGGGCAACGCCGTGATTCTCAAACCGTCTGAAGTCGCGCCGTATTCGGGTGCGTGGGTTGTTCGACTACTGCGGGAAGCCGGTGTTCCGGAGGACGTGGTCCAGGTCCTGCACGGTGACGGACAGACAGGTGCCGCGCTCGTCGATTCGGACGTCGACAAGATCTGCTTCACCGGAAGCGTCGCGACGGGGCGCAAGGTCGGCGCGGCGTGCGGGGCGGCGCTGAAACCCTGTGCGCTGGAACTGGGCGGCAAGGACGCCATGATCGTCTGCGCGGATGCCGACCTCGAGCGCGCGGCGGCCGGGGCCGTGTACTTGTCGCTGTTCAACTGCGGTCAGGTGTGCCTCAGTGTGGAACGCGTCTACGTGGTGGACAGCGTTGCCGACGAATTCATCCGGCGGGTGCGGGAGCAGGTTGAGCAGGTACGCTTCCGTCGTGACCAGGCCGCCGATGTCGGTCCTTTGATCTGGGACCGCCAGCTGGACGTGGTGAAGCGGCATATCGAGGACGCGCGCCGACGTGGGGCGTCGATCCTTGTCGGCGGCGACCAGGTAGGGGGAGATGGCCTGCATTTCGAACCGACGGTCGTTGTCGGCCTGACGCATGAGATGGAGCTGATGACCGAGGAGACCTTCGGTCCGGTCGTGGCGATAATGCGGGTGCCTGACGAGGATGCGGCGATCGAGCTCGCCAACGACAGCCGCTACGGCCTGAGCGGGTCGATATTCACTCAGGACGGTGCCAAAGCACGCCGGATCGCGGCAAGGCTCGACACCGGATCCGTCGTCCACAACGACGCCGCGGTGATCTACGGCGTGCCGGAGGCGCCGTTCGGCGGGCGCAAGAGCAGCGGGCTCGGACACATCAACAACGGCGCGGAGGGCTTGCGTGGCTATACGCATCCCCAACCTGTCCTGGTCGCTCGCGGTGGAGCGAAACGGGAAGCGATCTGGTACCCGTATTCTCCGGCGACCGAGCGACAGCTCGCAGCGTTGGTTCGATTCGGCTTCGGAAGTCGTCTCGGCAGATGGCTGCTCTCGTAACCCGAGGCCAGGCTGGGTGTTCGTAGGCCGTAGTGCGCAAGGGTTTGACCGACCAGGTCATCGCTATCGTTGGTGAGTCCGGCGCGATAGCCCGGCTGTGGCGCGTGCAGATCTGTCTTCTCTTCGTCGATGGCGGCCACACCGATACCGCTGCGGCGCGCGACGCGGACAAGAACAACGCCCCGTCGGAGATTGTGGTTGCCTGATCGGTATCGACGGCATCTGTTTCCGTTGCAGCGGAGCAGTTTTCAAGAGTATCGACCGAATCGGGTATTACGCTGCCTGACTTCGTACTACGCCCGGGCAGCAGTAGTGCTCTGGAAACCCTCGACCTGACGACCTGGTGGTTACCAGGTCGTCAGCCTTGATCCCGTGTTGCTGGTGCGAGGGCAGTGGAGACCGCTCTTTCCGGAGTGTCGGCGCGGACGGATTCAAATATCGGAGCGCCATCTTCGCTGATGATCCTTCATCCGCCGATCGACACAACCGGGACATCGCCGCTCCGGTTGGCAAGAGCGAGCTCCGGCAGCGTGCCCCACGAACCAGGAGTCTCAAATGCGGGAGGATTCGTCGTCGGCGTTCGACCCGACATCGACCGCGCCAAGACCGGAGAGTCGCTGACTGCGGTGCTATTCACCAGCTCCGTGTCCACCATTCGGTGTCCCGCAGTGCTCGACAGGATCCCGGTCGGCTCGGATGCATGGGGTGCACAAAAGTCAACTAAAGGGTGCGTGCGGGTGAGCCCTAGGGGTGATGCTTCCCGTGAGTCGATTAGCCAAGAATTGCAGGTACTACACAAACAGTTCTTCGAACCGAACGTCACCGCAAATGAGTTTCGATTTGTTGGTGATCAAGGACTTTCGAATGCTACGCACACACGGGAGATGATTGTTATGCCCCAGCAGCACGACTGGCGTTGGTGCCGTAAATGTCAGGGGTTATTCTTCGGAGGGAGGCCGAACTCGAGGTGTCCGGCAGGAGGCGCGCACGAGCGTACAGGTAGCAGCAACTACAGCCTTACCTTCGACCTGCCCGCGACCACCGGATGGCAGAACAATTGGCGGTGGTGCCACAGGTGCCAGGGGTTGTTCTTCGGAGGGAGCCCGAATCCGCGGTGCCCAGCAGGCGGTGCGCACGTAGCCGCTGGTAGTAGCAACTACAGCCTTGCCTTCGACCTGCCCGCGACCACCGGATGGCAGAGCGACTGGCGGTGGTGCCATAAGTGCCAGGGGTTGTTCTTCGGAGGAAGGCCTAATTCGACGTGTCCAGCAGGCGGCGCGCACGAACGTAGCGGTAGCAGCAACTACAGCCTTCGTCAGGCGAGCGTGATCGTGGATAGGATGGCGCTTCCGAATGCTACCGCCGAGTGGGGATCTGAGGATGTCTACCTGCTGACCTTTCGCGGGAGCGTTCCCGCTGACGGTGGCATCAATTCTGAAACGCAGTTCACAGTCCGAGGTCCAGGAGACTACTGGAATAATTTCACCAATGGAGACACTCGTAATCGTGATATCGCGATCGCCGCTTACGAGCCTGAGTCGTTGTATATTGTATCGCTAATTGAGGAAGACGCGGATCGAGACGTCGATGGCGATACGGAAAGCGCTTACAGGTCCGTCCTCGACGCGGCGTGGACGGCTGCACTCGCCCGTACCGTCGGGCAGTCGAATAGCCATCGGGTCGAAGTTCTCGCCAGCGCAATAACCGAGGCATTTCACGGTCTGAATGGCAAATTTATGGACGTTCCCTTTGGCGACGACGATTGGCTCGGACGACCACAGCGGCTGGTTCTGCCTCCGAACAGTCTTCAGGCGGTGATGAACTTCAAAGGTGACGGGGGAAGGTATCAAGCGACCTTCAAGGTGGAATGATGCGTCATCTATCTGATGACGTTCCGCGGCCACATTCCGCCAGAGATCGGAGCGCCCACGGCGCATGATCCTGCCGATGGCCGACCTCTCGACCGTAGTGGAGATGTGGCCGGTACCGGACCGTCGTCAAGGTGGCCTCACCGCCGTGAGTCGGCGCCGTATTGCTCCGTAACGGCGCCGACCACACGCCGCGGAATCAAACCAGTCGCCCACGAACGGAACGTCGCCGACCAAGCACAGAGGCGCCGACGCACCTACACAACCCACTCGAATGCACCTTCCGGAGGCCGATCAATGTTGACCGAATGGCAAGAGCAGTGGTGGCTGAGTGACGAAGAACGACGCGCGGCGATGATGGCATTGCCCACGCTGGAGGTTCGCCATCACGCGGTGATCGCTCCCGCTGCACCCGACGATGTGCGAATGGCCGTCTCGGTCGGACCTGCGGGTGAGGTCATCGCATTGTGGTGTTCGGCTGCGGAGCGGCGTGCACTCATCCCGACGGCAATGGAGCGTCGGACCCCAACCGCCCGACTTGCATACAGGGCGACTCGGCCGGTCACTGTCCGAGTCGCCGTGTATACGCCGCAGCCGACCATCACTCGCATCCCGGGCATGCAACTGGCGCCCCACAAAGTGCAAAGGCTGCCCCAAGGTGGGACTCTCGTGGTCGGCGCCACATTGGCGTCGTTGGCACAGGTGGACTACTTTCCCCTCACCGTCGCCGCCGTCTACGACAACGCTGGATCGGTGGTGGCCGAAGGGGTACTCGGTCACGGGATCGCGCATATCTACACGAGTACTGACGGATATATCTGGGTGGGTTACTCCGACGAAGGAATCTTCTTCAGCTGTCTTCCCGATGGTTCACCCAATCCTGGTGCATGCGGACTGGCTCGGTTCACTCCAGACCTACAGCTCGACTGGCGATTCGGGGACACAACGTCGCTCTCGACGAACGTGCCGAGCATCTACGACTGCTACGCGCTGAACATCGACGGCAACACGACCTGGACGTGCTATTACGACGATTTTTCCATCGTCCGCATCGAGGACGGGGTACTCACCCGTTGGCGCAACGACGTCTTCGGGGCCGAAGCTCTCGCGGTCGATGGTGATCGCATCGCCCTGTATGGGGGATATGGTCCCGTCGATGGGCGGCTGGTCGTCGGCACTCTCAGCGGCGGGCGGATGCACGCCACCGGCGAATACCGGCTGACGCTACCGACCGGGCAGCCGTTGGCCGCCCGCACACGTGTCATCGGTCGAGGTCCCGACCTGCACATCATCACCGAGACCGACTGGTATCGCCTCAGCCTCGACGACATCGCCACCGGATGGCCATCGGCGAAACTGTACCGATCTCACCCGCCGTCGAGGCGAAGAACCGCAGCTTAACCAACAGCGGCCGCAACCATGTTCAGCCCGCGATGTAAGGCATTGCCGTCGGCGCGAGACTGCAGATCATTGCGCTCGCCGTTGTCCATCGGTGAGCTGCAAGTACAAAGAGACCTGTGCAGTGGCCATGTCCCCCATCATCGGTCGTTCGACGCCACCGGTGCCTGGCGACACGACCCCCACACCATGCGGTCGACTGGGGGACGTGGTCATACCGGTGACCGTGGGCCAGTGTCAGTGGTAGGGGCTGAGTCTGGGTGCTCGTGTTCGGGTCTGATCTCTGTTCGATGCCGGCGGCTATGTCAATTGTCGGTCAGGATGCCGTCTATCCGCCGCGGGATCCCTAGCAGGTTCGCGTCACGGATCTCCTCGGGGAGTAGCTCGTCAGGAATGTTCTGATAGGACACCGGACGCAGGAAGCGTTCGATGGCGAGGCTGCCGACGGAGGTGGTTGCGGGTGCACTGGTGGCGGGGTAGGGGCCGCCGTGCACGACGGCGTGGCCGACTTCGACCCCGGTCGGCCAGCCGTTGAACAACACCCGGCCCGCGAGCAGTTCGAGTGCGGGCAAGAGGGCGGCAGCCAGATCGCGGTCACCTGCCGCCGCGTGCACGGTGGCCGTGAGCTGCCCGTCGAGTTCGGTGACGAGTTCGGCGAAGTCCTCGGGATGTTCCACTCGCACGATGATCGAGGCGGGACCGAAGATCTCCTCCCGCAGGGCGGGTCGGGCGCGGAACTGCTCCGCGGTGGTAACGAACAGGTGAGGGACTCCCGAGCAGGCAGACGCGACCGGGGTGCCGGCCGCTACGGGCCGGACTTCGCGGGTACCGGCGAGCCGACGAACACCCTCGGTGAAGGCGGTGGCGATGCCGGAGTTGAGCATCGGCGCGCCGCTGGTCTGGGCGATGGCGGCGCTGGCGGCGTCGATGAACGCATCCGCGCCCGCGCCGTCGGCTACGAAGACCAGCCCCGGGCTGGTGCACAGCTGGCCGACGCCGGTGGTGAGTGAGGCGACGAATTCCGCGCCGAGCCTTGCGCCGTCGGCGGCCAAAGCCTCAGGAAGCACGAAAACCGGGTTCACGCTGGACATTTCGGCGAACACGGGAATCGGCACAGGGCGTGCGGCAGCGGTTGCCGTGAGGGCGAGCCCGGCCTGACGGGAACCGGTAAATCCGACGGCACGGATGTGCGGGTCTCGCACGAGCGACATGCCGGTGTCGCGGCCGCCGTGCAGGAGGGAGAAAGTGCCCTCGGGCAGGCCGTTGGCGCGCACGACGGCGCGGATCGCGCGGCCGACCAGCTCGGAGGTGCCGGGATGGGACGGATGAGCCTTGACCACCACCGGGGCGCCCGCGGCCAGCGCGGCGGCGGTGTCCCCGCCCGCCACGGAGAAGGCCAGCGGAAAGTTGCTCGCCGCGAAGACCGCGACCGGCCCGAGCGGGATACGCCGCTGTCGCAGATCAGGTTTCGGGAGTGGGGTGCGCTGTGGATCCGGCCGGTCCAGGCGTGCCCCGGCCCAGCTGCCCTCGCGGACCACGTCGGCGAACAGGCGCAACTGTCCGGTAGTCCGGGCGATCTCGCCGCGCACCCGTGGCTCGGGCAGCCCGCTCTCGGCGATCACGCGTTCGACCAGCGTGTCGCCGAGCCGCTCGATCTGCTCGGCGACCGAAGTCAGGAAGTTCGCGCGCAGCTCGGGGCCGGTGTGCCGGTAGGTGTCGAAGGCGGACCAGGCCAGTTCGGCGGCCCGGGCGACAGTCGCGCCTGCGGCTTCCAGGTATTCCGGATCGAGGTGCCGACCGGTGGTGGGGTCGACGGCCCGGAATGGCGCTGTGGTGCCGGGAATATCGGTGTCGCCGACCAGATTGGCGCCGGTGATTTCTTCGGTGACGGTGGCGGCGACGGTCATCAGCTCACCCGCTTCACGAGTTCGGCCAGTTCGGCCAGTTCGACGTCGTCGAGGTCGACCAGCGGGCTGCGGACCGGTCCGGCGGGACGGCCGATCACCTTCATGCCCGCTTTGATGATGCTCACCGCGTAGCCCGGCTCGCGGTTGCGCAGATCGCAGTAGGGGATGACGAATTCTTCGAGGTGGTTCAGGACGAACGGCGCGTCGCCCCGGCGGACCGCGTTATAGAAGTTCAGCGCGAATTCGGGCACGAAATTGAAGATGGCCGAGGAATAGGTGGTCACGCCCAGTGCCAGGTACGGCAGGGCGAACATCTCGGCGGTGGGTAGTCCGCCCACGTACATGAGACGGTCGCCGAGGCCCGCGTAGATGCGGGTCATCTGCTCGATGTTGCCGATTCCGTCCTTGAATCCGATGAGGTTCGGGCACAGGTCGGCCAGTTCGGCGACAGCCGCGGCGGAGTATGCGGCATTGGCGCGCGAGTAGATGATCACGCCGAGGTCCGTGGCCGCGCACACCTGACGAACGTGTTCGACCAGTCCGCGCTGGCCTGCCTCGGTGAGGTAAGGCGGCAGCAGCAGGATGCCGTGTGCCCCGGCGCGCTCGGCGGCACGGGCCATCTCGACCGCGGTGGCTGTGCCGTAGCCGACGGGCGCGATGACCGGCAGCCCAGCCGGTGCCTCGCGCACCGCGGCGGTGACCACCTGTTCCACCTCCGCGGGAGTGAGGGAGAAGAACTCGCCGGTGCCGCCCGCGGCGAAGAGTCCGGCGGCCGCGTGCTGTCCGAGCCAGGCGATGTGTTCGCGGTAGGCGGTCTCGTCGAAGGACCCGTCGGCACGCAGATGGGTGACCGGGAACGACAGCAGGCCAGAACCCAGCTTGGTGGCGATCTCGGTAGGTGAGGTAGTGGTCATGACTTCACCCTAGGAACGACATATGATTCACGTCCAACACTCTTTTCCTATCTATCAATACAAGGTAGGTATCATTGTTCACGTTCGCCCAGCTCACCCATTTCGTGGCGGTCGCCGAGGAACTCCATTTCGGTCGGGCCGCCGAACGACTGCGGATGACGCAGCCGCCGCTCAGCCGGCAGATCCAGCTCCTGGAGAAGGGGCTGGGCGCCGAACTGTTCGACCGCTCCAACCGCAGTGTGAAGCTGACAGTGGCCGGCCGGGCCTTCCTCGTCGACGCGCGCCGCATGTTGCAGCAGGCCGAGCGCGCTTCCCTCGCGGTGCGACGGGTCTCGGCGGGCACCGGTGGCGTAGTGCGGATCGGCTTCACCGGCGCGAGTGTGCACTCCGGACTTCCGCGGGTGCTGGCACGCGCACGTGCGGCGCTGCCTGATGTCGACCTGGAGTTACGTGAGCTGGTGACGATGGAGCAGGTCGAGGCCCTCTCGGAAGGGGCGCTCGACCTCGGCATGATCCGCCCGCCGCTGACCCGGCCGGACCTGAGCACCAGGGGGTTCGTGCGCGAAGGGCTGATCGTGGCACTGCCCGAGGATCATCCGCTGGCCGGTGACGGAGAACCGGTCCCGGTCACCGCACTGGACGGGGTGGCGATGGTCATGCACGCCCCGGTCGAGGCACGCTACTTCCACGAGCTGGTCACCGCTGTCCTGCACCGGGCCGCGGTGGTACCGGTGGTCACCCAGTACATGACCCAGGTGCACAGCATCCTGGCGCTGGTCGATCTCGGCTGGGGCGCGGCCCTGGTGCCGGAGTCCGCGGCCCGGATGCGGTTCGACCACGTGGTCTACCGGCCGCTGGCCGTGGTCGACGCCGAGGTGGAGCTCGACCTCGCGTGGCGGGGCGGCAACGACAATCCGGCATTGCTGCGGTTGCTGGCAGAATTGAACCGCGACGCGTAAACCAGCCAACTCGACGATACCTTTTCTGGATCATTCCATGCGTAATCGGTGTTGGACGGGAATCGGGGCGGTTGCCTACATTCGTTGTGTGAGGCGAGTCACCTCGCCCGATAGGCTTCCTTCCCCCACACGGCACCGCGGCCACGCGGTGGTGGTCTGACCGAAAGGAGTGAACGATGTCGTTCACTCGGCAGCCGGCAGTGGAACTCGAATCCGCTGTGTCGAAGTTCTTTCGACGCGTCGTGCCGCTGTTCATCATCATGCTGATCTGCAATCAGCTCAACCGCTCGAACATCGGATACGCCCGCGAATACCTCGAAGCCGATGTCGGTATCGGCGCCGCCGCCTATGGATTCGGTGCCGGCGTCTTCTTTATCGCCTACGCGATGTTCGAGCTGCCGAGCAATGTGATGATGGAGCGATTCGGCGCGCGGATATGGCTCACCAGGATCATGATCAGCTGGGGCCTGGTGTCGGCCGCGATGATGTTCGTGCAGAACGCCACGATGTTCTACGTGCTGCGATTCCTGCTCGGTGTCGCCGAAGCCGGCTTCTTCCCGGCTGTCATCTTCTACCTCGCCAAATGGCTGCCGAACAGCCACCGGGGCCGGGCGACCGCACTTTTCGTGGCGGGATCTTCGGTGGCAGCGGCCATTTCGGGTCCGATCTCGGGGCCGCTCCTGTCGCTCGACGGCGTGCTCGGTTGGCACGGCTGGCAATGGCTGTTCGGTCTGGAAGGATTGCTGTCGGTCGTCATCGGCATAGTCGCCTTCAGATTCCTCGATTCCCACATTGCGGACGCGAAATGGTTGACCGCCGGTGAGAAGCAGGCACTCGCCGAGACGATTGCCGCGGAGGAAACCGACAAGGCGATCAATTCCGGTGTCGCGCACCGCGCATCGCGGTGGCGGATGCTGGCCGAGCCCAAACTTCTGCTGTTCTGCTGGATCTATTTCGCCATTCAGCTCTCGATCTACGCCAACACATTCTGGCTCCCGTCGATCGTGCGCCGTATCGAAGGCACCAACGACATCACCGTCGGTTTGCTGTCGTCCCTGCCGTGGATCTGCGCGGTCGTGGCCATGTACGTCACCTCGCGTGTCGGCGACCGCACCGGCAATCGCAAACCCCTGCTCGTCGCCGCTCTGCTCACCGCCGCCGTCGGCACGTTTCTGGCGGCTGTCGCTTCCCCGTGGATCGCGCTGGCCTTCCTGTGCGTGGCCGCGATGGGTTTCAAGAGCGCGAGCCCGCTGTTCTGGACGATCCCGCAGGCCGGACTGCATCCCCTGGTGCTCGCGCCCGCCATCGCCATCATCAACTCGATCGGCAACCTCGGTGGATTCGTCGCACCCTACGGTTTCGGCCTGGTGAAGTCCGCGACCGGCGATGTCACCTGGGGCCTGTACGCGCTGGCCGCGGCTTCCCTGGTGGCCGCCGTGTCGGTGCTGCTGATCCGCAAGCAGGCGCCGAGGACTACCGGGGATCCGGATCCGGTGGACCCCGTCGATCTCGAGCCTTCCGATTCCACCCGTCCCAGCCCGGTACTCGTCTCTCCGGCATCCCGTGCAACCCTCGCCGCCCCCGTCATCGTGGAGAACCGCTCATGAACCACTCGCCCCGCACCCCCCGCGTCACCGGTATGCGCGTCGTGCCGATCGCCGGGCACGACAGCATGCTGCTCAATCTCAGCGGTGCCCACGCGCCCTACTTCACCCGGAACCTGGTGATCCTCACCGATTCCGAAGGCCGGACCGGTGTGGGCGAGGTGCCCGGCGGTGAACGCATCAGAACCACCCTGGTCGATGCCGGCGACCTGGTGGTCGGCCGCAGCATCGGCGACCACCACGCGATCCTCGGCGACATCCGCCGTGCCTTCGCCGCTCGCGACGCGGGTGGCCGCGGCAACCAGACCTTCGACCTGCGAGTCACCGTGCACGCGGTGACCGCCGTCGAATCCGCCCTGCTGGATCTGCTCGGGCAGCATCTCGAGGTGCCGGTAGCCGCACTGCTCGGCGACGGCGTGCAGCGCGCCACCGTCCCCACCCTGGGGTATCTGTTCTTCGTCGGCGACCGCACCCGCACCGACCTGCCGTACCGCTCGGCCGCCGATGAACCCGCCGATGCCGACGACTGGACCCGGCTACGCCACGAACAAGCCCTCACTCCGGAGGCGGTCGTCGACCTGGCCCGTGCGGCCCGCGCCCGCTACGGCTTCCGGGACTTCAAACTCAAAGGCGGCGTGCTGCCCGGTCCGGAGGAAGCGGTCGCGGTCCGGGCACTGGCCGAGGAGTTCCCCGACGCCAAGATCACCCTCGACCCCAACGGCGGCTGGCTGCTCAGGGAGGCCGTCGCACTATGCCGCGACCTCACCGATGTACTCGCCTACGCCGAGGATCCGGTCGGCCCCGAAGGCACATTCTCCGGCCGGGAGGTGATGGCCGAATTCAAACGCGCGACCGGCCTGCCTACCGCGACCAACATGATCGCCACCGACTGGCGCGAACTCGGCCATACCGTCCGTGCGGGCGCGGTCGACATCCCACTGGCCGACCCGCACTTCTGGACGATGGCCGGGTCGGTGCGTGTTGCCCAGCTCTGCGACGCCTGGGGCCTGACCTGGGGTTCACACTCCAACAACCATTTCGACGTTTCGCTGGCCATGTTCACCCATGTGGCCGCCGCCGCCCCCGGCGACATCACCGCCATCGACACGCACTGGATCTGGCAGGACGGCCAGCGGATCACCCGCGAGCCGTTCCGCATCGTCGACGGCGAGATCGCGGTGCCACAGCGACCAGGCCTCGGTGTCGAACTCGACGAGGAACGGGTGGCCGCCGCCCACGAGCTGTACCAGCGCGCCGGCCTGGGCGATCGAGACGACGCCGCCACCATGCAGTACCTCATTCCCGGCTGGCACTTCGACAGCAAACGCCCGTGCCTGGCCCGCTGAACGCCCGAGGCCGATTCGCATCGTCGGGGCGCATGCCACAGCGCCCGGCGGGTTCGAGCGGGCATCGCCACAATGGTCGGCTTGGTTATGGTCCTGAGCTGATGGGGATGGCGTAGCTCATGACCGAGTCGAGGCGGTCGGACTCATATTTCTCGCCGTAGATCTCCAGGTCCGGGCCATAGGTGTGGCGGCGGTCGTCGGAGCCGGTCAACCACGTGGAGTAGATGTAGTTCACAGTGAGGTTCAGGCTGGTGGCGGGGCCCCGGTGGGTGAAATGTGCGTAGGTGGCGGCGGGCACGTCGAAGCGGAACATGTGTTCGGGCACCGTGTCGACTCTCGAGACCTCGATGGCGGCGTCGTACACGAGGTGGTCGCTGTCAGGGTTCTCCGCGCGGATGACGCCGTAGCAAATGTGGCCGGTGCGGTGCTCTACCTCGTCCAGTCGTGCGAGGAAGGCGTCCCACAGGGGCGGGAGCTGGTCGGCGATGTTGTTCTTCTCGCTGTCGACGCTGAAGAACCGGGTGCGCATCCCGACCAGGATCATCGGCTGCTGTTCGATGATCTCCGGCTCCATGGTGAGGTTGGTGGTGATATGGCGGAGGTATTCGGCGTCGAACTCGGCCTTGTGGAGGAAGAGGTTGCGTCGGCCCAGCTTGCGGAACTCGTAGGGGGTCATGTCGAACGCTTTGCGGAAGGCCCGGGTGAAGGTCTCCTGGGACTCGAAGCCGGCCAGGATGGCGATGTCGATGATCCGCATGTCGGTGCAGGCCAGCCGCTCCAGCGACCGGGCCAGGCGGCGGGAGCGGATGTAGGTTTTCAGCGTCTCGCCGGTTACCGCCGAGAAGATCCGCTGGAAGTGCCAGCGGCTCACCCCCGCCGCTTCGGCCACCTCGGCCAGCGGCAGCTCGAAGTCCAGATTGGTCTCGATGTGGTCGACCCCGAGCTGGAGCTGGTCGAGGTAGTTCACCGGATCACTGGTCGGGGGTGTCGAAGAAGCCGGTCATGGCGACCAGCCTGCCATCCTCGCCGAACTGCCCATGGCTGATCCCATCGCCCAGCACTGTCCCATCGCCGGCGAGCATGTCCCAATGCGCCAGGCAGGCTCGGTGATGGACCTGCAAGCGCCGGGTGACGAAATGGCCGCCCGGAACTTGCCGGTGGAAATCGATCATGTACGCGATCAGCTCGTCCCAACCCCGCGTCCGGGAGATCGGGTCGGTGTAGACGCAGTCGGGAGCCAGCGACTCGGCGAAGATCGCCTTCTTCTCGGCCTCGGTCGCTGCCTTCCACGACGCGACGTAGGTCTCCCACGTCTCACGCTCGTCGATCTGGTGCTCGGTCATGTCGTTGCCTTTCGCTCGGTGACCGACGCTGACCCGTCGGCGCCCACCATCCTGCGACGAGACGCCACCCCAACTCTTGACATTCTGTGCGGACTCGGCCTCAATTCTGTCTCCCAATCACTGGAGCCCTTCGATGAGGGCGCCGGTCAACCGACAGGAACTGTTCGAGCGCGCGGGCGCACCAGACATCTTGCGGCACAGCCGGTTACGGCGCCCCGGACGATCTATCGCGGGGTGAGGCGCAGTCTGGGTTGCGAAGATGAGTCAGGACGGGTTCCGAACGCGGAACGCTAAGCCAAGCAGTACGCTTGTCCTGCAAGATATGTCAGGAGGAGGGGACCTGTGATCCATCACGTTCAAATCGCTTGTCCGCCCGGGGCCGAAGACCGTATGCGGGCGTTCTACACCGAAGTTCTCGGGTGGATGGAACTCCCCAAACCTCCCATGCTCGCCGCTCGTGGCGGATGCTGGTTCGCGGTCCCGGGCACCGGTGGCCCGGACGGCGAACTCCACGTCGGCATCGAGGATCCCTTTCACCCCGCGCGGAAAGCCCACCCCGCCTTCGTCGTCGATGTAGACGCAGTCGCGGCCGCGGTCATGGCCGCCGGCTACGAAATCCACTGGGCTGATCCAGCCGAGATCCCTGGTCGTCGTCGTTTCCATATGGCCGATCCGGTTGGCAACCGCCTCGAATTCCTGGCGGGCTGATCGACCTGCTACCGCGTGCTTGTAGGCGCTGCGCGTCGCAGGAATACGGTAGATGGGGCGCCGAGCTGCCGAAGCCGGTCGCGCCGACGCCATGATCGAACTCGGCAAACTGGTGGCGCGTCGCTACGGTTATCCGGCTATGCGCTGCCGACAGGCGCGTTGACGGCAGCGCGGCGGGCAGTATTCGCCAGGGCTGAAGGCAGCCGTATAGATCGTGTCAGTGTGTCCGGCCAGCACGAGGGAGGGCGATCCCCGAAACATCAGCGGTGCAGTGATTGCTGCTGCCGCTACCGGTAGGGCGGACGCCACAACCGCGAAGAGACCACGTCGACTCAGGCCAGGCGCTCGGGCTGAGACGGATACCGGCGTTTCTGCGGATTCCGGCTTGCCGACAACCGAACCTGCGATGGACGCGGATACAGGATGGGATACCGCTGTGGTGGCCCCGGTTTGCCGAATCAGCAAGATGTCTTGCAATGCCTCGCAGCGTCGGCCAAAACTGGCGGGGCCGAAAATCCCTACCCCCCAGGAAGACACGATGACTATCGCAGCTCAACCGTCGACAGGCCGACTGCATCGATACGCCCGCGCGGTGGCCGTCACCGCGATCGCCGCGATGCTCACGGTCGGCTCCGCGGCGTGCGGCATGACGACCGCGGCGGAGGTTCCCTCCTATGCGGTCGCGACGCACGGCGATCCGGAGTTCGGCAAGACCTTCCGGCACGAGTTCGCCGATGTCGACGGTGTGCGTATGCATTACGTGACCGGAGGGAGCGGGTCGCCGGTGGTGCTCATCCACGGATGGCCGCAGACCTGGTACGGCTGGTGGCAGATCATGCCCGCGCTCGCCGAGCAGCACACCGTCTACGCCGTCGACCTTCCCGGGCTGGGGGACAGCAGCGGCTCACCGAGCGGGTACAGCAAGGCCACCCTGGCGCGCTACGTCCATACTCTTGTCGCGGACCGGCTCGGGGTGCGCGATGCGCAGATCGTCGGGCACGACTTCGGCGCCGCGGTGGCCTTCCACTACGCCAGCCAGTTTCCCGCTGACACCGCTCGGCTCGGATACCTCGACCTTCCGCTCCCCGGGCCCGCGGTAGACGCCGCTACCTACCGCTCGATGAGCTGGCACATCGCCTTCCATTCCCAGCGAGAGGTCCCCGAGGCGGTGGTCGGCGACGATGTCCGTGGCTACCTGGCTTTGTTCTATCCCCAGGTCGCTTTCGGCGGAACGGCTTTCGGTGGCACCTCGCGGCGTTCCCCATTCACTGATGCCGAAATCGACGAGTACGCAAGGACTTACAGTCGGCCCGAGAAACTGGCCGGTGGTTTCGAGCTGTACCGTGCCCTGGAACAAGATGTCCGCGACTCGGTGGCGGCGGCGCCGACAAGTGTCCCGACGCTGCTCATGACCGCGCAGGGACAGCTCGACCCGGTCCGGGCGAGCGCGGCGGCCCGATTGACCAATATCGTGCACGCGGTGGACGTTCCGAACGCAGGTCATTGGCTCGTCGAAGAGAACCCGCGGTTCGTCACCGCGGAGCTGTTGAGATTCCTTCGCGGGTGAGCGCGCCGGCGCCTAGCCCCAGTCGCGCCGTGTCGCAGGCATGTCGGCGTTCCCTGTTGATTCCGGCACAACGCCGAGCACCTGGTGGATCCCGAGACCGCCGCCCTCGAAACCCAGCGCGGAGGCGGCCATATAGAGCCGCCAGACTCGAGCTCGCCCTTCGCCGGCGAGTGAAACCGCTTGTTCCCCAGCGTTTTCCAGATTCGCGAGCCAATGGCGAAGGGTGCGCGCGTAGTGCTCGCGCAGGGCTTCGACGTCACGAACTTCGAATCCGGCGCGTTCCATGGCAAGAACGACTTCACCCACGTCGACGAGTTCGCCGTCCGGGAAGACATAGCGCCCGATGAAGGAACGATTCTGCATGACGGAGCCGCCCGGCGAGGAGATCGCGTGGTTGAGCAGCCGCCCGCGCGGGCGCAGCAGTGCGCGCAGCGTGTCGAAGTATTCGGCGGCGTTGCTGGAGCCGACGTGTTCGAACATGCCGATCGAGGAGATCGCGTCGAACTCTTCGCCGCGCAGGTCCCGATAGTCGGCGAGCCTGATCTCGACGCTGCCGGCCAGACCCGCGTCGGCGACTCGCCGGCGGGCGAGCTCGACCTGGGCACTGCTGATGGTGACGCCGACGACCTGTGCCCCGTAGGTCGACGCCGCGTGCATCGCCATGGAACCCCAGCCGCATCCCACGTCGAGCAAGCGCATACCCGTCTGCTCGGCCAAGCCCAGCTTGCGGCAGACCAGGTCGTGCTTGGCGTGCTGGGCGTCCTCGAGCGAACCGTCGTCGTCCGGCACGAACCGCGCGCAGGAGTAGGTCATGCTCGGGCCGAGCACCAGCCGGTAGAAGTCGTTGCCGACGTCGTAGTGATGACTGATCGCCGCCGCGTCGCGACGTTTGGTGTGCAACGGTCCGCGCCGCGGTCGCGCCTCCTCCGGCGGTATGTCCGGGCGGCGGCCGAGCGCCCCGAGTCGCCGGGCCGCGCCGACGGCCCGCCAGGCCGCGCCGAGACCGAGGCGGGCGTCGTTCGGCGCGGTCGACTGGAGCGCTCGAAGCATCGCGAAGATGTCGCCGTCGAGATCCACCGTGCCGGAGACGAAGGCACGCGCCACGCCGAGTTCGCCGGGCGCCCAGACCAGGTGGCGCAGCGCGTCCTCGGATCGAACGCGCATCGTGCCGGGGCTCGCACCGTCGGGCTGGATCGTGCTGCCGTCCCAGAATTCGAACCCCACCGCGGGGTGGGGTCCCAAGGTGGCCCGCAGCAGAGGTTCGATCGCGGCAGCGACCGTGGTCTGGTTACCCATGCGACCACTATGGCCCGCGTCGCGCCGCCGCTAGGGCAACGACGCAGTAACCGAGCTCGCGCCGGTGAGTTCGCCCCTTATGTCCGGGTCTTCGGTGTCGTCGGAGTTCGTGCCTCGCTGCGGTGCTGGTCCCACCATGCGGCGCCGTCGTGGGGGGCGGGGTTCGGGTCTTTCGGCGGCAACGGTGCGGTGGGGATGCCGAGGACCCTCAGTCGCCAGTCGTCCTCGGGGATCGCGGCGACGATGCGGACGGGTACGACCGCCGTGAGCAGCAGGTAGTTGCCCACGCAGATCATCAGGCAGATCGGGGGAACGGAGACAACGGTCGCGATCCCGAGGGTGCCCATCTCGATCGGATCGCGGGAGATGGCCAGCACGTTGCCGAAGATGCTGGCCAGCACGGCGGCGACGAGCAGCAACTCGTAGACCCGCACCATGGACGTGGCCTTCTCGTCGCGGATACCGACCAACGTGATGAAGGTGCAGGCGACCAGCGCGACGGTGAGTCCGACCACGACCGGCCACAGCCAGGTCAGGTGCTCAGGAATTCCCGCCGCCCGCGCGAGGGTGGAGGTGAAGGTGAACGACGCGATCGCCGCGGCGACAACCAATAGGGACCCTAAGCCCACGAGCAGCTTCGGTACCGTGAACGGAACAGGGCGGGGGAAAGGGTCCGTGTGGTCCATCAGGCTCCATCCTACGGGCTACGGCCACCAAACATGCAGGCACTCAACAGCGTACGGCCACGCGCGCAGTAGACACCGCACAAACTTCGCCACGAGGGCGGTGCTCCGGCGCCGCGTGCCGACCTCGAGGTATCCGCGCTCACGCGGACACCGATGCGGAGGGCAGGGCGGCGACCGCGCGTTCGAAGTGCAGTTCGGGATCGAGAATGCTTGCCTCCCGCAGGATCCGCACGTCGTCGTGGTAGTTCATCGATGTCCGCCACGGCATCCGGTCGCCCTGCTTGGGCAGCTGGTCGACGACGCGCTGGATGTAGCCCGCGGCGAAGTCGAGGAACGGCCGGGTGGGCATGGTCTTGTCGGTCACCTCGGCGTGTGCGATCTGGTAGCCGTTGTCGTCCATGTGGGCGAGGAGACGGCAGAAGTGCTCACACAGCAGGCCGATCTTCAACGTCCACGAGGAGTTGGTGTAGCCGATGGCGTAGGCCAGGTTCGGGATTCCCGAGAGCATCAAGCCCTTGTAGGCCACCGTGTCGGGCAGTTCGATCGCCCGGCCGTCGACGGTGACGGGGACGTCGCCGAACGCTTGGACGTTGAGACCTGTTGCGGTGATGATGATGTCGGCTTCGAGTGCATGTCCGGATTGCAGCAGGATGCCGTTCTCGGTGAAGGTGTCGATGCGGTCGGTGACCACCGATGCTCTGCCGTTCCGGATGGCCTTGAACAGGTCACCGTCGGGGACGGTGCACAGGCGCTGCGCCCAGGGGTTGTAGGGCGGGTTGAAGTGTTCGTCGACCGGATAGCCCTCGGGCAGCTGCTTGGCGTTGGACCACCGGATGAACCGGCGCATCCGGTCCGGGTACTTCTCCGAGAGGCTCCAGACGAGCTTCTGCTGGGCGATGTTCTTGCGCCGGGTCATGGCGTAGCCGCGTTCGTCGCCGAGGATCTTCTTCAGCGCGTTGGCGATCGGGTCCTTCCTCGGCACCGGCAGGATATAGGTGGGGGTGCGCTGCAGCATCGTCACGTGCGCAGCGGTATCCGCCATCGCCGGAATCAAGGTGACCGCGGTGGCGCCACTGCCGATCACCACGACGCGCTTTCCGGTGTAGTCGAGGTCCGCGGGCCAGTGCTGCGGGTGGACGATGGTGCCCTGGAAGCGGTCGCGGCCGGTGAACTCGGGGGTGAATCCCTCGTCGTAGTTGTAGTAACCGGCGGCGGAGAAGATCCAGTCGGCGGTCAGTTCGACGAGTTCGCCGGTGTCGGTGCGTTCGGCCCGCAGCGTCCAGCGCGCCTCCTCGGACGACCAGGAACCGCCGATGACCTTGTGGTGGTAACGGATTGTCTCGTCGAGTCCGTTCTCGGTGGCGGTTTCGCGCAGGTAGGACAGGATCCGTTCCCCGTCGGCGATCGATTGCTCGTCGCGCCACGGCTTGAACTCGTAGCCGAAGGTGTGCAGGTCCGAGTCGGAGCGGATGCCAGGGTACCGGAACAGATCCCAGGTGCCGCCGAGGTCGCCGCGAGCCTCGAGGATGGTGAAGCTCTTGTGCGGCAGCAGCTTTCGGAGGTACCGGCCTGCGCCGATGCCGGAGATGCCCGCGCCGATGATCGCCACGTCGACATGATCGGTGGTCGATGCGCCGGTCCCCGGCTGCGCTGAGGTCTGCGTGGTTATAGCGACTCCTTCGTCGGACTCCGCCGTCCACAGCGGTGCGGAGGCTGCGTTCCAGAGTCGGACACCGCGGCAGCCTTGCGCTACGTCATATCGACGCGTGATGCTGAGATCGTGGTTCACAATGACGCACGCGATGCGGGCTGGCCGGAGCCGGGGCCGGAACTCGTCGCTTTGATCCGGCGGGCAGCCGAGATCTCGCTGAATCCGCCGGCGGCATGGCTCGACGACCTGCACGAGGCGTCGCTGGCGGGGGAGCGCATGCAGCGCATCGCCGGGGATCCGGTGCTCGCCGACGCGGTCCGCCGTGCGAATCTGGCCAATATCACGCACTGGGCCTGGTCCAATGTGCAGAGTCCCGGCCGCAGGGTGCCGCCGACCCTCGGCCCCGAGGTGCTGGCCTCGGCCAGGGATCTGGTGCGCCGCGGCCTCGACGAGACCTCGCTCGAGGCCTACCGCACGACCTACAGCGTGGTGTGGAACCGGTGCATGGAGGTGTGCTTCTCGCTGACCGACGATCCCCGGCAGCTACGGGAGCTGCTCGAACTCGCCTCGCTGTCGATCTCGACATTCATCGAGGACACGATCGCGGCCGTCACCGAACGGATGAAGGCCGAAAGCGCCGACCTGGTTCGCGGTACCCATGCCGAACGTCGCGCCACGGTGTCGCTGCTGCTCGAAGGAGCGCCCATCCGGCTCACCCAGGCGGAGAGCAAGCTGGGCTACCGGTTGACCGGGCCGCACACCGCCGCCGTCCTCTGGGCGAAGTCTCCTACCGCAGGCGACCAGCTAGAGGCGGCCGCGGAACTGCTCGTCCGGGTCAGCGGCGCCGGGCACCGGCTCACGGTCGTGGCCGGTGCCACGGCACTGTGGCTGTGGCTCCCCACCGGCACGGCCCCGGAGCTGGACCCGGTGGTCCGTGGGCTCGATGCCGCTCCGGACGTGCAGATCGCGATCGGGCGACCGGGTGCCGACCTCGATGGATTCCGCCGCAGCCATCTCGACGCGCTCGAGACGCAGCGCATGCTGGCCCGCCTCACCTCGGTGCGCCGGGTCGCTCGCCATCAGGACGTGCAGCTGGTGGCGTTGCTGACCGCCGACCCCATCCGGGCTGACGAATTCGTCGCCGACACCCTCGGCGCGCTGGCCGGCGCCGAGGCGGAGGTGATCGAAACGCTCACGGCCTACCTCGAGGAGCAGTGCAGTACCGTGCGGACCGCCGAACGCCTCTACACCCACCGCAGCACCGTTGTGCGCCGCCTGGCTCGCGCCGATGACCTGCTGCCAATGCCCCTCGCGAGCAATATGATCGCGGTCGGCGCAGCCCTCGATGTCCTGCGGTGGACACGCTGACCGGATCGTCCCTGGACCCGCGGTTGCGGCACCACCGGTGTGGTGCATCGGCGCGGGTCCGCTCTCGGCGTTTCGGCGGTTATGAGCCGAGCTGTTCGCCGACGAACGCCGCGGCCCGGTCACGGTCGCCGTTGACGAAGTAGGCGAAATGGCCGTAGCTCAAGGCGTTTGCGAACCCGGCGGCCGGATCACCGCCCTGGCAGACGCGGTCGCCGGCATTGCAGTAGCTGCGCAGGCGATCGGCGAATTCGGCGAGTGCCCCTGTGCGGAGTGGACCGGTGCCGGACAGAGCGGGGTCGAAATTGCCGCGGTTGTAGGGTTCGGCGCCGTTGAACAGCGGGCTGCCGAAGACGGCGATGGCGTCGATCCGCGCGGCCGCCTGGTCCGTCAGCGCGGTTCGCGCGTTGAGGGTGTTGCCGATGACGCGGGCGCCCTGCGAGTAGCCGAGCAGGACGAGCTGCTGGTCCGGGCAGGTCGCGGCGGTTTCGTTCAGTAGCGCGGTCAGGTTCTCGACGCCGCGGACGGCGCTGTCAGGGGCCATCGAGGCCGGATATTCGAGTTCGGTCACCGTGGTGCGGCGGCCGGATTCGTCGCCGATCCGCCTTCCCAGCGGAGTGAGGAGCTGGCTGCCCGACTGCGGTTCGAGGGTGCCCCGGACGGTGACGACCCGGATCTCCGCGCAGCCGGTGGGGGTGGCAGATGGCTCGGCGGCCGCAGCCGGGAAAGTGGTCAGCGCCAATGCCGCTGCGGCTGTTGCGGTCGAAGACAGCAGGATTCGAGATCGTCCACGCATCCGTTCACTGTATGGGCCGGATGGGCGATAGACCAGGTTTCCGTAGGTTCGCACGGATCGACCACGGCGGGACAGACAGTAAAATTAGGGTATTTCAGATTGGCGTCACTCGGCTAGTGTCGGCGAACACATTCACAGGAGGTCGTCATGAATCCACTACTCACCAAAGCCCTTGCCGCCATAGCTATTTCGAGCGCCCTGGTCGGTACAGGCCTGGGTCCGGCGCAAGCCGCTCCGGCCGCGCCTGTCCCCGTCGCTCCGATTGCGGGTTCCGGATCCGCGTCGGGATCCGCCGAGATGCTGCTGGCCTGGCCGCTCGGCTTCGTGCTTTTCGGCGCCTGCTTCGCCGATGGCGACAGCCCGACGCACAATCCCCTGTGCCAAGCGCTTCTTGACCTGACCGCGGGCAGCACCGGCCGCTGACCCGCTCAACGCTCGCCGCTTCGCGCCGTCGTCCCCGCACCTGCGAGGCCGACGGCGGTTGCGTGTTTAGGACCCGGAATCCGCGGTACCGCCACCAGAAGACAATCACCGACGCCTCGAACCGGAAGGAACGAACGATGACCGGACAGACGCTCACGGGAAAGCGGGTCGCCATTCTCGCGACCGACGGGGTGGAACAGGTCGAGCTGGTCCGGCCCCGCGCGGCGGTCGAGGAGGCGGGCGCGACAACCACACTGCTTTCGCTGGAATCCGGCAGCATCCAGGCCATGAACCACGACGTCGAGAAGGGCGACACCTTCGCCGTCGAAGGGCGCGTCGCCGATCAGAGCCCCGACGATTTCGACGCCCTGATCCTGCCCGGCGGCACCACCAATCCCGACAAACTCCGCCAGGATCCCGCGGCGGTGCGCTTCGTCAAGGACTTCGCCGCCACCGGCAAACCGATCGGGGTGATCTGCCACGGACCGTGGACCCTCGTCGAAGCCGACGCGGTCCGCGGCCGCACACTCACCTCCTACCCGAGCGTGCGCACCGACATCCGCAACGCCGGTGGCACCGTTGTCGACGAGGAAATCGTCGTCGACAACGGCCTGGTCTCCAGCCGCAACCCCGGTGATCTCCCCGCGTTCTGCGCCAAGATCGTCGAGGAGTTCGCCGAGGGCAGGCATCTCGCCGCGACCTAGCCGAGCGCGGGTTTCCACCCCAGTTCGGGAGCGATCAGCTCCACCGTGTCGTGCAGGATCTGCTCGTAGTCCGCGCGGTGGAACTCGTAGGGCAGCTCCAGGCGCAGTTCGCTGGTCTGCGCGAGGACGGGATCGGCCCGCAGCTGTTCGAGGATCTGCTCGGCGGTCCCGACGACATCGGGGGCGTAGAGCACCCGCCGCTCGCCCTGCGGGCCGAGGGTGCGTTCGTGGCGGCTCGCGGCATAGGCGCGGTACCGCTCGCGGGTCGCGCGGTCGGCGCTGTCGAACGGAACGATCACCCGGCCGACCGCGACGCGCGCCGGTCGCGAGGGCTCGATGCGCGTGCGGTAGTCGCTGATCAGCCCCAGCTGCGCGGTCGTGAATTCGTCACTGCGATCACCGAAGACGATGTTGCCGCTGAGCAGATTCAGCCCGCTCTCCGCGGCCCAGTGAACCGACCGGGTACTCCCGCCGCCGTACCAGACGCGGTCGGCCAGGCCGGGGCTGTGCGGCTGGAGCCGAGGACGCTGGGTATTGCCCGGCGAGTGGATGACGGTCTCGGCATCGCCGAGGTAGGGGCCGCGCAGGTTCTCGACCAGCCGGGACACCCGGCCGTAGGACAGGTCGAAGCTACGCCAGTCGCCGTCGAAGACCAGATCACCGATCAGGTCGGCATGCGGTGGCGTCCCCGCGCTGAAACCCGGCTGCAAGCGGCCCTTCGACAGCACATCGGCCAGCGACAGGTCCTCGGCCAGCCGGAACGGGCTCTCGTAACCGATCGGGATGACCGCCGTGCCCAGCTCCACCCGGCTCGTGCGCTGGGCGGCCGCGGCCAAGAAGACCGCCGCCGAACCCACCCCGTGCTCGAGATGCCGCTGCCGGACCCACGCGCCGTCGAACCCGAGACGCTCGCCGAACTCGAACAGCTGCAACGTGTCCTCGAGACCGCTGTACGGATCGTCGTCGAGGTAGTTGCCCGGGGTCAGGAACGCCAGCGTGCCGATCTGCGGAGCGCTCATCCCTGGCGCTCGTCGGGGATCTGCTCTCCCGCTTCGACGGCGATCGGGAGCCGGTTCTCGGCCGGTGGCAGCGGGCGGGTCGCCGGATCGGTGTAGGCGCACGGCAGATTCCCCGCACGGTTGACGTCGAGCACCACCGTTGCGTCGCCCGTCGACCAGGTACCGGGCGCATCGCCGAAGCGCTCCGGGGTCTCGGTGAGCCGGTGCAGACTCGTGATGGCGAGGAACCCATGCCGGTCGGACAGCTGCGCCTCTTGCCGCCGATGCCATTCCTGCCAGTCGGCGGTGAACGTGTCGACTTCGGTGGCCGGCGTTACCTGTGTTGCCATGTCATCGATACAATCCGACGGCTCGGCCGACGAACAGGATTCCGCTCAGCCCGACCGCAATTCGGCTCCGGCACAGTGGTTCGGCGCTTCGAGGTATTCCTCCACCATTCTGCTCAGCGGATGGGGAGGCACTCCGTGTATCGCATCGTTGTCGACCGGCGCACGGGTTGTCACGCCGAGGTTGCTCGCCCGTCGTACTCGGGGCCGCTTTTCGAACGAGCACGGTGGATCGCCGCGCTCCACAGCAACTGCACCGCCGGGAGCACCTGACGCAGCTGGATGGACTCCTTGGTCAGCTGGGCCGTCGCTCTCGCCTTGGTGGCCGCCGACGCCTTGGACGCATGACCGGAGTCGAACGGCGGCTGCGGATCGTATTCGATCAGCAGTTGCACTGCCTTGGCCGGCGCCTCCCCGCGGATCTGGCCGAAAAGCCATATCGCCAGGTCGATTCCGGCCGATACGCCCGCTGCCGTCGCGATCTTGCCCTCGTGCACGATCCGCTCGTCGCCGACGGGCTCGACGCCGAACGTCCGGAGGACGGGCAGCATGAGCCAGTGTGATGTGGCGCGCCGGCCGCGCAGCAGGCCTGCGGCAGCCAGGATCGCCGAGCCCGAACACACCGACGTCGTCCAAGTCGACGTCTCGTGGGCGCGGCGGAGCCAGTCGAGCAGCTTCCCGTCGCCGGCGTGCTCCATCGACGTCATGCCCCCTGGTACCAGAATGATGTCGGGGGACGGGGTCTCGTCGAAAGAGTGTGTCGCGCCGATCAGCAGAACTCCCGAGTCGGCTGGGACCGGGCCCGGCTCGTGCCAGAGGAAACGTACTTCGGCGCCGGGCAGGCGCTGGAGCACCTCGTAGGGGCCGATGAAGTCCAGTGCGGTGTATCCCGGGTACACCACGATGGCGATCTGCACTGTTGTCTCCTCTGTCAGGCGAAGGTCTTGCGGTACTGGTCGGGTGAAATGCCCAGCCGTCGAACGAAAATGCGGCGCAGCGACTCGGCGCTGCCGAACCCGCAACCGGCGGCGATGACGGTGACGGTGTCGTCGGTCTCCTCGAGTCGGCGGCGCGCGGCCTCGGTGCGGATTCGCTCCACGTAGGCGCCGGGCGCCTCACCGACCTGCTGGGTAAACACCCGGGTGAAGTGCCGTTGGCTCATAGCGGCCCGGCGAGCGAGCGCGGGAATGCTGTGCGCCCCGGCGGGTTCGGACTCGATCGCTTCTTGCACCTCGCGGATGGGTGCGCGGTTGGCGCGCGGCGTCCATACCGGCGCGGCGAACTGCGTCTGTCCGCCGGGCCTGCGCAGATACATGACGAGATAGCGAGCCACCATCTGTGCTGCCTCGGTACCGTAGTCGTCCTCGACGAGCGCCAATGCCAGGTCGATGCCAGCGGTGACACCCGCCGCGGTCCAGACGCGCTCGGAGCTGCGGACGAAGATCGGCTCGGGATCGACAGTGACCGAAGGGAATTCGCTGGCCATCCGTCCGGCGAAAGCCCAGTGCGTGGTGGCCACACAGCCGTCGATCAGGCCTGCTTGGGCCGCGAGGAACGCGCCGGTGCAGACGCTGACGATGCGGCGGGCGTGCTCGGCCGCAGTCTGTATCCACTCGACGAGCTCCGGATCGAGCCGGGCATCGTCGACCCCGAGACCGCCGGGCAGTATCAGCGTGTCGAGCGGATCGCGAGGATCGGGCAGGGGCTGGGCGAGCAGGGCGAGTCCGGTGTGTGTGGTGGCCGGTTCGCCGGTGCGAGTGACGACGCCGACCGAATAGCCGTCATCTCCCCGACCCTGGCCGGTCAGGTAGAGGGTGGCGGACGTGAACACCTCGAACGGGCCGACCAGGTCGAGAGCCTGGATGCCCGGATATCCGAGGATGAGGACTGTCTTCACGAACCCAGTGTTGGCGACGGCGGCTGTGGCGTCCAGGCCATGGTCCCCACAGATCAGGACATGGATGTTGCCCGGCCTTCCGGACATTGCCTCAATGGTGGGCACAAGCGATTCGCGCCGGTTCGTCGTCATCGGAGGTGGCCTGGCCGGTCTGGCCGCTGGACAGCGTCGGCACCCGGCAGTACGTGGAGTTTCCGGGCGCCGGGAGTCTGCGCTGGCCGGGCGGGCGCGCGGTCATGTTGTATACCAAGGGTTTCGGCGCAGTGCGCACGCTGATGGGTGCGCATCCCGACGCGGGCCCGCTGGATCGGCTGCGTGCGCTGCGGTCCTCGCTGCGGTTGGTCCGGCAGGCACTGTGGCAGCCGAAGGACCTCGCCGACATCACCACCGACCAGTGGTTCCAGCGCGTCGGAATGCCCGCGAAAGCGCGTGAAGCCCTGTGGGATTGGCTCGCGCTCGGTATCGCGGCGGAGCCGGTGGACCGAGAGTCGGCGAAGGTGTTCGCCGATGTGCTGGCCACCGGGGTCCGGATCGGGGTGCGGGACCGGGCGGGTGTCACGATCGGGTACCCCACGGTGGACCTGGACACCCTCTACATCTCCGGTGCCGAGAAGGTCTTCGAACGCCATGGGGTCGACGTGCGCTACCGGGCGGTGGCTCGCAAGATCATCATCACCGACGGAAGGGCGACCGGTGTGCAGATGGCGGACGGCTCGGTGATCGAGTCCGACGCGGTGATCTGCGCGGTCCCGAATTCCACAATCGGCGGGCTCCTCGACGACCTGCCCGAGCATGCCGAAATATACGCTGCCGCCGACAAGTTGGGCGTCACCCCGATCGTGAGCACGAACCTGTATCTGGACCGGCCGCTGAAGACCAAGTCGGCCATGGAGGCGCTGATCGGTGGCACCGGCGTGATCGATCAGGTTTTCGACCGGCAGCGCATGCACGGTCGCACCCCCGACGGAACCTGGCTGTACTGCTTGACCACCAGTGGCGCCTACGAGCAGATCCGCAAGAGCAACGACGAGATCGTCGCCGAGCAGATGGACCTCATCCGCCGCTATTATCCGGAAGCCGCCGAGGCGAAGGTCGTGACCGGCCATGTGGTGAAAATGCCCAAAGCGACGTTCTCCCAGGTCCTCGGTACCGACAACCTGCGCCCCGGCCAGCGAACGTCGGTCCCGAACCTGATGCTGGCCGGTGACTGGACCCGCACCGACTGGTCGGCGACGATGGAAAGCGCCGTCCAGAGCGCCGAACGCGCCGTCGCGGCGCTCCTCGATCAGCAGAACTAGATCATGACCCGCTGCCCCGCGGGTCAGGTGTCGTGGATCAGGACGGCCGGGCGACGAATACCCGTTTCAGCAGGGAGTGCAGGCGCTCGCGGTCCTGGTCGCTGAGGCTGTTCAGGCCATCGTGGGTGGCGTGCATCTTCGCCCGGATCGCGTCGGTGACCCGCTCGCCCTCGGGCGTGATGACCAGACGTGTGACGCGCCGGTCGGAGGGGCTGGGCTCGCGGCGCACGAGGTCACGCTTCTCCAGCCGGTTGATGATCCCGGTGACATTGGAGGCGTCGCAGGACAAGACCTTGGCCAGGGTGCGCATCGCGACGGGCCCGCGGCGGAGCACCGTCAATGTCTTGCCCTGGCTCGCGGTGAGGTTCTCGCTCGCCGCCGCGGCCGTGAAGTCCCCGTAGTAGGCGCCGAGCGACACCGAGAGCAGCTCCATGAGCTGGGCCGTGTCGACGCGGGGAGCTTCTGTCATGAGACCACTGTATCCACAGAAACTTGACCATCTCAAATAATTACCTCTACGGTGTCGGTATTGCTTGAAGTTCTCAACCATCGACATTGTCAAGTAGCTATGAGGAGCATCCAGTGATCGTCACCGCGTCCGACGCCTCCCGCACGGCGGAGATCCTGTCACGGCCCGTCACGTTGAACGGTCTGACCGTCCCGAACCGCATCGTGATGGCGCCGATGACGCGCATGTTCTCCCCGGGCGGCGTTCCCGGTGACGACGTGCGGTCCTACTACGCCCGCCGCGCCGCCGCCGGCGTCGGCCTGATCGTCACCGAGGGGACCTACGTCGGCCACGATTCGGCCGGGCAGAGTGACCGGGTGCCGCGCTTCCACGGCGAGGAGCAGCTGGCGGGCTGGGCGAAGGTCGCCGAGGACGTGCACGCGGCGGGCGGCACGATCGTGCCGCAGCTGTGGCACATCGGCATGGTCCGCAACCAGGGCGAGCAGCCCTACCCCGACGCCCCGGCCATGGGCCCCTCCGGGATCGGCGCCGACGGCACCGAGGGAGCGGGCAAGACGATGACCCAGCGTGACCTCGACGATGTCGTCGGCGCCTTCGCCGAGGCCGCCGCGGCCGCCGAGCGCATCGGTTTCGACGGCGTCGAGCTGCACGGTGCCCACGGCTATCTGCTCGACCAGTTCCTGTGGGCACAGACCAACCGCCGCGACGACGTCTACGGCGGCGACCCGGTGGCCCGCACGAGGTTCGCGGCCGAGATCGTGGCGGCGGTCCGGGCGGTCGTCTCGCCCGATTTCCCGGTGATCTTCCGCTACTCGCAGTGGAAGCAGCAGGACTACCGCGCGCGCCTGGCGCAGACCCCGCAGGAGCTCGAGGCGATCCTGGCCCCACTCGCCGCGGCCGGCGTAGACGCCTTCCACGCCTCCACCCGCCGCTACTGGCTCCCGGAGTTCGACGGCTCGGATCTGAACCTGGCGGGCTGGACCAAGAAGCTCACCGGCAAGCCGGCCATCACCGTCGGTTCGGTCGGCCTCGACGGCGACTTCCTCCGCGCGTTCACCGGCGAGGGCGCCGAGCTCGGCAACCTCGACAACCTCCTCGACCGCCTCGAGCGCGACGAATTCGACATGGTCGCCGTCGGCCGCGCCCTGCTCCAGGACCCCGAGTGGGCGTCCAAGGTCCTCGGCGGCCGGACCGATGAACTGAAGCCGTACGACGCGGCGGCGCTGAAGACGCTCAGCTAGGCGAATCCCGCTGTGCGGTAAGGATTCTCGCCGCCGCACAGGGGGAGCAGCTCCTCCTCCGGGGCCGAAAATCGTTGGCGCACTGCAAACTCTGCCCGATAGCCTGGTGAGACCGCGGATGAGCTCTGGGGAGGGGCGAAACGATGTGGAACTGGGGAAAATCTGTCGCAGAACACGCCACCGCTGCCGCATGGACTACCTGGCCGCCGGCCGATACACCACCGGCCGTCGTCGATCCTCCGGCGTGGGGTCGGTCGGCCGGTGGTGCGGGCCCGAGCGGGGGAGAAGCGGCACGTCCGTCGTCGAACTAGTGGTGTCCCGCTCCCCGGTCATCCGGTGTTGCCGAGGGACGATTTCGTGGGACTGTGAGGGGTCGAGAGCAATCGATCCAGGAGGCCATCGGAGATGCGGGGAATCAACCACATCGTCTTGTTCGTCGCGGATCTGCCGCGCAGTATCGCGTTCTACGAGGACGTGCTCGGATTCGAGCGGCTCGCCGAAGGATTCCCCGGCGGCGCGTTCCTGCGCCACCCCGGCTCGGCCAACGACCACGACCTCGGGCTCTTCCAGGCCAGGACGCCCGCGGCTGGTCCGGCGGGCTCGGTCGGGCTCTATCACGTGGCGTGGGAAGTGGACACGTTGTCCGAGCTCGCGGCTGTGCGGGACCGGCTGGCGGGGGCCCACGCGCTGACCGGGGCGAGTGATCATGGGTCGACCAAGGCGCTCTACGCCCGCGACCCCGACGGCATCGAGTTCGAGGTGTGCTGGCTGGTGCCCGACGAACACGTCGAGGACGCACTGGCCCCTGGCACTTCGATGACCGCGCCCCTCGACCTCGACGCCCAGATCCAGCGGTACGGCGCGGCCACACCGGGCGGACCGCGCACCGATCCCCAGGTGTGGGCGCGTGTCGCGGCGCGGCGGGCCGCGATGTCCTGACCCGTATTCCGCCGACTCGGCGGCAGAGTTGTCGGTGGGGATCGGTAGCGTCGCGTGCTGTGGAAACTGGGGAACGCATTGAAGAACTCGCCGACCGTATCGTGGCGCTGCGCGACGCCTACTATCAAGGCGCGCCGCTGGTCGCCGACGCCGAGTACGACGCGATCGAAGACGAGCTTCGTACCCTGATCGCGGCACACCCCGACCTCACGCCCGACCCGAATCCGCTCGAGCAGGTCGGCGCGCCCGCGGTGCTGCACGCTCCGGTCCGGCACTCGCGTCCCATGCTGTCGCTCGAGAAAGCGACCAAACCCGAGCAGGTCGAGGCGCTGTTCAACCGCTTCCCCGGTCAGCCGGTGGTGGTGATGCCCAAGCTCGACGGCCTCTCGCTGGCCCTGGTCTTCGAAGACGGGCGCTTCGTGCGCGCCGTGACCCGCGGCGACGGCACCACCGGAGACGATGTGACCATGCTGGTCCGTGCCCTGGTCGACGGTGTTCCCGAGCGGATCGAGGTTCCGGGCCGGGTGGAGGTGCGCGGCGAGGCGGTGATGCTGCGTTCGACCTTCGCCGCCTACAACACGGCGCATCCGGACAAACCGCTGATCAATCCACGCAACGCCGCGGCAGGCACACTGCGGGCGAAGGATCCGGCGACGGTCGCCGAGCGCCGCCTGCAGTTCTTCGGCTTCGATCTGGATACCTCCGCGGGCGGCGCCGCGGTCGACCTCGCGGAAGGGTTGCGCGCGCTGGGTGTCGAGGGTGCGCGGATGCGCTTGTGCGTCGATGCCGTCCAGGCTCAGGCGGCGATCACCGCGATCGAGCAGGGCCGCAACGAGCTGGACTACGACCTCGACGGCGCGGTGCTGCGGCTGGCGGACCGAAATGCCTACGCGGCGGCCGGAACACGGTCGAACTCGCCGCGTGGCGCGCTGGCGTTCAAGTTCGCCGCCGAGGAGAAGACCACGGTGCTGGCCGATGTGGTCTGGGACGTCGGCAAGACCGGCAAGATCGTTCCTGTCGCGTGGCTGGAACCGGTTTTCGTCGGTGGCACGACGGTCACGAAAGCGACGCTGGCCAACCAGGAGGTCATCCGCGCGCGTGACATCAAGATCGGTGACACCGTGCTGGTTCGCCGCGCGGGCGACGTGATCCCGTTCGTGGCCGGCGTGCTCGACGCGGCGAAGCGGACGGGCCAGGAGCGCGAGATCGTGGCGCCGACCGTCTGCCCCTCGTGCGGGCAGCCGGTGACCGAGCAGGGCAACAGCCGAGAGCTGTTCTGCACCAACGTTTCCTGCTCGGCCCAGACGGTGCGGCGCCTGATCCACTGGGCTTCACGGGCCGCCGCCGACATCGACGCCATCGGGCAGGTGTGGATCGAACGCCTCGCCGAGGCGGGCATCCTGGAGCGTCCTTCGGACTTCTACACCCTCACCCAGGAGCGCCTGCTCGAATTCGACCGCATCGGCGAGGTCTCGGCCGCGCGGATGATCGAGTCGATCGATGCCAGTCGCCAGGTCGGCCTGCGTCGCGCGCTGATCGGCCTTGCCATCCCGATGGCCTCCGACGGCACCGCGGCTCGGTTGGCCCGTGCGGGATTCGGCTCCCTGGAGGAGGTCGCCGACGCGGGCGAGGAACGACTCGTCGCGGTGGAGGACATCGGACCGAAGGTCGCCGCCTCCCTGGTCGCCCACCTGACCCGCCTGCGTCCGGAGCTGGAGCGGCTGCGTGCGGCGGGTGTCGACCTGGATGTGCGCGCGGAGGACCTCGCCCCGGTCGTCGCGGCAGGCGCGCCCCTGGAAGGCAAGACGGTGGTGATCACCGGCGCCATCAGCGACCCGCGTTCGGGCGAGAAGGTCGCCCGCCCGACATTTCAGCGTCTGTGTGAGCAGGCGGGCGCGACGGCGGCATCCTCGGTCTCGGCGAACACCGACCTGCTCATCACCGGTGCGGGAGTCGGTGACAGCAAGCTGACCAAGGCGGCGAAGCTCGGCGTCGAGGTGGTCGACCAGGGCGAGATCTGGAATCTGCTGATCGATGCCAAGGTCGTCTAGTCATGTGTCTCCATAGCCCCAACCACTCCACCGCAAGGGCTATCACGATCCCGGCCCGGTAGGTCGCGGCCAGCGTGTCGTAGCGAGTCGCAACACCACGCTGATGCTCGACCTTGTTGAACGCCCGCTCGACCACCTTTCGACCCCGGTAGGTGGCCCGATCAAACCCCGGTGGGTGGGCGGCACCAGCGCTTCCCCGACGTCGACGGTTGGCGATCTGTTCGGACCGTGCGGGATCTCCGCATCGATCCTCTTGCACCGCAACAAGTCTCGGTTCGCGCCGTGGAATACGCCTTGTCGGCCAGGACTCGATCCGGGTTACGGCGCGGCGGGCCGCCGACCAGTCTCGCCACGGCGCCCCGGGCCGTGATCACCGACAGCCGCCGCCACGGCTGACATGATGCCCGGCCAATCGATGTACCGACAGGCGCCGTTGCCCGATGTGCTGGCCAATCGACGGTGGCTGCGAAGTCGGACACGGGCGCGTCGGCCGGACGGAACTTCGTCGGTCGTCGGCTCTTATCACAGGCAACTTTGGTGTGGCGCACGCTCGACGAGCGGCTCGAGTTCGGACTGCGCCGCTCACGGCGTACCGGACGGTGAGCCGGTTTCGCGATACGGTACTGTCAATACGTATCAACGTATTGACACCCGGAGTGGGGCTCGATAGTTTGTCTTTGGAAGCGGGATGTGCGCTACCGGATCAAGCGGATCGCGCGGTTTCCAAGATTCATCCATGCACGAGGGGGTCTCGAATTCAGGCGAACATTCTATCGTGAGCCGACGGCCGCACATGCGGTCTCGTTCAAATTTTCAGTCGGACGGCCTGGTAGTAGTTCCGGTGCCCGATGCGTGACACGCGACTGCCGCCCAGCGAAGGCTTGAGAAGCCAAAGATGTTTGTGCGCAACATGATACGGCACCCCTTGTAGTCGCGCTTTGCTCGATGCGGATCGAAAGAACATCAATTCTTCCGGGGTGTGAACTTTGCCTACTTTTGAAATTCCGATCGTCGTGAAGTTTTGACGATCCGCCATTTCCGACATGCGCTCTTGTTTATCACTCGGCGCACTATCACGTGGCTGTAACGAGTCAAGTCGGCCAGGTGGACTTGTTCGTGTGCAATTCATTCGATATCTGGAAAGTTTGACAATGAGTGGAGAAGTTTCGATGGACCGTGCAGTGCAGAAGTCAAGTGCAGCCGACGCCCACGAAGAGGAGAACGTCGCGGTTGAGACCCCGCCGGATACCGAGGGTGGCGAGGCCGCAGTGGGCGCCGACGATGCGCTCGAAGACCTTGATGACCTCGACGACGTCGACTTCGATCTCGACGAAGTCGAGAACAAGATCGCCCCACTCGCACTCGCCGAGGCAGAGGCAGAGGCAGAGTGGGTGGTGCACCCGTGACCGCCGGGTCGGTGACCGCCGATCGCCCAGTCATTTCCGAGGTCGCGACGGGACCAGCCGCATCGTATGCCGGGCTCCGGCAGGCGATCTCCGACATGCGTTCCAACGGAGCAACGTTCGGCTCTTTGCCGACAGACTATGCCGCTGAGTGGGCGGTCCTCTTTCCCGGCGAGGGCACCCCTGTGCGTCCCCTGCACGACATAGCGTTGGCCGCCTCTGAACGCCGTCTGCACCGAGAAAGTGAACAGGTCTACCGGACGATCGCGGTTGCGGCGACCGCACTGTGCGCCGGGATGATCGAGCTCGATCGGCCACTGGTACTGCGCGGGCTCGGCCGGACCGACCTCAGCTCCCTGCGTGGATTCATGCGGACTTTCGAGTTCGCGCGGATGGACTCCTCGGCACGGATCTTGGTCGACGACGTCGGCTCGGTCCGCGCACACGAGGGCGTCGAGGCGGACTTTCGCGCGGATCGGCGGCGCTGCCTGGCGAGGATGGACGCCCCGGTCTCCGAATCGGAGTGGACGATCGACGCGGGCCGCACGGTGCCCACGAGCGCGGGCGGGCGCGAGGCGGTCCTCTTCGATGCGGCGACCGACAGCCAGACCGCTTCAGCCGATCGGCTCGCCGCTTCGCTGTCCTACTGCCAGGCCGGGTTCTTCAGCGCCAACTGGGAGGGCATGGCGATCGTGGCGCTGGAGTCGCTGCGACTACTGCCAGGTCTCAGTGAGGCACGCGTCGCCACCATTCTGGAGGCGGCCATGCGGGGCAGCGACGATCGTGAGGCCGCTATCGAGTTCGAACCCGGAATTTTGCGCAACGCCTCCGATCTCGGTGCGTACTTCGCCAAAGTTCTCGGCATCCAGGCGACTTTCCGCGGCGATCAGACATCTGCCCTGCAGTGGTTCCGCCGGATGCGTGAGGTCGGCGAAGGACTCTCGCCCGAGGTCCGTGCTCAGTCGCACCTCTACAGTGCGCTGACCTTGACCAAGCGCAAACGCCAACTGTCAGAGGCTGTTGCCGAGCTCGAGGCGGGGTTCGCTGTGCTCGCCCCGGTGGCCGGTGAGCCGGTGAGTGTGCGCCGAGAGCGCGGGTGGCTGCACAATCTTCGGGGACTCACATTTTTCGCGGAGAAGCGGCACAAGTCCGCGTTCGCGCAGGAGAAACAGGCACTCGAATGTCTTGCCGATCTCGACGATGCGAGTTCGACTCACCTGCGGATCAACCTGTACTCGAATATCAGTGTCCTGCAGGAACGTTCGGGTAGACCCGAACTGGCGCTCCGTACCTGGGAACGGTTCGCCGGCGCCTCGGGGGCCGACAGCATCAGCTTCCGCAAGCATCATTCCTACCGTTCGGCCGGATTGAAACTGCTGGTGGGGCAGAGCGACGTTGCGTTGGCCGATCTCGACACAGTCCTCGAGTCGGCCAAGGCGGGCACCGACGATTTTCATGAGTGCGAGGTGAACCTCGAACTCGGTGGTCTTCACCTCCGGCGCAGTGACTCCGCTGCCGCTGAGTACCACTTCGTGCACGCGGAAGCCGCCGCACGACGGATCGGAGACCCCTATCGGACGGCGCAGGCGATGGCAGGCAGGCAAACTGCCGGTGATTCGACGGTCACTACGGCAAGTGTGATCGAGATTGCCAGGCGCAGCCTCACCCACTCGCGCGCCGCTGCCGAGCTGGCCGCTGAGCTGTCGAGCGGACGTGTTGCGGTCGAGTCGCTTCCGCAACCACGCACGAAACTGAACCGGCCGTTCGATCTAGTCAATTTCCAGGACTGAGGATGACAGGCCAACTCCCCTGGAAGATGGGCTCGCGTTTGCTGCTGCGCCGGGCAGGGTTTGCCATCGACATGTGGCGTGAACTCGGCCACGAGGCGACCACTGAGGCGTCAGCCCACTATCGAGACTGCGTTCGGCAGCTCGAGGCAACTCGAGCAGAGCTGCTGCAGGGCATAGTCGGGGCGGTAGCGCAGGCTGCCGTAGAAGACGACAAGGCTCGGCTGCGCGCGTACTCGCGGGTGCGAAGCCGAATCAACAGACACCTCGACATCGAGGTGACGGTGGACCTTGCGTCGTTCGACGGGCAGATCGACGCCTACCGCACCGCACTTTTCGACACGACAGCCGCAGCGGAGCGGCTGCTCGATGCCGGAACGCTGGAATTGGAGGACCGTCCGCATCGTGTGCGGAACATGCTGCTCGACCCGCGGTTCCGGGACGCGGTGCTTCAGCTCGCTCCCTCTGTCCACGCCGAGGTCGTTCGATGGGCAGCGCGTCCGGCCGGACAGGTCCAAAAGGCCAAGGACCGCGCGTTCCACCGGCGCATGTACCTCTACGCGCAGCGACTCGCCGGGAAGAACGAAACGACCAGCTTTTTCGGGCCGCTCGTCCACGGCCGAATCGATGCCGACACGTCCGGTATCGGGCTGGGACCGGAGACCCCGGACGGGATCCGCGCAGTTGAGGCATTCTTCTCCTTTTGGGCGGTCTGCACTCTCGCCGAACGCATCGCGCATGACCCGCTGGTGGTAGATCGGGTTCCGTTGACCTGGGTACCCGCCTGCCGGCGAGAACCCGGCGCCCTCCATCTGGCCGATGGTCGCCAGGTGCGGTTGACCGGTGATCGGGCAGCGATCGCCGACGCGATCGACAACAAACGCGGACGTGCGGCGATAGCAGACATGACGGGGCTCGACGCTGCAGTCGTCGAAGACGTCGTCGGACGGTTGAGCCGAATCGGTGCGGTGCGAACAGTCCCGGAGCCCCCGTCGACGGCGTCACGACCACTGGACTGGCTCATCACGTGGACAAACACTTTCGCCGCAGACACGCGATGGCCTGGCGTACTCGCGGAATTGGCCTCGGGTGCTACCAGATATGCCGCGGCCGCCGACGACATCACTCGCCGTGCGGCGCTCGAGGAACTGGAAGCGAAATTCGCTGCCGCCTCCGGTGCCGAGGCCCGTCGAGCGGCCGGCCGCATGTATGCCGACCGCGGCATCGTGTCTATCGATGCCCGCGGAGATCAGACACCAGTGCTCGTCGGAGACGATGTTGCCTCCGACTGGGAGGCCCAGCTCGGCCCGGTCCTCGATGTGGCCATCCACCACGGTGAACTGCGGACCTCAGCGGCAGCCGGGCTCGTCGCGGAACTGATGCGGTCCCGGGGAGTCACCGAGATCCCCTACGACGAGCTGATCCGCTGGACCCGGGACCTCAGCCTGGACCAGATCGCCACGTTGGACGCGCCGTTGGAGGCATTCCGCGACAAGTTCACCGCGTTGGTGGCGGCATCCGTCGACCGGTGTAGCCCACAAAATGTCGTACTGGCACCAGCGGACTTCCGGACGTTGGTGCCGAACGCACACGGGACGCGTTTCGTCAGCCCGGACATCATGCTGGAACTCGACTCGTCGGGTCGGCAACGGCTGGTGCTCGGCGAACTGCATCCCTATGTCTTCAGCTGGGGTTCGCAACGCCATTTCTCCGAGGAACAGGGCACGCCGGACACGGATCTGGCGCCCTGGGGCGGAGCCACACGATTGGCCACGGTGATCCGCAGACGCCAGCACAAAGGCCTGGTTTCCGATATCTTTCCTGGCCGCTTCATCGAAGTGACCGCAGTGGCTACCGATGATCCGGCACGGTCGATCCCACTGTCGCATGTTCGTGTGCTGCTGACACCGGACGGACCGAAACTGCACTACCGGACCGGGGAGCTCGTGCTTTACGCCGGTGAAGACGATCACCTGCACCTTCGCGCGTTCGCCGCACCGGCCGCGTCCCTGCCCACAGTGCGTATCGGTGCGGCGGCACCTCGAATCCTCGTCGGTGACGTACTCGTGCAGCGGGCTCGATGGTGGTGCCAGACAACGGATTTGATCCCGGACCGAGGTGCGCAGCTGCCCGAGATCGTACGGCGCATCCAGTGGATGCGCGCGCTGCGCGGTGTGCCTCGCTTCTGCTTCGCGGGGGTTCCCCAGGAACCCAAACCGATCGGGATCGACCTGGACAACCCCCTCGCGGTGGACGCCCTCGCCGCTGTACTGCGGTCGGCAGACGCACCGCAATTCACGTTGACCGAGATGCGTCCCCGGCCGGACCGGCTGTGGCTGCGCCATCACGGAATGCCGACGACCTCGGAATTTCGTGTCACGTTCACCCGGAGCGCGTCATGACGCAGAGCTGGAACATACTGTCGACGCTGGTGCTACGGAGCGCCGGATTTCCCTGGCAGCTGGTCGAATCGTTGCGGTATCACCACAGCGCTGATCTGGTCGCCGACATCATCGATCTGGAACACCACGCGAGTGCTCTGGCGCAGACTCTGCGCGGCGTCCGGCTCAGCCGAGGTGACCAAAGCAAACTACGGACGTTCCGACCACTTGCCGCCCGCGGGGATACCTTTCCCGAGCAGTGGTTGACGCAGTGGAACAAGCTGACCTCGGTCCTGGCCGAAAAGCACGAACAGCTCGGAGCAGCCACCGCGGCGGATACGACTGCAGTGGACCTGGCTTTCACCGCACTGCGTGCCGACGAACGTGTCGCTGAGGCCATCGCCTGCTCCTCACCTCCGGCGTACCGTGATCTGTCTCGCGGGGTCAAGGGCGCACGCATCCGTCGCCAGCTCGCGTCCTACGCGCAACGCCTCGGCGCGAAGAGCGAGACGATGAGTTTCTTCGGCCCGATCAACTACGCCGACCTCGCACCACACGAGCCGGGCGAGTCGACACTGACCTGGCTCGGGCATCGCGTCATCCGGGACCGGGAAGCCCACACCGCCGCGCGGGTGCTGCAGGCGATCAACCAGGCGATCAACGACGACGACGAGCTCCTCGCAGGTGCGACGCCGCGCCGGAAAACGATGTTGGGCAAGGCATCCGGAATCCTGGCTCTGGTCGACGGCCACCGGACCGTACGCGACATCGCTCGCGATGCGGCATTGCCGTTGGACGACGTGCTCGACCAGGTGCGCACAGGCGTCGGATCCGGCCGACTCACCCACGACCTTGTTCCGCCCTCGACGCTTCTCGATCCGTGGGGGTGGCTCGATGACCGGCTCTCGCAGTGCACCGCCGCCGGTCACCCGAGCCGAGCGCACTCCATCGTCACAACAGTGCGAGAGCTGCTCACTGCTTATCCGTCGGCTCCCGCACAAGCGAAGCTCGCACTGCAGAACGAACTCGACTCCATGATCGAGTCCGGCCGGGCCAGTGACGACCGCTTCTACAACGACCGGGTCGTGGTTCATGAAGCCGCAGTGGGCACCACAGCAGCGACGCTGCGCGGCGATCTGGCGGCCGATCTGCTCGACGTGGTCGCACCCGCGCTGGATCTGTTGGCGTATCAGGCAGATCTCACCCGCGAATCCACCAATCGTGCGCTCGCCGCACGGCTCGGCAACCGAGTGGTCCCCTTGGCCACCGCGCTGCGAGAAGTCGGCGACCTGACCGTCCATACGGCGGACTGGCTGACCGCCGCGATCACCGCCGCACTGCACAACACCGACCCCGACACTGTTGCGGTTGATCTCGCCGAGCACCTCGATATTCCGCCCGTGCCGCGAAATCCGGTGCTCTGTTCGATCGATGTGCTGCCGGCGGTCGCCGACCTGGCGCGGTACCGACCGGGATCGACACCACTGGTTCTCGGTGACATCCATGACGCGGCGCTGCTGACTCCCTGGGCGCTGCGGTTCCATCCCGACTCCGCGCGTGCCTTGCTCGAGCGTGACACGGCCATCGAACAGGCGCTCGGAAACCAGACCGCGGTCAATGTCATCCCCAGGCGGAGCACGGGACTACCTCCGCTGGAATTCCCCGGGCTGGTCCTCGAACTCGGCGGCACCGCCGCGGACCCGACACGGGCACGAATCGGACTGGACGCGCTGCAGGTCCGCAGCGACGGGGCACAGGCGATCCTCGTCGATCGCACCGACCCCGAACGTCCACTGCTTTTCCACAATGGTGAACTGGACAGTGGACTGCACACAGCACTGGCGCTGCCTCGCATTCGGCGCGCCGTTCTGCCTGATCTGTCGTATGTTCCGCGACTGACGTGGCGGAATGCGGTCCTGAGTCGTCGGGTGTGGAAGCTGCCCTCGGACGCAGTTCCACAACCGAACGCCAAGATCGGCGAGAGCAGCAGGCTTTTGGCGACAGCGCGATTGTGTGCCGATCGCAAGCTGCCCACCCGGTTCTTCGCGAAGTCGCCTGCCGAGCGAAAGCCCATCTTCGTCGATACCGCCACGCCCTCGTTGCTGGACGCATTGACGCGACTGGCCGCGACCGCCGAGACCCTGACCGTGAGCGAAGTACTACCGGCTCCGGAAGACGCCTGGCTGCGCGACGGTGAGCTGCGCTTTGCCGCGGAACTGCGCTGTGTCTATCTCCGGAAGGGAGCGAATCAGATATGACGACACCACAAGCGCCGCTGCTGGTGATCCCACCGCTGTCTGATCCGACACGCATCGTCGCCGATGCCGGTTCGCCGGTCCTCGACCTCAACGCGAGTTTCCGAAACCGCACCGCCGACCCGGCCCGCATGCGGGCGGCCGCCGACATGGCCGACCCGCTCGATGCTCTGTTCCTGCATGCCGCGACGGCCATACTCGATCGGCAACAGCACGACCAAGCGACCCTGCGAGCCATGGGAGTGGCGCTGCGGTCGTCGACCGCGCACGACGACACCTTGCGAATGACCGCCGACGATGTCGAGATCGTCGACGGCAGTACCGAATCGAGCAACGATGTCGGCGACGCGGGGCGCCGGACGACGCTGTTCGAGCCGGAGGTCGCGCTGGCGGCCGAGATAGCCGGCCGAGGTCCGATTCGCGTTCTTGTCGATACCGACCAGCAACTACCCGCGGCGATCGCCATCGCCCTCGGTTCGGGATCGAAACGGATCGAGCTCTGCGGAAGATTCGCGTTCGCCCACCGCGCGACGTTGTCTCGCCTCCCCGAACTGCGTGGTGCGACAGTGTCGTCGTGGATTCCGCGCTGGCAGTTGGCAGGGGAATGGTCTGACGGAGAACCGGTAACCGTGGTCGCGGACCCAGCTGATCGGCGCGAGGGCGAACCATGGATCGGGTGGCTCGATGTCGCGTCCCTGCTCGAGGTGCCCACGTCCGGATGGCCGTTGTGCCGGGGACTGATTCTCACTGCTGCGGCTCGACCCGGCCACACGCAATTCATCAGCGGCGCCAGCGGTATGGCCGTAGATATCGCCGGCGTCGTCGGGCAGATGTCGTCCGGTATCCCGGTACGTGTCGAGCTTCTCGTCGGTGCGCCTGGGGTGGAGTACGACAGCATCCGGGAAACCGCGCACGGCCTGGCCGACGACAACGAACTGTGTCTTGCCGGGCTCCGTCCGTTCCGTCTCGGCGTGGACACACGCGGTAGCTGGGGCGGTCGCCAACTGATCCGTCGCCCGCAGCCCACCGACCGGGACCTGCCCAGAAGCCAGGACTTCGACGCTGCGGAAACGATTGAACCACAGAAGATTTCGGCAGTGATCGCTGATCTTCTGGCCGGACTCTCACCCCGGACCGAGCTTCTGCCTGGCCGTTTCGCGGCGACCGTGCCGATGACCGCGACAGGACAGGACGGCTGGTCGGCCAACGCGCAGGTCGTGCGGAACGACGGACCTGGCCCCGACGGCCGGGGACCGGGGCACTTCGTCGTGAACCTGGCCTCCGGCAGCGCTTTCCGCCTGCACCCTCGTCTCGCCCCGGTCGTGGACCGGCTCGCGCGTGGTGACCGATCGGTGGCCCAGCGGTTGTCCGACCGTGTTCGTGACCGACTATCCGGCCAACTGGCCGGAGCGGGTGTATGGAGAGGGTCGCTGTGACCAGAGAATGGCGCGTCGGGCGAGTGTTCGTCCTACGCCACGCCGGAATGCCGTTCGATTGGCTGGAAACCTTTACTGCGGACGCAGCGCTGCTCGCCGCCGCGCAGGACGTACTGGACCGGGAAGCAACGCTTCTGGCCGCTGCCGGCGCGCACGCGGACACAGTGCGTTCCGCGGTGCGTCGAGGTTCCACGGCCACGCTACCGGCCCTCACCAACCCGGATGCCCGTGCCGCGGTGCGGGAATGGGCGGATGCCGCTCGTCGCTTCGAACACGCCTACGAAGACGCGGACGCCGCGGCGGGCGATCAACTGCGCGAGGTGCTGCGCCGACCCGAAGTCGGCGAGGCAGTATTCCTCTCGAATCCCGATGCCTACCGGAACATGCTGGTGCCCTACCTTTCTCACGAAGGTGTCCTGAACTCGCGGTGGCGGCGCGTCCGACGCCAGATGTACACCTACGTCCAGCGATTCTGCGCCAAGAACGAAACCGTCAGCTTCTTCGGCCCCATGGCGTACGGAACAGCCGGTGCGACAACCAGGCTGCACCGAGGACGCCCGCGAGTACGACGCGTATTCCTCTCCGAGTGGGCGGTTCGCACCGTGATCCGGGCGATAGCCCGCGATACCCGGCTGCTACCGCACCTCCGATTCCACCCCGTCGCCCCCACCGGCACCGTCGCACCCGAGACCTTCGCCGAACTCCCGATCGGCGGGACGCGGTTTATCGACCTGGTTCGCACGACCGGCCGTCCAGCCAGAGAAATTGCCGCGGACCTGCGCAAACTGTTGGCCGACGGAGCCGCCGACGTCGAACTCGGCGGAGGAGAATACGACACTGCCCCCTTGAGTACTCTGCGCGACCAACTCGCGGCGATGCCGCCGCTGCCCGCCAGAAACGAGTGGATCGACCGAATCGACGAACTCGAGAGTCTGCGCGCGGCACTGGAAGACCAGCCGCTGGACAAACGCATGGTCACCGTCGCCACCTTGGAACAGCGCTTCACCGAGATCACCGGAAAGCCGGCCCGGCGCGGGGCGGGAGCGACCTATGCCGACCGGGCGATCTTCTTCGAAGAATGCTCCTCGGAGTTCGACCTGGAGATCTCCGAAGAGCAACTGGCCGAGTGGGAACGGCGATTGACCCCCCTCCTGGAGGTGGCGGTTGCGCACGGCGCCGCGACCCAACAGGCGGCGGTAGAAGTGGTCCGTGGCGCGCTCACCGACGCCGGGCACGATCCCGACGAATCGATGACGCTCGCGGCCTGGTCGACACGCGCAGCCGCCGCGTTGGAAGAACGGGAGGCGAGCACCTCGCGCTTCCGCACCGGACATGCCCCCACCTATTCCGGTGAGGCCGCCGATGAGGAGATCTCCACGCTGCTCGAGAAAGCCGCAGCCCTGCGTGGGGACCGCTATGCCGTGGTCGACCTGTGCCCACGGGCCACCGGCGAGCACGCACTTCCCGGAGCCCCGCTGATCGTTGCGCGTACTCACCACCATCTCCTGGTACACAGTTGGCTCGCCACCATGTTCGACGATCCCGGGCAGTTCGCGGCTGACGCGAACGAGTGGATCACCGGCTGTGCCGGCGAGCTGGTCGGCCTCGACTTCGGGCGACGTAACAAGGGCTACTACCGATTTCCGGGACCGGAGGTGGCATTCAGGCCACTGTCGTGGGTCGACACTCGACGGAAGGACCTGCTGACTCCCGACGAGGTGACGGTCACCCCGGTCGGCGAGCAGGTCGAACTCCGGGACCCGCGGGGGCGCCGTCTTCGTACCTATGTGCCGCTGAGCGATTTCGTGAAGTTTCCGCCGACCGCGGCGCTGTCGCATCCGCAGGTGGTGCATCCGGTGTTCGCCAACGCCCAACGGCATCAGCCCGAGGTCGAAGTCGAGGGCGTTGTCGTGCAACGGGCACGGTGGGAGGTGGCGACCGACGAACTCACGGCATCGACACCGTCGGGGAGATTCCTGAACCTGCGACGCCTCGCTCGGCTGACCGGCTCCCGGTTCGTCTTCTGCCGCAGCGCGACAGAGCGGAAGCCGTACCTGTTGGATCTGGCCGCGCCACTGGCCGCGGATCTGCTGGCTCACATAGCCAAACAGCCCGGCGAGCTCGACATCGAGCCGATGTCGCCGGAACCGGAGATGCTGTGGCTGCGTGACCAGCAGGGGCATCGCTACACCAGCGAGGCACGGATTCAAGTCATCGGTCACGACGCCGAGGAGGCTCGGTGACCAGAGTGCTGTTCGCCGAGAACACCGTTCGTGGCGTCGTGCGCGTCGACCCGACCGGAACTATCGAGCGTGAGGACCACCGAACCGCGGGAGGCTGCGTGGAAACGGTGGACGCTGCCGGGATGGGTGAGCACCGCGCTGCCGATGACGCAAGACAACTTCCCCCTGCGGCCGCTGCGGCATTGACGCATGTCCTTGCCCAGCCTGTCGACGCGGTCGCCGCCTGCTGCGAACCGCTGCTGCGTGAGCTTGCCCGCGAGACCGGCGCCGTCGTGCGGGTCGCCGGACTGCATCAGCGAATAGTCGCCGGTGATCCGGAAGCCCTGGTCGAGGACCAGCGGCGATACGCCTCGGTGGAGGTGCAGATAGACACCCCGCGTGGACCGGTTTCCGAGGCCCGACTGTCGAACTGCGATGCGATCGGAGGCGAGAGTATCGCCGCACTGGTCGAGGAGTTGCGCACACGAGCATCGCTGCCGTCCGTCGATCCGGACGAGATCGCGTGGCAGCACGCGGATCTGGTACTGCTGCCGGGGCGAGCGGGCGCGTTCTTCCACGAGCTCGTCGGACACCCGCTCGAAGCCGATGTCCTGGCGACCGGGACCAGCTGGCTGTCCGGGCGACAGGGTGAGGTGATCGGTCCGCGCTGGCTGACCGTTGTCGACGGATCGATCGAGGCAATAGGCGGCTTCCACAGTGCGGTCGACGACGAAGGAACCGCATCCTCGCCGGCTGTTCTGCTCGACAGGGGTCGTGTCGGCGAACCGATGACCGACGCCATGTCCGCGACGCGGCTCGGCCTTCGCCGAACCGGCCACGGGCGCCGGTTGAACTACCGGCACCCCGCCATCCCGAGGATGACCCACACCGTCGCCACCATCGAGCCGGGGATCGCCGCCGACGCCCCGCTACGACCGTATCTCGCACCGTTGGGGCTACGACTGGAGTCGATGAATCTCGCCACCGGCAATTTCGTCTTCCGTGCCATCGACTCGCTGTGGTGCGAACCAGGTGCGGCGACACGCCGGTTCGGGCCGATCGAGATCCGCGGGAACGCCGGTACCGCGCTCGGCGCACTGGTCCCGGTGGACCCGGCGACCCGAGCCTACGGCCGGGCCAATCGCGGCTGCGGCAAACTCGGCCAGTTCCCGCTTCCGGCATCGTTCGCCAACGCCGGAATGAGCTTGCCCGCCAACGCGATCCACATACGGACCGTGCGCCATGAATGAACTGGACCAGACCACGCAAACCCTCCTGGCGGGCCCACGACGGAACCGTTCGGTCGATACTCTCGCACTGCGTCGCGACGAGTCGGGAGCGGTCGTCTCCTCGATCCGGCTCGGTATGCCCGAGCCGGGCACCGACACGATCGACTCGGTGACCGCAGTGATCGGCACGCTCGATCGGTGGAGCATCGATCGAACGGTTGGCCTGCAGAGCGCGATCGTCACCACGCGGCAGCGAAAAGACTCCCGGCACACGAGCGTGCTCGCGCGGCTCGAAACCGCCTTGGGGCCGGTCTTGGTCGGGTCTGCGACAACAGCCGATCCCGCCGAACTCAGCGATGCACCCGGCCTCGCTGCTCCGCCGAAGCTGCCGAACCGGCTGGTCGCACCCCCCACGGATTGGGTGCGGCTGCCGCTGTGCTTGCGGCCGGAAGTAGCCGCCGTGCTCATCTCCGGCGCGGGATTCTCGCTGTTGTCCGCCAAAGGAACCGTGACGCGGCAGACGATGACGGGACGCAAGCTGCTACCGGGACTCACCCTCACCGAAGTACCCGTGTGGCCCGCCGAAGGAACACCCGACGACCTCGGCGGCACGGCGACAGCCGTCGCTCTGATCGAGAACGGACGGGTTCTCGCCCCAGATCCCGCACCGCGGCTGGTGTGGAATCACGACCTCGGAGCCACGGCTGCACCCATCATCACCGGGTGGCGGCTCACCGGCCCGGAAGCGACCGAGCCGTCGCGGGTGATCGAGCTCGTCCACTGCGTGGAAGGACTACAGCGCTACCACTCCCGCGGCTGGGTCCGGCTGACCTGCCTTGCTCGTGAGAGCGGCCGCGACGCCTGGTTTTCGCTGACACTGACCGCCCGGCCGATTCACCTGCTGCGCTGCGCCATCGGTACGACCGGCCCGGCCTCGACCGTCTACACCGATGCCGAAGTGACCACATCAACCGTGCTCCTGCCTTCAGCAGAAACGCTCAACACGAAGGACCGCGATGTCATCACCGTCAGTCAGCCATGATTTCGCCATTGTGGGAGGCGGCATCGTCGCCGCCTGTCTCGCCGACGAACTCGCCACCACCGGCGCCTCGGTCGTCGTCTTCGACGCGGGCACCACTGCCGGTAGCGCAACCGCGCGCGCCGCGGGCGTCGCCGTTCCGTCGTTGCGCTACCTCAGCGATCGAGAGTTCTACCAGTGGCTGTGCACCGCCCGTGAGAGTCTGGACTCCGATATCGCGATACTCGAGCCGGAGTCGGGCCCGTTCTCCATGGCTCGTCCAATTCTGCGGGCACTACGGCGAACCGACGCCGACCAGTACGCGACTCGCCTCGCCGATGTCGACGGCACATGGGTCGAGCACGCCGAACTCGGTGAGATCGCGCCGGGACTGACCCTGCCCGAAAGCCGGCGGTACGTCCTGAGCGACGGCTTGATGGTGGACGGGGCCGGATATCTGCGCGCGGTCCGCGATCGCGCACTTGCCCGGGGCGTCACCTGGTTGCAGGGAACCGACGTGCGCGAACTCTCCGAAGACACCGCCGGAGTCAGCGTGCGGACCGGCAACGGCATGTACCGGGCCGACCGTGCGGTCGTCGCCGCCGGAGCGTGGAGCAGTTCCCTCGGCGCACCGGCCGTGCGCCCACAACGCGGTCAGATGATCCGCTTGCGCACCGAGGTCGAGCTGCCGGTCATCTTCTCTTCGGCGCTCTACCTCGCTCCGGCGATCGGTGGTGGTGTCCTCGTCGGCGCCACCGAGGAGGACACCGGCTTCGACGAAAAGGTCACCGCGGGTGGACTGTCGGGCCTGCTGTCGTTCGCGACGGCGGCGATGCCGGCATTGGCGGATGCGGAACTGGCCGAGTTGCGTGCCGGACTGCGCCCCGTGACCGACACCGGTCGACCGATTGTGGGTGCGCTCCCGGAACGCTCCCGGCTGTTCGTCTGCGCCGGACACGCCGGGCACGGCTTGCTGAGCGCCCGCGCCACTGCGGTGGGTCTGGTCGCCGGCCTCGCCGAAGACGACTGGGACTCGCTGCCCTACAGCATGTGCCCGAGCCAAGTCGCTGCCCGATCGGCGCGGTGACCCCGATGCGCATCGATCATGTCCTGCTCGGGTCCCGCCGCATCGAACCGTTGCGGGATCGGCTACGCGACGAATTCGGGTTCGGCATCACTGATGGCAGTCCCAACCCGGACGGCACTGCCAGCTGGATCGTCCCCATGTCCACCAACCAGGTGCAATACCTGGAACTGCTCGTCATCCATGACGAGAACCAACTCGCCGGCTCCGAATTCGGGAGACTGTTCCTCGAACGCACAGCAGAGGGGCCCACACTGCTGAACTGGGCTGCTCTGGTCGACGATATCGAACAGGTCGCAGCACGGATTACCGCCACCGGTGCGTCTGCGGATCTGGTCACCGGAGAGTCGGTGCGCGCTGATGGGGGAGCGGTCCCCTGGGCAGAGGCCGGATTCGCCGCATCATGGGCCGCACCGGAACGACCGTTCTTCCTGTCCTACGGCGACATGGCGACACGGCAGCAGCGTGTGCCGGTCGACCTCGATGCCGCGGCCCACGATCACGTGCCCACCGGAATCACCGGAATCCGGGTTCGCACTGCCGACATCACCGGGTATCGCGCCTGGCTGGGCGATGAGAACCCTGGCATCGACATCGCCGAGGACGCCACCGGAGGCATCGACGAGGTACGGCTGAGCACGACCGAAGGCCAGGTGACACTGCGATGGTGACGAAGTCGCCGGTACTGCACGCGATCGTCACCGGCGCACCGCCTGCGGGCGGAGTCGGCGCGCTGGTGTCTGCCGCCCAGGCAGACGGGTGGCGTGTCGGGGTGATCGCCACCGCTTCCGCCCTGCCGTTCCTCGACATCGAGGCGCTCACCGCGATGACTGGCTATCCGGTGCCGCACACGTTCCGGTCCGTGGGCGAACCGGAACCGTTGCCGCCCGCGGACGCGGTCATCCTCGCCCCGGCCACGGCCAACACGATCGCCAAACTCGCGACCGGAGTGTCGGACACGCTCGCCACCGGCCGATGCGCTCAAGCCATCGGTGCAGGCGTTCCGCTCGTGGTTGTCCCGTTCAGTACCCGCGACCACCTGGCGCACCCGGCGATCGCCATAGCCATGTCGTCGTTGCGAGCCTGGGGCGTCACCGTCCTGTTCGGCGAACAGGTGTGCCCCTTGCCCGCCGGCGGGCCGACAAGTGGTGCGGCCGAGGCCTTCCCGTGGCGGCTGGCCTGGGACCGCGTTCGCGCGGAGTACGAGAAACCGGACAACGATCAGCGGAAGACGACACCATGAACCCATCCGTAGTAATACTCAGCGGCTCGCTGAGTCGCGGCTCGGCGTCCAACCGACTCGCGACCTGGTGCGCCGAACGGTGCGCACCGCACACCGAGACCACGGTGTTTCACGGTCACCAGCTCGAATTCCCTTTCTACACACCAGGACTGGCCGACTCGGCGACAGTACGTCCATATTTGGACGCACTCACCGCTGCTGACGGCGTCATCGTGATCTCACCGGCCTACCACGGCAGTATCTCGGGGCTGCTGAAGAACGCCCTGGACTACATCAACGAGCTGTCCACCGATACGCGTCCTTACCTGCAGGGGCGGGTGTTCGGTTGCGTCGCGGTCGCCGGTGGGGAACAGGGCGCGGCCAGTACATTGGCCGCTCTGCGTGCGATCAGTCACGCGCTGCGTGCGTGGCCGACCCCGCTCGGCGTCGGCATCGCCCGCCCGCCGTTCACCACAGACGGACTACCCGCCGATGCCACCGTCGCCCAGCACTTGCCTGCCATGCTCAACCAAGTCCTGGAAATGTCGCGCGCGCTGAACCACAAGGAGCAACCGCTCCCGGTCGGGAGCCAGTGATGGCAGTGGACACAGCGGTGGCCGGCGCACCGTCGAGTCGCGCGACTCCCCTCGCGATCGTCACCGCGGCAGTGGCATTCGTTCTGCTGTTGGTTGTCTCGCTGGTGTGGACCCGGCCCGCCGGGGCGGGGCCGGTGTTGTTCGCCCAATTGCTCCTGGCCGTGACCGTCGTCATCGTGAGCTGCCGGGTCGCCGGTCGCGCGGCGGTCGAACTCGGCCAACCCAGGGTCATCGGGGAAATCGCGGCCGGAATCGCCCTCGGGCCGTCGCTGCTCGGCCAGCTGTGGCCCGGCGCGATGGACGTGCTGTTCCCGGACCCGGTGCGGACACCGATGAGTTGGCTCGCCCACCTCGGCATGCTCCTGTTCTTGTTCCTGGCGGGGATGGAGATCGACCCGAAGCTGTTGCGGCGCAGCGGCCGCCTCACCACAACGGTCAGTCAAGTCGGCTTTCTGGTGCCGTTGCTGCTGGGAGCGCTGTTCGCGGTGTTCGCCTACCCGCGCCTGGCACCTCCCGGCGTGCAGTTGCTCCCGTTCGCGCTGCTGGTGGGTGCGGCGATGAGCGTCACCGCGCTGCCGGTGCTGGTGGTGATCCTGCGGGGCAGCCCGCTGCGTGGTACCGCACTGGCCGCCATCGCGGTCACCTCGGCCACTGTCGCCGACGTGCAGGCATGGATTCTGCTGGCCTTGGTGGCCGGTCTGGTCGGCGGTGTGGCCGGGGGGCTCCTGCCCACTGTCGGACTCACCCTCGCACTGATGGCCGGACTGATGGTGCTGCGCCCCTGGCTGCGCGCGTTGCTGAACAGCCAGGTGATTCCCTTACCGATGCGTGTCGTCATATTGACCGCCTGCGCCGTCGGATTCGCCGAGCTGTCCGCGCTGGCCGGAATGCACGCAGCGATCGGCGCGTTCGTTTTCGGCTTGCTCGTACCCCGGGTCGGCGTTGTCGCGGAGCGATCGATCGGACTGCTCGGACCAGCTGCTGCGATCCTGCTGATGCCGCTGTTCTTCGCCGGCAGCGGCATGGTCACGGATCTGACGAAACTCGGCGCAACCGGCGCACTGTGGGGATGGTTCGCCGTCGCACTGGCCGTGGCCTTCGTCGGCAAATACGGAGGAGTGGCTCTTGCCGCACGCGCCGCTGGTGCGTCGTGGCCGGACTCGGCGCGGCTCGGGGCTCTACTGAACTGCCGTGGAATGACCGAACTGGTCGTCCTGGGTATCGGGCGGGAACTCGGCCTGCTCGGACCCGAGCTGTTCACGATTCTGGTGCTCACAGCGTTCGTGTGCACAGCAATGACATGGCCCGCAGTCGCAGTGGTCGATCGATTCGGTCACACCGGCCTGCTCACAAGTTCTCGATGAAAGGTCTTCGCATGTCCGCACACCCCTTGAACGCATTCGATCGTCTGCTCGCCACCTTGCCCGAGGACGACTCGACCGCGGTGCGCGAATGGTTCACCACCTCGAACTCCTTCAGCGCCGACGCCGAAGGCGAACTCGACGACTTCCGCGATGTCTCGGCTGCTCGCCCACGCCCCGACGATCCCCGCGCGATTCGCCGCATCGGAATCGTCGGCGGCGGTACCGCCGGATATCTCACCGCGCTGGCCTTGCGAGCCAAACGACCATGGCTGGAAGTGACTCTTGTCGAATCCAGTGGAATACCGATCATCGGCGTCGGTGAGGCGACGACGCCGTCGATGGTGCCGTTCCTGCACCACTACCTCGATATCGACGTCGACGAGCTGTACCGCGAGGTCGCACCCACGTGGAAACTGGGCATCCGATTCGACTGGGGCCCTAGGCCCGCCGGCTTCATGGCGCCGTTCGACTGGGGGTCCAACTCGATCGGTGTGCTTGGCTCGCTCGCCAGCCAAGGCGATATCAACGCCTTCACGCTCCAGTCGTTGCTGATGGTGGCCGACCGAGCGCCGGTCTTCGACCTCGGCGACGGTGAACACATGTCGCTGATGAACCATCTGCCCTACGCCTACCACCTCGACAACGCTCGATTCGTCCGGTACCTCACCGAACTCGCCCACCGGCGCGGCGTACATCACCTCGATGCCACCATCGACGAGGTCGTGCTCGACGCCGACGGCTGGGTCGATCACCTGGTCACCACCGACAACCAGCACATCGAATTCGACGCCTACGTCGACTGCTCCGGATTCCGGTCGATGTTGCTGGGCAAAGCACTCGGCACCCCCTACGTGCCCTTCACCGACAGCCTCAAGACCGATCGCGCGATCACCGCGGTCGTGCCGCACCACGGCACGATCAAACCGTACACGCGCGCGACCACGATGGATGCGGGCTGGTGCTGGACCATCCCGACGCGCACCGACGATCACGTCGGCTACGTCCACTCGTCACGGTTCATGGACGAAGATGCCGCCACTGCGGAGTTGCAGCGGCTCTACCCTGACGCCCATTCCTTCCGGACTGTCCGGTTCCGCTCCGGCAGACACCAGGAAGCATGGCGTGGCAATGTCATCGCGATCGGCAACTCCTACGCCTTCGTCGAGCCGCTCGAGTCGAGCGGGTTGATGATGATCACGCTGGGCATCATGTCGCTGGTCGGATCGCTGCCCGCGTCATGGGACGAGCCCAGCCCGCGCGCCGTAGTCAACGCCGCACTGGCCAAGAAGTGGGACGAGATCCGCTGGTTCCTGTCCCTGCACTACCGCTTCAACACCCGCAAAGACACCGAGTTCTGGGTGGACGCACGGGCCGACACCGATGTTTCGGGTCTGCTGCCGTTGCTCGAGGTGTATCAGGGCGGCGCTCCGCTGCGATTCCGCGACCCGGTGGTGCGCGGATTCCTGGAGTCCACCGCACCCACCTTCTACGGCCTCGATGGGGTCGACTGCTTGCTGCTCGGTCAGGAGGTGCCGACGAAACTGTTGCCGCAGAACGAATCCGGCGAGGCATGGGCAGCGCGCAAGGCCGCCGCCGATGCACTCGTCGCCCGCGCTCTGCCCACCGAACTGGCGTTGCAGGCCTTCGATCAGGATCCGCAGCTCAATGCGGCCGTCCTGCGTTCGCGAGGCAGTTGGGCAGGGCCGCGTGGCGCCGAGCGCCTCGTCGCGGCCGAACCGGTCGGCGCCACGGGTGCGCGAGCCGAGTCGGCATGAGGCAGATGCCGGCTACCGGTGCCTTCGATCTGCTCGACCCCGAAATCGGCCGGCGATGCCGGGCCGCGGTCGACAAGCACGCCGACGACCTGCGCGAGCTGTCCCACGCCATCCACGCGGACCCCGAAACAGCGTTCGACGAACATCGTGCCGTCGCACGATGCGCGGATCTACTGCAGGCGAACGGCTTCCGCGTGCAGCGCGAAATCGGTGGACTGGCAACGGCATTCAGCGCCGAGTACGGATCCGGGCCGTTCGTTGTCGTGTTCTGTGCCGAGTACGACGCGTTGCCCGGGCTCGGCCACGCGTGCGGGCACAATGTGATCGCCGCGGTCGGTGTCGGAGCGGGCTTGGCGCTGCGCGAGGTCGCCGACGAACTCGGCATCACCGTCCGTGTGCTGGGAACTCCCGCCGAGGAATCCGGCGGCGGAAAGCTCGTCCTGCTGGCGGCGGGGGTCTTCGACGACGCCTCGGTGTGCTTGATGGCACATCCGGCACCGGAAGAGAACTGTGCCCCACGGTCTCTCGCGGTGATGGATATCGAGGTCACCTATCACGGTCGCGCCAGCCACGCCGCCTTCGCGCCGCAAGCAGGAATCAACGCCGCGGATGCGCTCACGGTCGCCCAGGTGGCGATCGGCCTGGCCCGTCAACACCTGAGGCCCCGGCAGATGGTGCACGGCATCGTGACCGATGGTGGGGATCTACCGAATATCGTGCCGGAGCGAACCCGTGCTCTGTTTCTGCTACGGGCATCAGATCTCGAGGATCTGTTGGATCTGCGGAACCGGATCATGGGGTGCCTACAGGCCGGGGCGAACGCGACCGGATGTACCTTCACCATCGCCGAGCCGACCCCGGCCTACGCCGAACTCGCGCATGACCCATGGCTCGTCAACGCCTACCGCCGGGCCGCGCGGGCACTGGGACGACCTCTGCTTTCCGAGCAGGCCGAAGCCGAAATGCCTACCGGTAGCACCGATATGGGCAACGTCAGCCGTGTGGTGCCGAGCATCCATCCCACACTGGCCATCGACTCCGGCACCGCGGTCAACCATCAACCGGAATTCGTCGCGGCGTGCGTGTCCGAGTCGGCCGACCGCGCAGCGCTGGACGGGGCATTGGGCCTGTGCTGGACCGCGGCGGCCGCCGCCGCCGACCCGGATCAGCGTGCGCGCCTGGACCGCGCGCGTACCGACCGGCCGCGGGCACACAGCCCATCGAGGGAGGAGAGGCCGTGACGTCAGGACATCCGCTCGTCGGTCAAGCCGATCCAGTCGAACCGCAGGGGACATTCACCCTGGCCAGGCAGGTCGTCCTGCCTGATCGAGTGCTGCGAATCCAATTGCGCCCGTGGGCATTGCTGCGTACCCCGGGGTTCCCCGCTCAGCTGGCAGACACCGCGACGGACACACAGCGTTTGGCTGCCATCGCACGCGTCTTGGACAGCGAAGCCGCGCTCGATGCGATCGCAACCGATTTCGACGAAAGGGTCGCGCCCGAGCTCGGCGAGTTCGCGAACCGACATCCGAATCGACAGCGGACGCAGCGGGCGGTGCGTCACGTGCGTCGTCTGTTGTCCGCACGTACTGAACTGGACGTGCGTGCGACGGATCTGTTGCTCAGCGCGGGCTTGGAGGACTGGTCGCTACGGTGGAACAAGGCCGCGCAGGACTATCTGTCGCGTCTTGCCCCGGTGGCGGCCTCGGAATCCGACGCGTTGTCCGCGGCCCGATCGACAGTGCACGCAGCCTTCGCCGATGAGCGAATTCGCCACGCGGTCTTCGTATCCAATCCCGACTTCCACGATCATGCCGCCGCGGTCTGGGACCGCGATCCCACCGAGGTGCTGAACGGATCGGCTCGTCGAACTCTGGCCACGTTGCACCGTTATCTGCGGCGGTTCAGCACCCGGTGCGAAACAGTGTCGTTCTTCGGGCCGGTCCAGTTCATCGAACTCGACGGTGCGGCGACAGAGCCACTGGCGATCGACGAACCCGGTTCCGAGCGGATCATCGTCGAGGCAAGTAGCTGGCTGGTCGAAGCATTGACCAGCCACCTCACGGCCGCCGCCGATCCCGCTGACCGATCGATACGACGCAATCCACTGTTCGCCGAGCTGCCCGGCGGGCACGGCCTGCGACATGCCGCCAACGGCCGCAAGTTCCGCGTCGACGCGCCGAGGCTCGCCCTGTGGCGCGCCGCAGACGGGCGCACGGCCGTCGAAACGGCCGAAGCGTTGGGGTGGACCGTCGATGAAGTGCTGGCCACCGCAAGCTCACTCGGTGGTGCGGTATCGATCCTGGCTCACCCGACACCGTCCGTGGAGCTCCATGCGCTGACACGCCTGGCCAGGATGAGCGATGACCCGGTAGTGGCCGGGCTCGCCGCGGCGCGTGATCGCTACGCAACCACCGCGTGGCCGCAGCGGCGCGCGGTGCTGCGCGATGCGCGCCGTCTCGCCGGTGAGTTGGCGGACGGCTCGACCCGCAGACAAGAGGGTAGCCACTACGCCGATCGGGAAATCTTTCACGAGGATCGAACCGGTCCCCACAGCGAGAGGATCCGAATCGGCGGTCCAGCCCTGGAAGGGATGGGTGACGCCCTGGGTTCGGTACTGCCGATCTGTTATCTGGGGGCCTTGCTACGCCGCGCCGACGCGCGTGCGGCCCTGCGGGAAGCGCTCGGGGGCAAGGCCACACCGTTGGCAGAGCTGACCAGCCTCACTCTGCCGACAGAGGGACCCGCGATGCGCGAGTTCCGTGACCGGCTCGAGTCGGCGTTCGCGCGCAGCTCCGATGTTCGCTCGGGTGAGCTGCATGTCGCGTTGGCCGATCTGTGGTCTTCGGTCCCACACGACGCAGCGGCGGATGTCTGTTTTCCGAGCCCGGACCTCATGGCACTCGGTCCGGAATTGTCCACAACGCCATGGCTGTTGGCGGAACTGCACGACGATTGCAGCTCGATCTATGGTGGGCTCGAATCCCCGTTGCACACCGACCCTGGCCGGTTGTGGCGCGAGTTCGCCGCGGACGTCGCGGCATCGGTCGGTGATCAGGGGGCCACCATCGTGGGGCGCCGGCGCAGCGCGCACGTCACCCCGGAGCTGCCTGGTGTGTCGATCGAACTGGCGGGACGGTCGAGCAAGGAAGAGAGTGAGATCGTCCCGATCGCCGAGGCCGTCGTGGCACCGGAAGGCGACGCGGTTCTGGTGCGCGGGCAGCGACGCAGGCTGTATCCGGGAGATCTGAACGCCACGTTGTACTGTGCGTTGGCTCTACCTTCCGTCGTGCCGGTCCCCGTCGGCTCCGGTGTGCATACGCCGCGGCTGAGCATCGACGGCACCGTCTATCAGCGCGAACGATGGCGGTGCCGTGTCCCGGAGTCCGGGAACGCGCTCGACCTGCACAGGCTTCGCCGTCGGCTCGGACTGCCCCGGCGAGTGTTCGTCCGGTACCCGGCTGAACCCAAGCCGCTGTATCTGGACTTCGCTGACCCGTTGAGTCTGCGTGAAGCCGCACGCCACGCAGGTGCCGAGGTGAGTGTGACCGAGATGCTGCCGGCATCCGACTCCCTGTGGTGGCCACTCCGAGACCCGCAATGCGCCGAATTACGAATCGGTTGTTCGATCACGCCCGTCGAGAAGGAGTCGAAATGACAATCGCTGGAACAGGCTTGGACATGCTGCTGATAGACCGCCCGCAGGAATACTGCGAGCGGGTGTATCACCGGCTGGCCACGGAACGGGTGGTGTGGTTCACCACCGTGACCTCGCGCGGTGTCGCGGCACCGAATCCGGTGTGGTTCTACTGGGATGGCGCGAGAATCCTTGTGGCCCATGACAACAGGGCGCATCGGTTGGCGCACCTGCGCCGCAACAGCGACGTCGTGCTGCACTTCGACTGTGGTTCTCTCGGGCGCGACATCGTCGTGATCGAGGGCGAGGCCGAACTGGCCGAAACGCCCGACGGCGGGCCGGATGCCGGGTACCTGGCGAAGTATCGGCACCCGATCGACGAGATGTTCGGGGGAGTGGAGCCTTTCCTGCAGTCGCATCGCGCCTTGACCTACGTGCGGCCGACGCGACTGCGTGGATGGTGATCGTCGGTCTCACATTGCGGTAGCCGCGATGAGGCTGGTGCGTTCGCTGGGCGAGTGCTCCACCCGATCGAGGCGGAATCCCGCCGATGCCAGCAGGTCGGCGGTTTCCTCCTCGGTGCGCTCACGCCCCCCGATGATCATCAGCAGATGAAGGTCGAGCAGGCCACGCGCTGCGGGCTGTCCGGGTCGGCGGAGACCGCCGACGATCAGCAACGTGCCCCCCTCGTTCATCGCTGTCCGGCAATTGGCGAGCAGGACTTGTGCCTGAGCATCATCCCAGTCCGATAGCACCCTGCACAGCACGTAGGTGTCGCCACCAGCGGGAACACCGGTCAGGAAGTCGGCACCCTCGACGCAGGCACGGTCTCCGAATCGAGTCAGCGCATTTGCCGCTCGCTCGACGACACCTGGTAGATCGACCACCAGAACACTCAGATGAGGATGCGCGTCGAGGAGGGTCGCTGCGAGCGTGCCGTTGCCCCCGCCGATATCGGCAACCACGGTCGCCCCACGCACCGCCAGGTCGCCCGTGACGAGCTCACATGACTCGGTGACCGAGTCCGCCATTGCGGCGTCGAAGTCCGCGGCCGCGTCTGGATGGCTGGCCAGATGCTGCCAGAACGACGTCTCGAAGACGGCGTCGAAGGCGGGTCGACCGGTCCGGATCGCGTGCGCGGATCCTTGCCACGCCGTGTATTGCATCCCCGCCGAGGTCGTTGCCCAGCGAGCAAGCGAGCCCGGTGCGTCGCGTCGCAAGAGCTCACCCGCCGGAGTGAGTGCGTAGCCGGCGCTCGTTCGGGTGACCAGACCGACCTCGAGCAACGCCTCGAGGAGGCGTTGTGTTGCCGGCGCATGCGTTCGGCACCGGACCGCGAGCTCGTCGGCCTCGAGGGGGCCGTCGGTGAGTGCATCGGCTATGCCGAGGTCGACCGCGAGGACTGTGACCTTGGCGCGCCGGTATCCGGTCACCAGTTCGCGGATCTGCTGTGCGGGATCGGATCTCGCGGGAGATCCGGGCTGTTCGGCGGGGTGGAAGGCGCGGTCCATGGGCGTCTCGATTCTGAATCGGTGCGGCGGCGACTAGATTTTGCCACAGATATACGGTACAACAATGCGGTACACGGATCCGGTAGCATGATACCGATACCGTGGCGGGTTGAGGTCCCTTGCGAAGTCGCATGGAGGCACATGCCGCCAAGTCCGAGAGCGTAGGGCTGGTGGGCTGTTGTCTGGCTTGCCGACTCGAATCAGTAGACAAGTAAGGAGTGCACACGGTGAACGCGATCGGTAGCCGGCCCGGAGTGGCCTTGGTGGATGTTGCCGTTTCCGATCCCGCCGCGGCGGGCAAGTTCTACGGTGACCTGTTCGGCTGGGATTTCGATCCCGAGCTGTGGCCGAACGGCTACCGCTATGCCCGCGTCGACGGTTCGATCGTCGCCGGAATCCGCCCACTGAACGAGCAGGAATCGGCGAAGTGGGACGTCTACTTCGGAGTCGATGACGTGGACGCCGCTGCCGCCAAGATTTCCGATCTGGGCGGGCGCGTGGTTTTCGGCCCCAACGACGCGGGTGGCGCCGGTAAAGTCGCGATCGCTCTCGACACCGCGTCCGGCGCCTTCGGGCTCTGGGAGGCGGGGTCTGGATGGGACTTCGGCCATGGTCGTGATCACACACTGGTCTGGTCGGAATTGCTCACACCCGAAGCTTCGGTGGATAAGTTCTATTCGTCGCTGTTCGGCTTCGAAACCCATCAGATCGGCGAAGGGCCGTTCGACTACACGATCTGGACCCTGGGCACCGACACCTCCGTGGGTCGCCTGAAGTCGACCGACGGCGAAAGATCCTCTTGGACACCATATTTCGGAGTTGACCCGGCGATCGGAACAGACAAGACCGTCGCCCGCGCCACCGAGCTCGGCGCGCAGATCCTGTTCGGCCCCGCAGATATCCCGGCGGGGCGTGTCGCGACGCTACAGGATCCCTTCGGCGCGCAGTTCTGTGTTGTTGATCTTTCCCGTTCCACTCGTTGATCCGATCGGCTGCCCGATGAATACACACGAACCCGTTCACGCCAGCGCTGCCCGCATGTATGACTATTACCTCGGCGGCACTCACAACTTTGCCGTCGACCGTCAGCGTGCAGAAGAAGTCATCGCACTGCTGCCGATTACTCCGACCATCATGCGCGCCAATCGGCAGTTCCTGCGGCGAGCTGTTCGATTCTGCGCCGAACAGGGAGTGGATCAATTCCTCGATCTCGGGGCGGGCATTCCGACCGAAGGGCCGGTACACGAGGTAGTCGGTGCAGTAACGCCGGACTATCGAGTGCTGTACGTCGACAGTGAAGAGGCCGCGGCCGTCTACGGGAAGGAAATACTCGGCCCCGATCCGAGGTGCGCCTTTCTGCACGCGGACATCTGCGATATCGACGCAGTCCTGGACAGCCCGGAGGCCAAAGGACTACTGGATCTCTCGCGGCCGGTCGCCGTACTGCTGTTCTCGGTGCTGCAGTTCGTTCCGGACACCGCTGATCCATGGGCCGTGGTCGCACGCTACCGAGATCGATTGGCCCAAGGCAGCTATCTCGCACTCTCCCACGCCACGGCCGAGGGCTTACAGGCACAGTCCGACGATGTGACCGCGGTCTACTCCAAGACCGACAATCCCATTCAGTACCGCAGTGATACCGATATCCGCGCCATGTTCGATGGGTTCGGTCTCGTCGAACCGGGACTGACACGGATACCGGAATGGCGCAGGCCTGGTGACGAGGCAGACGGAGAGTATGTCGGAAAGGTCTTTGGCCTGGCCGGCGTCGGCACCAAGACGGGAACCGCATCAGAGGCGGCGGGTGGACCTGGGGGTACAGTTCGCCGATGACTGTTGCTAATACCCGGCGGCGGCGTGCAGGTGGCGAACGTCGGCAGGCCGTCCTCAAGAACGTTATCGAGGTCCTCGCCGAACGGGGATACCACAACACCCGTTTCCGAGATGTATCCGACGCCAGCGGGGTCGCGATCAGCACTCTGCAGGGATACTTCGGGTCACGGGAAGACATGCTCGTCGAGGCGCTGCAAGCGGCGACCGAGGGCGAGGTCACCGAGATGCTTCGAGTCGGTGAAAGCACCGAGGACCTGTGGCAGCAGGTGGTACTGCTGATCGATCGTGGCATCAATACCCCGACACCGGTGTGGCGGATGCTGATGGAATTCTGGACTGCCGCAGCGCACGACGACGAGTTGCGGGCCGACAGTATCGGCCTCCAGGCACGCTACCGGGCTCCTTTCGAAACAACGCTGCAACTCGGTGTCGACAACGGTGTTTTCCATCCGAAACACGACATCGGATCCGTCGTCGACCTGCTGGTCGCCGCGCTCGACGGACTCTGTTTTCCGCGGGTACTGCAACAGCCGTACCCGCACATCGAAGGTTTCCGAGCTGTTCTGCTCGATCAGCTCGCCATTACCCTGGGGGTACAGACGTGACAGTTCTGGTGACCGGCGCGACAGGCAAGGTGGGTTCGCAGGTACTCGCCGAACTGGGCCGCCGCGATGTGAAGGCGCAGGCCGCAAGCCGCCGCTCCGACCCTCCGTTCGATTGGCAGAACCCGCAAGGTTGGGAACGGGCCCTCGCCGCCGTCGACAAAGTCTTTCTGGTTCTGCCCGGCGGCGACGACGGCCACCGCTCGGTCCGCGGTCTCGGCGAGTCCGCGCTCGCCTTCCTGCAGGTGCTGGAACACTCGAACGTCGAACGCGTAGTGCTCATGACCGCACTGGGGATGGAGTACGCGCCGGAGACGATCGATCAGCGTCGGCTGGAGCTGGCGCTGCAGGCTTCGTCGGTCGACTGGACGATCGTTCGCCCGAATTGGTTCCACCAGAACGTCACCGAGGGGCCATTGCGCGACATCGCCGCTGCGGGGACCGGCACGCTGCGGCTTCCGGTGGCCGACGCTGCCGTGAGTTTTGTCGACACTCGGGATATCGCGGCGGTGGTGACCGAGGCGCTCGTCGCCGAGGGACACGTGGGCAAAGAGTACGCGTTGACGGGGCCAGAAGCGCTGACCTTCCATGAGTTGGCCACGCTGACCGCCGGTACGGGTATCGGCGTGGAAAGCTATGAGCCGGTGTCGCCCTCGGAGTTCGAACGATTCACCCTCGAACTCGGATGGGACCGAGAATATGTCGAGACGCTGCTCGGGCTGTTCTCGACCATCGCGGACGGATACGCGGCACCGACGACGACCGATGCCGCCGAGGTGCTGGGCGGACCCGTGCGCTCGTTCGCCGATTTCGTCGCCTCCAACGCCGCACCGCCGCAATGATTCTCACCGACCGTGTCGCGGGGGCGTTGCGTCCGTGAGGTAGACGAGTCGGATCGCGGTTCGCTACGTCGGCCCTGATCGCTGAAGATCGATGTCCGCAAGCTGAAGAACCTCGGGCTGACGTGCGGCTCCAGCGCCGGCTACGAGGTCTCACCGCGAGGCGCTGCGTACCTGCGTGCCGTCGACTCTCGGTAGGCAGGATCCGCGCTTGTCGTGCGCGCCTGGCAGGACGCGGAACTCGGCCCGACACTGGTCTCGAACGACAAGCGTGGGGGCGACGAAATGACAAGAACTGTAGAGAAATTCGCTGTCGGGGGCACCGGGCGGATGACGATTCCGTGGGTGATCTCGGCCGAGGGGCATCCGGAGCTGCGCGCGCGAGCTCGCTCAGTGCTTCGGTGGCTGGAGGTGACCCGCGAACCGAACTACGTCGACATCGGCTATTCGTTGGCCACGATCCGGGAGCGAGGGCAGGCAAGGGCCGTGATCCTGGGACGGGATCGGTCAGAGCTCATGCGCGGATTGCACGCAATCGCCACCGACGATCGAGCCGCCAACGTCGTGACAGGTACCCGAATCAGCAACGGCGGCGCATTCTTTGTCCTTGCGGCGCCGACGTGGCGCACGGTTCTCGGCGCGCGCGACGCTCTCCTGGAAGTCCCCAGGTTCGGCGCAAGTCTTCGCCGCTGCGCCGATCGCTTGGCGCCGTTCGTGGGACAAGACATCGCGCAGGTGGTCGCCACCGCGACCGACCGGCCAACCACAGACCAGATCGAGATGCTCACACCGGTGTGCTTCGTCGTTCATGTGGCCGCCGGTGACTGGTGGCGATCCTATGGTGTGTCAACCGATCTGGTGTTCGGTGAGCGTGGCAGCGAACTCGCAGCGGCAGTCGTCGCCGGTAGGTATCTGCTGGAGGACGCGGCGCCCGTGCTTGTGGGTGCGGCGCCGCCCGAGACCCTGGACCGGGCGAGGTTGCGACACCGCGTCCGACGATTGGCTGGGCATGGACGAAACGTGGTGATCGAACTCGGGACCTATCCCGTACTCAGGAGTGCGCTGTCCGACTTGCCGACCGAGGGCCGGGACAGCAGCCAGGGTGTGGTGACGATCCATCCGAACCACGACAACGAGTTGGAGGGTAGAGCAGTCTCCTTCATGCTTCCGCTGGCGCAGGCCTACGTGAGCGGAGTCGATGTTCCCTGGACTGCTCATTTTGCGGGGCGTCATGCAGTGTTGCTGGATCTGCCGAACTGAAGCTGCGGTCCTGGCCGCCGAGTGCCGAGACCTGGTGCGGTAGCGGACATCCGAAGGTCGCCCGCCCGACATTTCAACGCCTGTGTGAGCAGGCGGGCGCGACGGCGGCGTCCTCGGTCTCGGCGAACACCGACCAGCTACAACGGCTCCTACACCAGCCCAGCTCGCAGTCACCGAGAAGCTGTTTCTCCAGCCTTTCCTGCGTGAAGCCACCGCACCTGCGACAGATAACAGGAGGTCCGCTTATCGCGGTGCGGGGTTGTCGATCTGTTCGCGGAGAATATCGCCGTGACCTGCGTGCCTGGCGAATTCCTGGATCATGGCGAGTAGTGTCCAGCGCATGCTGACCTTTCCCTCGCGGGGGATATCCAGGGTGTCGTCGAGGTCGAAGCGGGAGGCGATTTCTCGTGATCGCGTGCTGGCGCGTTCGAACTCGGCGATGACATCGGCGAGGGACTCGTCGTCTGTGACGGTGAAGGTGCCCTCGTCGCGGCGGGAGTAGCCATCGCATTCGGATTCGTCCAGGCCCGCCCAGAATCGCTGAAACCAGATTCGTTCCGCGGCGGCGGCATGCTTGAGCAAGGAGATCGGTGTCGTCAGTGACGCGACGAGTCGCCTGCGGGCGTCGGCCTCGGACAGGCCGCGGGCGGTCTCGATCAGTGCGGCGCGGTTGCGGTCGAGCATGTTCTCGATAGTCGCTCGCTCGGCGCCGTTGGTAATTCCATAGGTACTCATGGGTCTTCACTCCATTCTGTTGGGATCGAGGCCGTGCGGTGTGTATCGATCGGCCGACACACGGCGGTGCGGCGATCGATGTCGGGAAGGGGAGAGACATCCGGCGTCAGAGAACGACCGGGAAGTAGGCATTCGATCTGCTGGTCGCGCTGATTGCGCAGGGATCGTGCCGAGAGGCGGTGACGACGCAGCCTTAGTCTGTCAGAAGGCGCTGCTGCCTGGGCCAGCATATCGCAGTTCCAGTGACCAGATGCCGTTCGATGAAGTTCACCTGACACGGGTGAGGTGGGTGAAGTGCGGAACCGGCATCATCGGTCCGAACGCGCCATGATCGAGGCCTGACCGAAAGGAATCCGCTATGGAACTGGCTTTGTCGACCACCCTGCACACCAGCTTCGACGACGCGATCGAGCGCACCCGAGCGGCGCTGGCCGCCCAGGGATTCGGCATCCTCACCGAAATCGATATGCGCGCGACCATGAAAGCCAAGCTGGATGAGGAGATGGAGGACTATCTCATTCTCGGCGCCTGCAATCCGGCCCTGGCTCATCGCGCTGTCGATATCGACCGGCAGATCGGCCTGCTGCTGCCGTGCAACGTGGTGGTGCGCCGCGACCGCGCCGCGAGCGACACCGTCATCGTCGAGGCCATGAACCCCGAGCTGATGGCGAGGATCACCGGTGAGCCCGCGCTCGATCCCGTCGTCGCCGACGCCACCGCGCGGCTGCGCGCGGCGATCGGCGAGCTCTAGGCCATCAGGCTCAGCAGACCGAGGTTCTCGGCCAGCGCGCCGTCTTGGCCGAGCGCGGTGAAGTCGGCCTCGACGTCGGCGCGGGCGAGCTTGCCCGCCCGCACCGCTCGATAGCGCACGAACGACCAGAGGAAGACGTCGAGGTTGTCGAAACGGGTCCCGCCCTCGAGCACCTCCTCCTCGTGGAACCACACCGCGACCTGGCCGTTGGTGAGCACGACGTAGAGGTTGCCGCCGCCGTCGGCGCCGAGGGAGAACACGTCCTCGTCGGTGACTTCGGTGGTGTAGTCGGCATCGAGAATGGCGCAGTCGTTGCCGGCGAAATCGAACGCGTAGGACCAGTCGAAGATGTCGAGGAACTGTGGCAGCGTGCCGGAGCGGACCCGGCGGTCGAAGGCCGCCAGTGCGGCGGCATCGGCAGGGGCCAGTTTCTCGAGAAACGGTGCCACCGAACGGGTTTCGGCGGGGATGGCGACCGGGTCGGCGTCAGGGAACCAGCGGGCGAGGTCGGTGTCGAGGCCGCGGTCGGTGTAGCCGACGAGATCGGTGAGGGTGAGCGTCACGCCCCGGATTGTAGGAACAGCGTCCGACATGTGCGCGCCGCGCCGGCATCGGCCCTCACAGATCGAGAACGAGAGTGTCTCCGTGGCAACGGGATACGCACGCGAGTGTCTGTCCCTCGGCGTGGTCGGAGTCGGTGAGAACGGTGTCGCGGTGGTCGGGGGAGCCGGCGACGACCCGGACGACGCAGGTGCGGCAGAAGCCCTGGCGGCAGGAGTAGGGCTGGTTCGGGCGGGCTCGTAGGATGGCGGCGAGCAGGGTTTCGTCGGCGCCGACCTCGACGACTTCGCCGGTGGAGGCGAGTCGCACGGTGAAGGGGGTACCGTCGACGACCGGGGCGGGGGAGAAGCGCTCCGAATGGAATTCGACGCCGTCCCTGTCCCTGATCGCGCTCAGGAGCGCGGCGGTCATGACGGTCGGTCCGCAGCAGTACACCGCGGTGTCGCCGTCGACGCCGGCGAGCAGATCCGCGGCGGTGGGGATGCCGTGGTCGGCATCGGTGCGCACCGTGACGCGGTCACCGAACTCGGCGACCTCGTTGAGGAACGGGATGGTGTCGCGGGTGCGGCCGCAGTAGACCATCGTCCACGGCACGCCGAGCCGGTCGGCGGCCCTTGCCATCGTCAGGATCGGGGTGATGCCGATGCCGCCCGCCACGAAATGCAGTCGGCGCGCGGTGGATCCGCGGCCGGGCGGGGCGAACAGGAAGGCGTTGCGCGGGCCGCGCACCCTCAGTTCCGTGCCGACCGTCAGCTCGTCGTGCACCTCGACCGACCCGCCGCCACCATCGGGGATGCGGCGCACCGCGATCCGGTAGGCGCCGCGGTCGGCGGGATCACCGCACAGTGAGTACTGGCGGATCCGGCCGGATGGCAGTTCGAGGTCGATGTGCGCGCCGGGCTGCCAGCGCGGCAAGCTGCGTCCGGACGGCGACTCGAGGCGCAGACTCACCACATCGGCGTCGGCCGCGACCAGTACCCGATCGGTCACGACGACCGGAAAACGGTTGTCGTCCACGCCGGATTCGAGCCTGCCCCGGTTGATCAGCGTCGACAGACTCACCTTCGCGGTGGCGATCCGGTCGAGAACCCGGATGGTCGGATCGTGGCGGTGCTTGCCGTACAGGTCCGGCGGCAGCACGGTGGGCACGGGGCGGGTCACTGGTTCGCCGCCCTGGCCGCGGGAGACTTGGCGAGGTACGCGATCGCCTGCTCGGTCGATCCGACACTGTTCGGCGTATAGCGCGGGTTGAACGTCGACAGCGCGCTGATCGCGAGCGCGCGCAGCCGCGGCAGCGCCCCGCGCCGCATCGCGCCGAGGATGCGCCACAGCAGCATCGGGTAGCCGATGTCCGGCATGCCGGGGTCCTGGTTGATCAGGTAGCGGGTGCCGCGCACGACCAGCACGAGCAGGATCGGGATGACGATCATCATCATCACCGCGCGCCGCAGATAGCCCGCGCCGAAGTAGACCGCCACGTCGTGAGCGACATTGCGGTGCTCGACCTCCTCGGCGCCGTGCCAGCGGAACAGGTCCAGCATTCGCGGGTCGGCGTGGTGTTTCTCCAAGTCGGCGTTGAGGATCCAGTCCCCGAGCCAGGCGAAGAAGTGCTCGAGACTGGCGATGAAGGTCAGCCGCTCCACCATCCGCGCCTCGGTCGCCGCGGTGCTGCCGTCGCGGGGCCCGAGGGTGTTGCGGAAGACGAATTCCATCTGCCGCACATACGGCGCGGTGTCGATGCCGTGTGCGGCGAGCACCCCGGCCAGCACCTTCTGGTGGGTCTCGGCGTGCATCGCCTCCTGGCCGATGAAGCCGAGCATGTCCTCGCGCAGCTTCGCGTCCTCGACGTACGGCAGCGCCTCGCTGTAGGCGGCGCAGAACATCCGTTCCCCTTCGGGGAGCAGCAGATTCAGCGAGTTGACGACATGGGAGGCCACCGGCTCGTCCGGCATCCAGTGCAGCGCGGTGCCGGTCCAGTCGAACCGCACGTTGCGCGCGTGCAGCGCGACGTGGGCGGGCTGGGCCCGGCGGCGGCGAAGCAACGTCATCGGGACCCCTCCGACGGTGCGGCGGCGCCGGCGCGCAGGAAACTGCCGGTGCCCCACTCGCTGCCGAGACCGTCGGCGAACACGCCGCGCTCGAACACCCGCTTGCCGCCGACGACGGTCGCGACCACGGCGTCGTCGTTGCGGTTGACCATCCGGTCGAGCCCGAACTCCGGCAGCGGCGCCTCGTGCAGTTCGTGCACGCTGGCGTCGAGCCCGGCCGGATCCAGGACGAGGAGGTCGGCGCGGTCGCCTTCGCGCAGATGACCGGCGTCGATCCGGAACCAGTCGGCGAGCTCACCGGTGAGCCGGTGGACGGCCCGTTCGACGCTCAGGAAGGGCTTGCCCGCCTCCTGCGCGCGCAGGACTCGTTCCAGCAGGCGCAGGGGGTAGTTGTAGAAGGACATGTTGCGCAGGTGCGCGCCTGCGTCGCCGAAGCCCATCTGCACGCCGCTGTTGGCGGCGAGCTTGTTCAGGTAGTCGGGCCGGTCGTTGGCGATGGTGGTGCGCCAGCGCAGCCCGGCACCGTGCTCGACGACCAGGTCGAGGTAGGCGTCGACCGGGTGCAGACCGCGGTCCTCGCCGACCTGACCGATCGTCTTGCCGACGACCGACGCGTCGGGGCAGGCCACGATCTCGGCGTCGAAGAAGTCGCGGTGCCAGATGCGCGGGGTGAACTTGTTGTCGTACTGCTTGCGGAACCAGCGTCGGTAGGACTCGTCGCGCAGCAGTTCGTTGCGCTCGACCTGATCCTTCAGGTGCAGTGCGGCCGCACCGGCGCCGAACTCTTCGAACACGACCAGATCGATGCCGTCGGCGTAGACCGTGAACGGCACCGGCAGGTGCTGCCAGCGGAAGTCGGTGCGCGCGAAGCGGTTCAGCAGGGGCGCCACCGTCAGCATGAACCACACCAGCGGCGGGTAGGCCTTGGAATCGGCGGCCGAGAGCAGCGAGGTGCGCAGCGGGCGGCGGCCGACCCCCGCGCTGGCCAGGAAGAACTTGGCGATGTTCGGGCGCAGGCTCACCGTCGGCGCGCTCTGCAGGACGCGGCGGTGGCGGCGCAGCACCCGGTTCAGCGCCCGCACCTCCTTGCCGCGCGCGTAGGTCGAGGGCAGCGAGCGCGACCGGTACTCCTCGCCGTCGATCTTGTCGAGCGGGTTCGACATCGACGACAGGCCGAGGAAGCCCGCGGTGATCGCCTCGCCGAGCAGCTCCTGCATCCGCTCGATCTCGGCGGCGGTCGGCTTGGTGTCACGGGTGACCGCGCGCCCGAGGCCGAGCACATGGGTGCGCAGATCCGAATGACCGAGGAACGCCGCGATATTCGGCCCCAGCGGCAGCTCGTCGATCGCTTTCGCGTATTCGGCCGGGCCCGACCAGGTGCGGGTGCGGTCGAGCGTCTCGTACACCGCGTCGCGAGGCACGGCTTCGACCCGGCTGAACAGGTCGGCGCAATCGGTGTTGGACGCCAGGACCGTCGACAGCGAGCAGTTGCCGATGATGACGGTGGTGACACCGTGGCGCAACGACTCCGACAGTTCCGGCTTGATCAGCACCTCGGCGTCGTAGTGGGTGTGCACGTCGACGAAGCCGGGCACGACCCACTTGCCGTCGGCGTCGATCACTTCGGTGTCCGGTCCGACGGGCAGTGGTTCGGCCGAAACGCGGTGCACGACACCGTCGATGATGCCGAGATGGCGCCGGGCCGCCGGCGCGCCGGTGCCGTCGAACCAGGTGCCGCCGGTGATGACGAGATCGAAATCGGTCATGAGGGAACTACTTTCCGCTGTCGGTCGAGTGCGCTGCGATGAACTTCTCCGCGTATCCGGCGATCGCGTCCGGGTCGGAGAAGGGCAGCCAGTGGCCGCGCGGCAGGTCGTGGCGGATCAGATCGTCTGCCCACTGTCCGTAGTCGTCGTAGCCGGCCGGGCGCACGGCGATGTCGCGGGTGTTGACGATCAGCTGCACGGGCACCGCGGTGCGCCGGTCCCGCGGGCCTGCCATGCGGGGAAGGATGTTGGCCTTGTAGAAGCGCAGGCCGGAGATCATGTCGCGGCGCAGGGAGCCGGCGACGGTGACCTGCTCGGGCCGGACGCCCTCGACCAGGCGCAGGAACAGCCGCCACAGCCGGGCCGAACCGGCCATCCGGAAGAACAGGCCGGGCAGCACCGGCAGCATGAAGAACCCGGTGTAGGCCGAGGACAGGCCCTGGGCGAGGGTGTTCCAGATCGCGCGCGGGGTCGGTCTGCGCAGCGGCGCCCGCAGGAACTTGCCGAGGTGATCGAGGTTGGGGCCAGAGATCGAGGTGAAGGACGCGACGAATTCCTCGGCGCCCTGTTCGCAGACCGCCTCCCAGACCTGGACCGATCCCCAGTCGTGCGCGACGACGTGCACCGGCTGCTCCGGGCTGAGCTGGTCGACGACGGCGAAGAAGTCGGTGGCCAGGCGATCGAGGCGATAGGCCGACACCGCGCGCGGAGCGCTGGACTCGCCGTACCCGCGGGTGTCGTAGGCCAGGACCCGGAACTTGTCCGACAGCAGCGCGATCACGCCGTCCCACAGGTGGTGGGTATCCGGCCAGCCGTGCACCAGTACCACGGGTACACCATCGGGCTGTCCGTACTCGAAGACAGCGAGCTCGATCTCACCGTTTCCGACCCGGTGTTGTTGCCTCGGCACTGGCCGGACGCTGGGCTGATTGTCGAGGTGAACCGCCATGGGAATTCCTTCTGGACGCGTGCGCCACTGCACTTTGTACTCCGGGTTCATTCTATAGTACCGCCGGTACCGATTGTCGAGTTTCCCGGTACGCCGCCGCCCCTGTCAAGGGTGCAATCGGGGAGGGACCGCCGGAACTGCCGGTATGCTGCCGAGACGGCTACGGCGACGCGGAAGAACAGGGAAATGTCGATGACATCGGGGCGTTCGGCCGCGCGGATCCTCTCGCGCGACGATGTCGTCCGGGGTGCGATCCGCGCCATCGGGCGCGACGGCGCGCACGTGACGATGGGTGCGATCGCGGCCGAGGTCGGCGTCGCGAAACCACGGTTGTACCGCATGTTCGCGGACAAGTCCGACCTGGATCGGGCCGTCGCCGACTGGCTGGTCGACCAGATCTACCGTTCGGTGGCGCCGGATCTGTCGTTGATGATGCAGACCCGTCGTGCCACCGTGCACCAGTTCCTGACCGCGGCCACCGAGGTCGTGCTGACCTACCCGAACGTATTCCGGTACGTGGCGATCACCCAGAGCGTGCCGACCGGTGACAGCTCGGCGCGCCCCCTCGACGTGGGCAGGCGCCTGTCGGGTGACCTCGCCGAGCGGACGAGAACGCTGTTCGCCGCGGTCGGCCTGGACACCGACGGCGTGGACCACCTCGCCCGTGGCATCGTGGGCTTCCTCGTCGCGGTCACCGATCTCTGGCTCGATGTGCCGGGCAAACCGGATCCGGCCGCGACCGAGGAATTCATCGCGCGCAGTACCGATTCCGTCTGCCAACTGCTCGACGGCTTCCTTCGGGGGAAGGGCGTCGTCGTCGACCCGGACCAGCCGGTCGTCGAAACACTGGCCGCGATCTCACAGGGGATCACGCCACCCTGACGGTGCTCTCGTACGGTGGACGCCATGGGCGAACGCATGGTGGTCATCGGTGGGGACGCGACCGGGATGGCCGCGGCGTCGCAGGCGCGCAGGCTGCGCGGCGCCGACGAGCTCGAGATCGTGGTGTTCGAGAAGGGAAACCACGCCTCCTACTCGGCGTGCGGGATTCCGTACTGGGTGAGCGGAGACGTCGAGGACGCCGACGACCTGATCGCGCGCTCGCCCGCCGAGCACCGCGCTCGCGACATCGATCTGCGTTTGCGGACCGAGGTGATCGAGATCGATCCGGCGGGGCGACAGGTGCTCTCACACGACCTCGCGACCGGTGCGCAATCGTGGACTAGCTACGACAAGCTCGTGGTGGCCACGGGCGCGACGCCGATCCGTCCGCCGCTGCCTGGCATCGATGCCGAGGGTGTGTACGGCGTGCAGACCCTCGACGACGGGCAGGAGGTCATCGACGGGCTCGCGGCGGCGACCGGGCGGGACGCGGTCGTCGTCGGCGCGGGGTACATCGGCGTCGAGATGGCCGAGGCGCTGGTGCGGCGCGGATTCCGGGTCACGATGGTCACCCGGGGCGCCGAACCCATGTCCACGCTTGACCCCGATATGGGTGCGCTCGTGCGGGAAGCCATGGTGGGAATGGGAATCCGGGTCGTGACGGACGCCGAAGTCACCGGCATGCGGACCGGCTCGGGCGGACGCGTCGAGGCGGTGACGACCGCTGACGAAGAGTATCCGGCGGATGTGGTGATCCTGGGGATCGGCGTGCGCCCGGCCACCGACCTCGCGCGCCGAGCCGGGCTGCCCCTGGGCGAGGAAGGCGGTCTGCTCACCGATCTCGCCCAGCGGGTGCGCGGATACGACGACATCTGGGCAGGCGGTGACTGCGTGGAGGTGCTGGACCTGGTGTCCGGCACGCTGCGCCACGTTGCGCTCGGCACCCACGCCAACAAGCACGGCCAAGTCATCGGATCCGGCGTCGGCGGCGGATACGCCACCTTCCCCGGCGTGGTCGGCACCGCGATCAGCAAAGTGTGTGATCTCGAGGTGGCCCGCACCGGCCTGGGGGAGGCGGACGCCCGGCGCGCCGGACTGCAGTTCCACTCCGTCACCATCGAATCCACCGGCCGGGCAGGCTATTTCCCCGGCGCGCAGCCCATGACGGTGAAGATGCTCGCCGAACGCCGCACCGGCCGGCTGCTCGGCGTACAGATCGTCGGCCGCGACGGCGCCGCCAAGCGCATCGACACCGCCGCGGTCGCCCTCACCGCGAGAATGACAGTGGAGCAGGTGATCTCGCTCGACCTCGGCTACGCACCCCCGTTCTCGCCGGTCTGGGATCCGGTACTGGTCGCCGCCCGCGCGGCGGCCCGCGCGGTGGCCCGAGGCCACTGATCCCCGGGCGGCCGAAGCGCCCGCTGCGCGACCGCCGCTCAGATCAGGGCGGCGGCGAGCCGGTCGGTCGCGGACACCAGCCAGGCCGGATCGCCGTTGGCTCGGCCCCACAGCGCTTCCTTGACCGCGCCCGCCTGAGTCCAGCGGCGGGCGCGGATCGGATCGATCTGCGCCGCCTCGCAATAGATGTCGAGGAGCCGCAGGATCGTTGTTTTCGGGTTCGCCGAGCGGAGCAGGTCGTCGAATCGGGGGCTGCGGATGACATTCAATGCGTCTGATGCGGGGTCGCCGACGTAACACTTGGGGTCGATCGCGAGCCACGGTTCTCGATCCGACGACAGGACATTGGCGTCGTGGAGGTCGCCATGGACGAGGGTGTTCGGCTGGTCGCGGCCGAGCTCGCGGAGGGTCTCGAGTGCCGCGTCGAGGACTCGGCGCGGCAACGGTTGGCCGAATTCCGCTGCCGTGGTGCGGATCTCGTGCTCCCAGTCGTCCATCTGATCGGCGAGCCGGGGGAGTCCGGCGGGGGCTTCGACAGCCAGCCTGCGCGTGAGGCCGCCCTGGATCGCGACGGCTCGTTCCGGGTCGGTCACGGTGGCCAGGGTGTTGTCGGCGCGTTCGAGCAGCATCGCGTAGCGGGCGTCGTCACGTGCGTAGATGCGCACGGCGCCGCGGCCGTTCCATGCCGTGAAGGCATCGGGTTCGTGGCGGATGCCGGGGTGAGGGAACGAGACCTTGACGACCGCGGGTGGCAGGTGATGCGGCCGCACCGGTACCACGATGCCGACTTCGCCGTGCATGACCGGGCCGTCGGGTGTGCAGGACCACCGTCGCAGCAGGTCGTCGACCAGACCGGGCAGGGCCTCGAGCCATGTGCGACCATGGTCGCCCGCGGCCGTCAGCTTCTTGCGGGCGAACACTTCCGGCACGGTGATCATGATCGCGTTACCCCCGCCGTCCTGTGTTGCTCCACGGTCCTGGCGAGGGCCCCCGCCGGGTGCGGTCGGCCGCACGGTACGAAGCTATCGCGAATTACTCGCGGGCTCGATGCACGCCGTGGCTCCTGGGGATGCGCAAATGTTCAGCTATGTTACTTTTCCTTCGGCGAGATCGCTGGGCAGCAGGCGGTCGCGTATGGGTCGGCTGCTGGGTCTAGGGAGTGTCGGATGGTGTCGAGTGGCCTGGCCGGGGCTCGTTCCGTCGTGGACCGGCGCGGGCCGTTCTCCGATCCGCGATTCGAGCGCTTCATGGCGCTGATCGATGGCCTGTCCGTCGAGTCGCACGAGATTCTGACCGGGTTCGCCGAGCGGCTGCGTGCCGTCGAGCGAATGCCTGGCGACTCGCTGTCCGACTAGCCGATCGGATCCTTCTCTCGGGGGCTTAGCTCTCTTCTGCCAATGTATCTGGGACGTATGCCTCGCTAAATCTCTGCTGTTCAGTGCGCCGGAAGCGGTAGCACTCGCGTCCTCCTGTCTGAAATCGGTCCTTGTCGAGGTATTGACCTGGACTCGGTGTCCAACCTAAATTACAGGGACACCGTGTCCCATATAAACGGGACGCGCGGCACACAGGAGTGCGTACATGACACAGAAGGTGTTCGTCGTCGGCGTCGGGATGACGAAGTTCGAGAAACCGGGCGAACTGGAATGGGACTACCCCGACATGGCCAGGGAGGCGGGCACCAAGGCGCTCGCGGACGCCGGCATCGACTACGACCGCGTCGAACAGGCCTACGTCGGCTATGTGTACGGCGAGTCGACCTCGGGTCAGCGCGCGGTCTACGAGCTCGGGCTGACCGGCATTCCGGTGGTGAACGTCAACAACAACTGTTCCACCGGATCGACCGCGCTCTATCTCGCGGCGCAGGCGATCCGCGGCGGCCTGGCCGAGTGCACGCTGGCACTCGGCTTCGAGAAGATGCAGAAGGGTTCGCTCGGCTCGACATTCGACGACCGTGAGCAGCCGATGATGCGCCACCTGCTCGCGCTGGCCGAACTGCAGGAGTTCGCGATGCCGCCCGCGCCGTACATGTTCGGCGCCGCGGGCAAGGAGCACATGGAGCGCTACGGCACCACCGCCGAGCAGTTCGCCGAGATCGGCGTGAAGAACCACAGGCACTCGGTGAACAACCCGTACGCGCAGTTCCAGAAGGAATACAGCCTCGAGGAAGTCCTCGCGGCCAAGCAGATCTACGGCCCGCTCACCAAGCTGCAGTGCTCGCCGACCTCCGACGGATCCGGCGCGGTCGTCCTCGCGAGTGAGGCGTTCGTCGACCGGCACAACCTGGCCGATCGCGCGGTCGAGATGGTCGGACAGGCGATGGTCACCGACCTCGAGTCCACCTTCTCGACCCAGAGCGCGATCAACCTGGTCGGCGCCGACATGTCGCGCACCGCGGCGCTGAAGGTCTACGAGCAGGCGGGCATCGGCCCCGAGGACGTCGACGTCATCGAGTTGCACGACTGCTTCTCCACCAACGAACTGCTGACCTACGAGGCGCTCGGCCTGTGCGCACCCGGCGAGGGCGGCCGGCTCGTCGACGACAACGCCACCACCTACGGCGGCAAGTGGGTCGTCAACCCGTCCGGCGGCCTGATCTCCAAGGGCCATCCGCTCGGCGCCACCGGCCTGGCCCAGTGCAGCGAACTCACCTGGCAGCTGCGCGGCGCCGCCGACGCCCGACAGGTCGACAACGCGCGAATCGCCCTGCAGCACAACATCGGTCTCGGCGGCGCGGTCGTGGTGACCGCCTACCGCCCGGCCAACCGCTGATCTTCCCCACGAAACCCGAGGAGTAACCCCATGGCATCTGTGTCCGTTTCCACCGATCTTCCCGTCACCCCCGAGCAGGCGTGGGCCCGCCTGAGCGACCTCGCGAACTGGGAGGACTGGCTGACCATCCACCAGGGCTGGCGCAGCGAGCTCCCCACCGAACTGACCGCGGGCTCGCGTTTCATCGAGGTGGTGTCGGTGATGAACATGGCCAACAAGATCGAGTGGACCGTGGCCGAGGTCGACCCGAACAAGTACCTGCGCATCACCGGCACCGGAATGGCCGGTGTCACTGTGGAATTCGCGCTGAGGGTGGAGCCGACCGAGTCCGGCTCGAGTGCCGCGTTCGACGCGAGCTTCAAGGGCACCATGATCGTGGGCCCGATCGGCAAGGCCGTCGCCAAGCACGCCGAAGCCGACCTGAAGGCCTCGATGGCCAAGTTCACCGAGCTCGTCGGTTCGGCCGCGTGACCACGTCGGATTCGGCCGGGGTCGTCTTCGACGGCTCCGGCCTGGGGGAGTGGACCGACGAGGAGCGGTTCTCGGTCACCGCGGAACGGATCGCGGAATACGCCGCGGCGACCAATGATCCGATCGACGCCCACCGCAGCGGCCAGATCGCGCCGCCGGTGTTCGCGGTCGTCCCGGTGTTCACCTCGATGGCGCCCGCCGCCCTGTCGGTGGCGCCGGTGGAGCTGCTGATGAAGCTCGTGCACGGTGAGCAGGACTTCCTGTTCCACCGGCCGATCCGGGCAGGCGACGAACTGGTGGTGCGCGCCAAGCCGATCGGCTACGTGGGCAAGCCGAACGGTTCGACGGTGGTCGTCTACGCCGAAACCAGGGACGCCGCGGGCGAACTCGTCAACGAGCAGTGGATGACGGCGTTCTTCCGCAAGGTCGACGCCGGTCCCGGCGCGGGGGAGCGGGCGCCTGAGCACCGGATCACCGACGCCGACCGGGCGAGCGAACCGGTCGCGAAGGTCACCGCACGCATCGACAGCGACCAGACCTTCCGCTACTCGCCCGCCTCCGGTGATCCGATGCCGATCCACCTCGACGACGAAATCGCCAGGATGGCCGGGCTTCCCGGCATCATCAACCACGGTCTGTGCACCATGGCGTTCACGTCGTGGGCTGCGCTGACCGAACTCGCCGACGGTGACACCGCGCGCCTGCGCCGCCTCGCCGTGCGCTTCGCCAAGCCGGTGCTGCCGGGCCAGGACATCACCACGACCCTGTGGCGCACCGCCGCCGCACCGGGTGTCGCCGCCTACGCCTTCGAGACCGAAGCCGCGGGCCAGATCGCGATCACCGACGGCCGCGTCGAAATCAACGAGGAGAACTGAACCCATGGGAAAGCTTGACGGTCGCGTCGCAGTCGTCACCGGCGCCGGGCGCGGTATCGGCCGCGAACACGCGCTGCTGTTCGCCCGCGAAGGCGCGAAGGTCGTTGTCAACGATCTCGGTGGCGCCAACGACGGGTCCGGCAGTGACGCCGGGCCCGCGCAGCAGGTGGTTGACGAGATCGTCGCCGCCGGTGGCCAGGCGGTCGCCAACACCGACGACATCGCCACCTGGGACGGCGCGAAAGCCCTTGTCGACCAGGCGATCAGCGAATACGGCACGCTCGATGTGCTGGTGAACAACGCGGGCATCCTGCGCGACGCGTTCATCGCGGGCATGGAGGAATCCCAGTGGGACGCGGTCATCGCCGTGCACCTCAAAGGCCATGCCGCGACCCTGCACCACGCCGCGGCGTACTGGAAGGCACAGACCAAGGCGGGTGCGCCCGTCAACGCGGCGGTGATCAATACCGCCTCGGCCTCGGGCACCTTCATGCCCAATGCGGGACAGGGCAATTACGGCGCCGCCAAGGCGGGCATCGCCGCACTGACCCTCGTCGCCGCCGACGAGCTCGAGCGCTACGGCGTGCGGGTCAACGCGATCGCCCCGATCGCGCGCACCCGCCTGACCCTGGCCACCCCCGGCATGGGCGCGCTGTTCGCCGCCGAGGTGCCAGAGGGCGAGTTCGACGCGTTCTCTCCGGCCAACATCTCGCCGCTGGTCGCGCACCTGGCCGAGGCCGGCTGCCCACTCACGGGCAACGTGTTCGCGGTGCAGGGCGGGGCCATCATCGAACTCGGTGGCTGGCACGACGTGCGCACGGTCGAGACCGACGGTCCGTGGACCATCGACGGTGTCGCCGCCCAGCTGAAGGAGTCCAGCTAGTCATGGCACGCAACAGCTATGAGCTCGGCGTCGGCGTCAGCGAGGATCACCTGGCCCTCGCCGACGCGGTGCACGGGTTCGTCGAACGCACCATCACCGCCGAGATCGTCCGCGCGGCAGTCGAAGCAGGCGAGGCGGGCAAGCAGCTGCCCTACTGGGACGTTCTCGTCGCGCAGGATCTGCTGAGCCTGCACGTCGCCGAGGACGTGGGCGGGCAGGGTGCGGGTCTGCTGACTCTGTCCGTCGCGCTCGAGCCGCTCGGCCGTGGCCTGCACACCGGTCCGTTCGTGCCGACGGCGCTGGCGAGCGCGGTGCTCGCCCAGGACGGTGGGGCATGGGCGCAGGCGCAACTGCCCGGTCTGGCAGACGGGTCGCGCACCGGTGCGGTCGCCCTGTCGTCGAACCTGACCGGCGTGCTGCGCGACGGCGCGCTGGTCGTGGACGGTACCGCCGACGGCGTGGCCGGGGCGGCGTCGGCGGAGGTGATCATCGCGCCGGTCACCGTCGTCGGCGAGCAGCGGTGGGTCGCGTTCGAGAACGCCGATCTGACCGTCGCCGCGCAGGACAATGTCGACGTGCTGCGCGCAGCGGCTCGGCTGCACGCGGATTCGGTCGAGGTGTCGGCGGCGCGGGTGCTCACGGTCACCTCGGCGCGGGTGCGCTCGGTCGCGGCGGTCGTGCTGGGCGCCGAGGCGGTCGGCGTGATGTCGTGGTGCGTCTCGACCGCGGCCGAATACGCCAAGACCCGCGTGCAATTCGGTCGGCCGATCGGCCAGTTCCAGGGCGTCAAGCACAAGTGCGCGCACATGGGCATCGCGCTGGAGAAGGCGCGCGCGGTGCTGTGGGATGCCGCCTCCGCGCTGGATCGTGACGACGAGACCGCCGACTACGCGGCCGCCGTCGCCGCGCTGATCATTCCCGACGCCGCGGTGCAGGTCGCCCAGGATTGCATCCAGGTCCACGGCGGCATCGGCTTCACCTGGGAACACGACGCGCACCTGTACTACCGGCGCGCGCTCGCGCTGCGCGGTCAGCTGGGTGCGCGCGACGAACGCGCCGCGGCGGTCGCCGGCTACGCGCTGTCGGGGCTGACGCTGTCCAGCGAACTGGAGTTGCCCGCCGAGGCCGAGCAGATCCGGGCCGGTATCCGGGCCGAGCTCGCCCAGATCGCGACGATCGACGACGAGGACGACCAGCTCGTCGCCCTCGGCGACGGCGGCTGGAACCTGCCGCATCTGCCCCGCCCGTACGGCCGCTCGGCCTCGCCGCTCGAGCAGGTGGTGATCTCGCAGGAGATCAAGGCCTCCGGTATCCCGATGCCGCAGCTGCTGATGGGTACCTGGGCGGTCGGCGCGATCGTCCCGCACGGCGACGAACGGCAGAAGCGCGAGCTGGTCGTGCCGACGCTGCGCGGCGAGGTGGTGTGGTGCCAGCTGTTCAGCGAACCGGGCGCGGGCTCGGACCTGGCGAGCCTGACCACCAAGGCCACCAAGGTCGACGGTGGCTGGCGGGTCACCGGGCAGAAGATCTGGACCACGGTCGCGCAGTTCGCGGAATGGGCGATGCTGATCGCGCGCACCAGCCCGGACAAGCCCAAGCACGAGGGCATCACCTACTTCGTGCTCGACATGTCCAGCCCCGGCATCACGGTGCGGCCGCTGCGGGAGATGACCGGATCGGCGCTGTTCAACGAGGTGTTCCTCGATGACGTGTTCATTCCGGACGAGAACGTGGTCGGCGCGGTCGACGACGGCTGGCACGTGGCGCGCACGACGCTGGCCGGTGAACGGGTGGCACTGAGCCAGAAGATGGAGGCCTACGCCACCGACGCCGACCTGCTGAAGTTCGCGGCCGGGCGGGACCTGTCACCGGTGGCGCGCTACCACGTCGGCGAGCTCATGGCCGAGAGCCGGGCGGTGGACGTGATCGGTTCCCGGGTGGTGCTCAAGCAGCTGTCCGGGATCGATGTCTCGACCACATCCAGCGTCGGCAAGCTGCTGGGTATGGCGCTGGGACAGGCGATTTCGGAGTTCGTCGTCGCCGAGCTCGGCATCGCAGGCGTTGTCTCGGTGCCGGGGGAGCGCAGTGATCACGCGATGGAACAGCTGATCGCCGGGCGCGCCACCACCATCTACGGTGGCACGACCGAGGTGCAGCTCAATGTCATCGGCGAACGCATGCTGGGGCTGCCCCGCGACGCGTCGGTGACCGCCTGAGCCTGCTCACGGCCGCCCGCAGGGTGAGTGCCGCGGCGATCGACAGGTGGTCGCGGCACTCACCTGCTGGTTCAGGGCACGCTGTGGGCGAAGACCAGAATCCCGCCGACCAGCAGCGCGAGGACCTTCCCCACCTCGAGCGCGATGTACGCGTGATGACTATGCGACCGTGGCGCGTCGACGCCGGCGAGCACGGCATCGCTGCGGCGGGTCAATCGCGGGCGCACGGCGACGACCTGGACGGCGAAGGCCACCATGGCCACGGTGAGCGCCCGCGTGGCGGCGGTGCCGGGGGAGTCGGCGAGGATCGCGACGAGAATCGTTGCGGCGAGGACGAGTTCGGCGATGTTGAGCGCGCGGAACACCAACCGGCCGATACCGAGCCCGATCGGCACGGTCACCCCGGGCGCCCGGAACTTCAGTGGCGCTTCCAGGAACGAGATGGCCAGCACCATGCCGAGCCAGCAGAACGTCGCCGCGGCGATCACAGCCCACGCGGTGGTCATATCGATCAGGTCCTCTCCGTCGGTGTCCATCCCCGACCAGAACAGGATCGCCGATGGATCGTGATCTGTCCCGAGTCCGCGTCGGCCGGGCGCCGGACCCGGCTGGGATACTGTCCCCGCCGGATCGCGCCGATCCGGCGCCCGATGGGAGGAATGTGACCGCACAGCGCGCCGATGGCAGGGCCAGCCGATGGGACCGGCATCGCGCCGAGCGCCGGGACCGGATTCTCGCCGCGGCGCTCGCGGCGGTGCAGGCGCAGGGCGCCTCGGTGGGCGTGCAGGAGATCGCCGATCTCGCGGAGATACCGAGGTCGGTGCTGTACCGGTTGTTCAAGGATCGCCAGGACCTCGACGAACAATTGCGGGCCCGCATCGTCGATGACCTGATGGCGGTACTCGCGCCCACCCTGAATCCCGAAGGCACCGTGGCCGAGGCCATCGCGCGGTCGGTCGACACCTATGTGGGGTGGATCGCCGCCAATCCCCGGCTGCACTACTTCCTCGGCGCCGGGTCCGAGGGCAAGCAGCGGCACAATTCGCCGATCGTGTCCGGGACCAAGATCGCGATCGCCGGCACCGTGCGCGAGGTGTTCGAGAACGCGTTGCGCGCCCAGTCGGCCCCGGTGACGATCGCCGAGCCGATGGCCTTCGGCCTGGTCGGGTTCGTCGACGGCAGTGTGAACCGGTGGCTGAGCCGTTCGATGCAGCCGATGGACGCGGCCGAGCTGTCGTCGTACCTGCAGGGGGCGATCTGGGCGATCGTGGACAGCAGCCTGCGCAAGGTCGGGGTCATGCTCAATCCGCTGACGCCGATGGCCGATCTCGTGGCGCCGCCGAGCGATACCCTTGAGCAAGGAAGTCTCGAGGGAAGGAGCTGACGTGGGGCAACCAGTCCGCATCGCGTGTAGCCGTCGCGTGATCGCCCGAGGCTGATCTCGAGCCACCGATGTCCGAGCCGATCGACCTGGTCGATTCAGCCGAACGAACCCGCACCGCGCTCGCCAGTGCCGTGGCGCTGCTGTCGCAGGCTTGGGCGTCCGGTTCACCACCCGATCTCTCGGAGTTCCTCCCCGGGGAACCGGCGGCACGGCGCACGATCCTGATCGAACTGATCAAGATCGACCTCGAATACCGCTGGCTCCGGTATCACTTTCCCAAACGACTGGTCGACTACCGCGCCGAGTTCCCCGAGCTGCGCGATGGTCCGCTGCCCGCCGAGCTCGTCTACGAGGAATTCCATGCCCTGCGCCGCGGATCGCGGGCAACCGATGCGGCTCCCACCGCCGATGCGGCTCCTACCGCCGGTGCGGCGACCGCGGCGGCGACCGGCCCCGAGCCGGCGAGCGACGACTACCACAGCACGATCATCGCCCGCCCCGGCGCGCAGGTTCTGCTCGACACCATCGATGTCGGCGATCACGTCGACGACTTCGACCTCCTGATGAGGATCGGCGCGGGCGCCTTCGCCCAGGTCTATCTCGCCCGGCAGCAATCGATGCAGCGACTCGTCGCGGTCAAGATCTCCCACAACCACGGCATCGAGCCGCAGACGCTCGCCCAGCTGGACCACGAATACATCGTGCGCATCTTCGACCAGCGGCTCATCGCCGACGGCCAGCTGAAACTGCTCTACATGCAGTACCTACCGGGCGGGACGCTGCTCGACGTACTGCGCTTGCGGCGCTCGGCGCCGCCGGAACGCCACGGTGGGCAACTGCTGCTCGACGCCGTCGACGAGGTACTCGCCGAGAAGGGAGAGGTCCGGCCTACCGAATCGGCGATCCGGACCAGGACCGCGGCACTGACCTGGCCGGAGACCGTCGCCTGGCTGGGCCGCAGGCTCGCGGACGCGCTGCAGCACGCGTCCGAACGCGGTGTGCTGCATCGCGACATCAAGCCCGCGAACGTGCTGCTGAGCGCCGAGGGTGTACCGAAGCTGGCCGACTTCAACGTCAGCTTCAGCAAACGTGTCAAGGGCACCAGCCCGCTGGCCTACTTCGGCGGATCCCTGGCGTACATGTCACCCGAACAGCTCGAAGCCTGTCATCCCGAGCTGCCCGCGACCGCACTCGACCTCGATACCCGAAGCGACATCTTCGCGCTGGCCGTCATGCTGTGGGAATTGCTCACGGGGCGGCGGCCCTTCCCAGACGAGACGTCGGCGGGTGAGTCGGAGACGTCGCTGGCCCGCATGCTCGAATTGCGGCGCAGACCGGTCGAGGCGGCATTCCTGTCGGAGCTTCCGCCGGATTGCCCCATGGCGCTGCGCCGCGTGCTCCTGAAATGCCTGTCGCCCGATCGCGATGACCGCTATTCGTCCGGCTCGGAATTGGCCCAGCAGTTCGACCTGTGCCTCGAGAAAAGGGCTCGCGACCTCGTGTATCCGCCGCCGGACAGCTGGCGAACGCGACTGTCGCGGTGGCCCACTCCTGTCCTCTGGTTGTCGTCGATGGTCGGTGTCGGGCTGGCGACGGTGTACTTGGCCGTGCACGCCCAGGAACTGATCAGACAGCGCCTGCCCGATGCCACGAACGCGCAGATCGACAGGGGCATCCTGGTGTGCGTCCTCGGTGGCTTGCTGTTGGCCATCGCCATCTACGTCTACATCTCGCGTGATCAGCTCGAGGTTCTTCGCGGCTTGCGCACAGACAGACGCTACGGCGAGGCACGGCTCGCGCGAGTGCGGTCGCGGACACTGGTGTGGGGCGACCTGTGTGCGCTCAACACCCTGCTGTCCGCGCTGATCGCCACCGGGACGGCCGTGCTGCTGCTGCGCTGGTACACCGACCTTCCGGTGCGGTTGCAGATCCACGCGGCGACGACCGTTCTGGTGGCAGGCACCATCTCGGTCGCCTACACCTTCTTCCTGTCCACGTTCTACCTCGTCCGCTGCGTCTATCCCCGCTACCTGCGCCACGGACAAACGACGGAGCGCGACGCCGCCGACCTGCGCTGGCTGCGCCGCAGAACCACGGTCTACCTCGCGGTGACGGCGTCGGTGCCGGTGGTCGGGGTGCTGGCCGGATTCAGCTTTCTCGAACCCGCGGAACTGTGGCTCGTGCGCGATTCGGTACTGGGGCTGTGCGCGGCCGCCGGCCTCGCCTTCGTCGCCGTGTATTGGCTGTTCCGCAAGCTGGACGCCGACCTGCGCGCACTCAGCCGGGTGGTCTAGCGCTCGACGGGCAGACTGGACGGATGGCACGTTCCGCTGTGTACCGCCCCACGCCGGCCGATCTCGCGGCGGCAGAGGGCAAATTCATCCCCGATGTGGTGGCGCCGGACCTGCGCGTGCTGTTCTGCGGGATCAATCCCGGGCTGTGGTCGGGGGCGACCGGCCACCATTTCGCCCGGCCCGGAAACCGCTTCTGGCCTGCCCTGATCCGATCGGGATTCACCTCGCGGCTGCTGCGTCCCGACGAGCAGGACGAACTGCTCACCCTCGGCTTGGGCATCACGAATGTCGTTCCGCGTACCACGGCGAAGGCGGCCGAACTGACGGCGCAGGAGTTGCGTGACGGCGGCAATGCCCTCGTCGAACGGGTGGAGCGGTATCGGCCGCGGGTACTCGCCGTCCTCGGCTTGGGCGCCTACCGCACCGCATTCGGCCGTCCACGGACCGCCGTCGGACAGCAGCCCGATGCGCTCGGCGATACCGCGGTCTGGGTCCTGCCCAACCCGAGTGGCCTCAACGCCCACTACACGCTCGACGCGCTGGCCGCCGAATTCCGCGGGCTCCGGATGGAGGTAATGGGCCTATGCTGAATTCAAGGCCGCCGAGCTCGGCGGTGGTGCCAACCAGCTGATGGAGGTTCCGCCATGGCCATGTCACCAACCGTGCACACGTGCCTGCTGGATGCGGGTGTGGAGTATGAGACTGTGCGGCATCCGCACAGCCACAGCAGTAGCGAGACCGCCGAAACAGCGTCCATCCCCGGCGACCGGCTCGCCAAGACGGTCCTCCTCGAAGACGACAAGGGCTACGTCGGCGCCGTGCTGCCGGCCACGCATCACCTGCGGCTGCCGAAACTGTGGGACCACACCGGGCGACAACTGTCGTTCGCCCACGAGTCGGACATGCGCGAAGTCTTCAAGGACTGCGAAGTCGGCGCGATCCCTCCCGTGTGCACCGCTTACGGCATGACGACACTGATGGACGAAAGCCTGAGCACTCAACCCGACATCTATTTCGAGGCCGGGGACCACGAGACGCTCATCCACATGCGCACCGAACAGTTCCTGCGCTTGATGGAGCACGCGCAGAAGGGACGGTTCTCCTAGCCGGGCACTTCGACGTGGAACGTCTGACCGAGCAGGAACGTCAGCGCCGCTCCCACCACGCCAGGTCCGTCGGCGCGGCGCTGCACGACCGTGGAATCGTCGCGGTTGCCCTGACCTGGGTGGACACCAGCGGCATCACCCGGACCAAAGCCATCCCGCTCGAACGGCTGCCTCACGCCGCGGCGTGGGGCGTGGGAGCCTCTCCTGTCTTCGACGCGTTCCTGCTCGACGACTCGATCCTGTCCGGGCATTTCGCCGGCGGGCCGACCGGCGACCTGCGGCTCCACCCTGACCTGGCACGCGTCGCACCGCTCGCCGCGCTCCCCGGCTGGGCGATCGCCCCTGCCGACCGGTATACCCAGGACGGCGCACCACACCAACGCGACTCCCGGTTGCTGCTGCGCCGCATCGTCGACGAACTCGCCGCCGACGGCTTCACGGTGCGCGCCGCGATCGAATTCGAGTGGATCGTCTCGCGGACCGACCCCGCCGACCCCGACGCATTCCACCCGGCTTCCACCGCGCCCGCCTACGGTGCAGCCAAACTCGTCGAGCTCGGTGGCTACCTGCGCGATCTGCTCTGCGCGCTGCGCGACAGCGGCATCGCCGTCGAGCAGATCCATCCGGAGTACGCGGTCGGCCAGTTCGAATTGTCCATTGCCGCCGCTGATCCGCTGGCCACCGCCGACACCGCGATCGTGGTCCGCGAGACCATTCGCGCGGCCGGCGCCGCACATGGCCTGCGCGCGTGCTTCGCACCGATGGTCGGCGTCGACGGGGTGGGCAACGGTGGCCACATCCACCTCAGCCTGTGGGCCGCCGACGGGCGCAACATGATGGCAGGTGGCGCTGGGCCGTTCGGTCTCACCGACCCCGGACACCGCTTCGCCGCGGGCATCCTGGAACACCTGCCCGGGCTGCTCGCGATCGGCTGCCCGTCGATGGCCAGCTACCTGCGACTGCGCCCCAGTCACTGGGCCGGGGTCTACGCGTGCTGGGGGCTGGAGAACCGTGAGGCCGCATTGCGTTTCATCACCGGGTCCGAGGGCGAACGCGAGTACGCCGCCAACTTCGAGGTCAAGTGCTTCGATCCGGCGGCCAATCCTTATCTGGCGCTCGCCGGCCTGCTGATCGCCGGCCGTGCGGGCCTGGCCGGCGACCGCACGCTGCCCAGCCCCGTCGCCGTCGATCCCGCCGTCCTCGATCAGCACACCCGCGACGCCGCAGGGATCAACGCGCTGCCGAGAACCCTGCACGATGCGGTCGCCGCTTTCGAAGCGGACCCGGTGCTCTGCGGCGCGTTCGGCGCCGAACTGGCCGACACGATCAGCAGCGTCCGCCGCGGCGAGATCGCACTCTTCGCCGACGCCACTCCCGCAGAGATCGCCACCGCGACCCGGTGGCGGTTTTGACCTGTGCCATCCAGCGGGATGATCCGGGTGAAATCCCGCGGCGACCGGGCATGCTCCTGTCACCCTGATCGACAGTCCACCACAGTGGAGGTGCCGAATGGACGAGCTCGAGCCCACCGCTGACCTGATGCGGGTCGTCGAGTACTTCGATCGCTTCGCCGAATCCGACGCCAATGCCGATACGGTGATCCGCGCGGCCGCGGTCCTGGCCGAATGCCCGGCGGGTGCGCGCTGGCCGTCGGGCACCAGCATTCGGTACGACGCGGCGGGCCGAATGCTTCCCGCCGCCGCACCACCGCCGGGAGCATTCGGCACCGACCCCGCGGTGTGGCTGGAGCGGACCGGCGACCCACAACCCCTGGACGACGTGCTGGTCGGCCGGTTGCGGCACTGTCTGCGGGTGACATCGCGCCGGGGTGCGGCCGGGCCGACCGGGCTGGCCGACCCGGCACTGCTCGAAGTGGTGCTGTCGGAGGAACAGCGGCGCGCGGATCGGGTCCGCGCGATGCGCCTGCTCGGCGTCGATCCGGGGCGGCCGATGTGCCTGCTGGCGGTGTCAGGACCGGGCACGGCGGACGCGGTGCGCATCATCGCCGAGCATGTCCCGGTGGTCCGCTCGACGATCCTCGGCACGACCACCGCCGTGCTGGTGCAGGACGCCGGCACCTGCCGGGAGTTGTCGGATGTGTTGAATATGGCTGTCGTGCAGGCATTTCCGGCATCACGACGAGGCGCCGACGGTCCCTGGGTCGGGATGGGCGAACGGCTGCCCGCGTTGGCGGCCGCCACCTCCTGGGAGCAGGCGCGGCGTGCGCTGCGATTCGCGTCCTCGACCTGGCACGGACGCCGGGTGATTGCCTTCGAACGGCTCGGGTCTCTCGCCCTGCTCGGGGAACTGCCGGTTTCCCGGCTCCTCGGCGCGCCGGATGTGATGCGGCTCAACGACTTCGCCGCGACGGAAGCCGGCGGCCTCGCCGTCGACACACTGGAGGCGTTCTGCGTGTTCGGATCACTGCGGCGCACCGCCGACGAACTGCATCTGCACCACAGCACCGTGGCGGCCCGGATCGCGCAGGTCGAGACGGTGATGGGCTGGCATGTCGGCGAGGCGCTGGATCGGTTCATGGCCACCTTGGCGCTGACGATGCGCCGGATCGCCCTGTCGTCGGCGGAATTGTTCCCGGACCCGCCGACCGGATCCGACGCGCGTCGGGTGGTTCGGAGCCATCCGGCGACGGATGTCGGGTGATCTGGATCACTCTCGTCGGCGACGATCGACGGGCACCGCGTAGGTGCGACCGGGAAACCCGGTGTACGAGAAGGAGTCTCCACCATGGCGGTCATCGATCCGAACAACACCTGGGCGCCGCTAGAACAGCGCCTGGCCGTCACCACGAACGAACGGCACCGCACGATGCTCGGCATCGTCATCGAACACATGAAGGCCGAGGCCGCACCCGATCTCGACGGGCTCATGCGGACCCTGGTCCCCGAACCGGCCTACCACTTCTGGAACCAAGGCAAGGACGTCGGCCCGAAGGGCCGCGACGTCGTGCACACCTACTACTCCGATTTCGTCGCCAGCCGCAGCAACGTGCTCGAGTACCAGCTGGACCGGCTGGTCGTCGACGACCACTGTGTGGTGACCGAGGGCTTCCTCAAACAGATCTACCCGGGTGCCTACGCCGCGCGGATCGGCATCCCCGTCGACGATCCGGCCGCCGACTACCTGGTCGTGTTCCGTCAGCTGCTGCTGTGGCCGATCGATGCCGAGGGCCGCATCGAAGGTGAGGATTCGTATCACTCCGGACCCGCGGAGATCCGCAAGCTGACCTTCGACGAATTGCCGCGCGAATACGTCGAACTCGTACACCCGGGCGCGTGACGATGACGCAACGAACGGACGCGCACCGGGCGGATATCGCGAGCATGCTGCTCGACCGGCTCGGCGACCAGCGCCTCGGCCTGCGCACCCGCGACACCGACTGGACCTGGGACGCGGTCGTGCACGAGTCGGCCGCCCGCGCGGAACTGGCCCGCACCCTGCGCCGCGAGGGCCCCTTCCACATCGGCGTGCTGCTGGACAACGTGCCCGATTTCGTCTTCTGGCTCGGCGCGGCGGCGCTGGCGGGCGCGACGGTGGCGGGTCTCAATCCGACCAGGGGCAGCACCCAGCTGGCCGCCGATGTGCGATACGTCGACTGCCAGCTGATCGTCACCGACGCCGCGGGGATGGCGCGGCTGCGGCAGCTGGATCTCGGCCTCACCGCGGATCGGTTCCTGCTGGTCGACGATCCCGGCTACGCCACCCGGATCGATGCCCACCGCGTGCCGCCAACGGCGGTGGGCGGGCCGGCGGAATTGCTGCTGCTGTTGTTCACCTCGGGTACCACCGGCACGTCGAAAGCGGTGCGGTGCACCCAGCGCCGCCTCGCCGTTGTCGCCTATGCCGCCGCGGCGAAGTTCGGGCACGTACGCGACGACGTGGACTACTGCTGTATGCCGTTGTTCCACGGCAATGCCATCATGGCGTTGTGGGCGCCTGCCCTGTCGGTCGGCGCCACGATCTGTTTGACCCCGAAATTCTCGGCGTCGCAGTTCCTTCCGGATGTGCGGCACTTCGGCGCGACCTACTTCACCTACGTCGGCAAAGCACTGGGATACCTGCTCGCCACACCCGAAGCCGCGACGGATTCGGACAATACGCTGGTGCGGGGGTTCGGCACCGAGGCGTCGGTGGCCGATCAGGACGAGTTCCGCCGCCGCTTCGGCGCGGAACTGTTCGAGGGGTACGGCTCCAGTGAGGGCCCGAGTCTGGCGGCCCTGGATCCCGCCGCACCACCCGCCGCCCTCGGCAGGCCCGCGCATCCCGGTGTGGCGGTGGTGAATCCGGACACCCTGCGGGAGTGCGCGCGGGCCGAACTCGACGAGCACGGCCGGGTCCGCAATCCCGACGAGGCCATCGGGGAAATGATCGACAAAGCGGGCGCGCTCGCCTTCGAGGGCTACTACAAGAACGAGGTCGCCGACGCCGACCGCATTCGCAACGGCTGGTACTGGACCGGGGATCTGGGCTACCTCGACACCGACGGATACCTGTACTTCGCCGGCCGCAAGGGCGACTGGATCCGGGTCGACGGCGAGAACACCTCGGCACTCATGATCGAACAGGTCCTGCGCCGTCACCCCGCGGTCATCGCCGCCGCCGTGTTCGGGGTGCCCGACCCACGTTCGGGCGATCAGGTCATGGCCGCGGTCGAAGTCGCCGATCCGGCCTGCTTCGATGTCGCCGAGTTCACCGAATTCCTCTGTACCCAGGACGATCTCGGCAGCAAAGGCACACCCCGGTTCCTGCGCGTCTCGGCCGACCTCCCGGTGACCGGGTCGAACAAGGTGCTCAAGCGCGAACTCCAGGAGCAGGCCTGGCGCACCGACGAACCGGTCCACCGGTGGGCGGGCCGGGGCGAACCGCACTACCGCCGCATGACCGAAGCGGACAAACAGGCGCTGGAGTCGGAATTCGCCGCGTACGGCAGGCAGCGGATGCTGTAGCTGTCCGTGCGCCTAGTGGTGTCGCGCACCGTCGAACAGGTAGTTCGCGTCGTTCGGTGCCCGTCGCATGAGACGGCGGTGCGCGGCAGGGCTCCAGGGCCACACCGTCGGCAGGCCGTCGGCGTCGCGGTACCAGCTCTGGCAGCCGGTCGCCCAGACGGTCGGGGCGAAGGCGTCGTCGATACGGTCGTTGAAGCGCCCGGTGGCGGCCTCGGTTGGCTCGACCGTCGTGAATTCGTGACGGCGCCAACGTTGTAGCCAGGCGGTGACGTGCTCGGCCTGCCACTCGGCGACCGCGGTGAGGGGGAAATTGCCGACAGGACTGTGCGGCCCGATCAGCACGAACAGATTCGGGTAACCGGGCAGGGCGACGGTGTGGAACGCGCGCGGACTGCCACCCCATTCCTCGTCGAGCACGCGCCCCTGGCGTCCGGTCACCCGGATCGGGCGCATGTAGGCGTGCGACTCGAATCCGGTGGCCGACACCAGGACATCGAGCTCGTGCAGGGTGCCGTCGACGGTCACCACACCGGACCGCTCGACCCGGTCGATCGGGTCGCTCACCACGGCGACGTCCTCGCGCTGCGCCGCGCGATAGAACCCGTCGGAGACGATGAGCCGCTTGCACATCGGCGCGTCCCGTGGGGTCAGTGCCCGGCGCAGTGCGGGATCGCGGACCGAGGCCAGGTTCCGCCTGCACCACCATTCGACCAGTGCGCGCCGCAGGCCCGGCCTGATCAACGCGTCGAAGCAGAACTCGGAGGTCAGCCGGAGGGCGTGATAGCTGACGGTGTCCAGGAGTGGCAGACGTCGGCGGATCGCGCTCGCCCACCGGGGGTAGCGGGGATTGGGGATCGCCAGCACCCACTGCGGTGACCGGTCGAACATCGTGACCTTGGCGGCGGTACCCGCGAGCGCGGTGACGATCTGGACGCCGGTCGACCCCGATCCGATGACGCCCACGCGCGCCCCCGCCATCGGTGCGGCGTGGTCCCAGCGCGCCGAATGGAATGCCGCACCGCCGAATTCGCCGAGACCGGGGAGGCCGGGTAGGCGTGGGTGGTGCAGGATCCCGGTGGCGCAGACCACGAAGTCGAACGATTCCCGGTCGCCGTCGGCAGTCCGGACCGACCACTGGTCGCCGTCGAAGTGCACGGCGGTGACCTCGACCCCGAATCGGGTCATTCCTTCGAGTCCGTATCGGTGGGCCACCGCGGTGAAGTAGTCGTCGATCTCGGCCCCGCTCGCCAGGAACCGGCTCCACGACGGATTCCTGGCATAGCTGAATTGATAGAACCGGGACGGGACATCGCAGGTCAGGCCGGGATAGGTGTTGTCGCGCCAGGTACCACCGAACCGCGGTCCCTTCTCGAAGATCACGAAATCCGACAGGCCGGCGCGCAGCAGGGTGGTCGCCATGCAGATGCCCGACATTCCGCCGCCGACAATGGCGACACGAGGATCTCGCCGCCGCTGATCCGATGTGCGCAGCACAGCTCAGCCCTGTGGCATCGGCAGGGGAATGCTGACGCCAAGCGGCAGCGTGATCTGCGGGCCGGGTGCCGGGTCGGGTTCGGCCGGTGGCCGCTGCGTGCCCGTCGGGTGGTCACCGCACAGGATCCCGCATTCGATGGCGCCGATCACCGGCAGCGACACCAGGATCACCGGCTCGGGCGATGGAGCCGGGGCCGGTGCCATGGGTTCGAGCGTCAGTGGCGCTTCGACCGCGGGGGAGGGAGTGTCGGGTGCGGTGTCGTCCAGGGGCAGGGTGGGGGCGGACGGCACGGTGACGAGGTCGACGTGGACCGGGGACCCGCCCGTGCGGTAACGCTCCGACCAGCCGAGTACGTCGGCGGCGTAACTCGCCGAATAGTTGTAGCGGAGCACCGCACGCTGCCGCGCCGCGGTGTCGCGCAGATCGGTCCCGTCGGCACACAGGTAGCGGGCCGCGGCCAGGGTGGCGTCGAAGACATTGTGCGGGTCGGCCGTGCCGTCGCCGTTTCCGTCGGTGGCGTACCGGCTCCAGGTGCTCGGCAGGAATTGCATCGGGCCGACCGCGCGCACGAATCCACCCTCGGCGGCGGGGATCACCTCGTTGCCAGGCAGCGTGCCGTCGAGCGCGGGCCCGAAGATCGGCCGCAGCGTCGTGCCGGCGGCATCGGTGTTTCCCCGGTCGGCGTGGTCGGACTCGATCTTCCCGATCCCGGCAAGCAGATGCCAGCTCACACCGCACCCTGGCGCCGAGAGTTGCAGGGACAGTTCGGCATTGCGATAGGCCGCCAGGACAGTCTCGGGGATCCCGAACCCGCCCGTGGCACCGGCCGGAGTGACCACGACGGGCGGCGCGGGCTCGATCGGCGGCGCCGCCGTGCGCAGCTTGCGCGGGACGGGCGGAGTGGGCGCCAGCAGACCGACAACCGTCGACTCCGCAGGCATCGTTTCGACAGCGACGGGCGGAGTGGGGAATTCGCGCGCCGCCGGTGCGGTGACACGTGCCGAACCGGAGACGAGCAGGCCTGCCGCGAGGATCGTGGTCGCGGCGAGAGGGGCGGGGCGCATGATGATGCCACCTTCCGCGGCCGCGAAGGGCGGCCGCTTGGAGCGAGGGAGCAGGCGTCCGGCCGGCACCCGGCCGGACGCGCGCGTGGTCAGCGGACCGGGTACCTGCGGTCGATCAGGTCGAAAGCGTTGGGCTGGCCGGCGTGGTACAGGGCGCTGTCGGCCAGTTTGAGTGGCTCCCACAGCGGCATCCGGAATCGTGGGGTGATCGGGACCCGGCCCGCCGCGGAGCCGCTGACGTGCAGCACTGCGTTGGCCGCCAGCCGTCCGCCTTCGTTCGCGCCTTCCATGCACGCGACATTCATCTGGGTGCGGATCCAGTCGCCTGCCAGGAAGAGATTGTCGATGGCGGTGGTCGCGTCGGGGCGGTCGGCCCACGAGCCCGGATTCTGGATGAAGATGGCGTCGTCGTAGGACACGTCGGGGGTGCCGGGGTCGCGCAGGGCGGGATCGATCATCCACGAATGCAGCATGTCGTCGGTGAGTGGCTCGTCGCCGATCTTGTTGACGTGTGCTTTGAGCTGTTCCCATGTCTCCGCGGCGATTTCGGCCGGGGTGCACTGTGCGGCGGTCTTACGGGTGAACACGCCCGGTTCCTCCCAGTCGGAGATGATCGCCGACAGCACGTCGGTGACCGCGCCGTCGCCGTAGCCGGTGAGCGGTGTCCGCCAGAACTGCGCCTCGCTGATCGAGGTGAGGCTCCACGGCGAGTCGACATAGGCGACGTGGCCCGCGGCCAGGTCTGCCCGTCTGCGCAGGAAGAACTGGATGCCGACCATCCAGGCCGACTGCAGCCGGGAGATCGATTCGAGGCGGGGATCGGCGGCGAGAACGTCGTCGGCGAACACCGCGGGCGCCTTGTCCAGCGGTATCGCGCTGACGTAGTAGTCGGCCTCGACGCTGTGCCTGGCGCCGGAGCTGTCGGTCACCGTCGCCGCGCGAATATGCGCTCCGTCGGTCTCGAAGCCCGACAGCTGCGCGCCCAGCGCGAATGTGACACCGAGTGAACGCAGATGGGTGACCCAGGGATCGATGAAGGTCTCCGAGGTCGGCCCGTTGAGCACCCGGTCGTTGCCGCGGCCGTCACCGTCGTTGTTGAGATTCAGCAGCGACCACACGTATTCCTCGCCGACCAGCCCGATCGAATGCGCGCTGCAGTTGCGGGATTTCGTCGCCACCAGCGCGCGGATGAACCCGTCGCCGAGGAAGCGGCTGTATTCGGCCGAGGCGTTGTCCAGGCCGGCGAATTCGGTCCAGCTCATCCGTTCCCACTGGCCGAGTTTGCGTTCGTCGCAGCTGGAGACATAGACAGCCAGCCGTTCGGCGGCGAAGAGCGCTTCGTGCGGCGGCAGCCGGAACAGCGTCTCGAACACCGAGACGAACGAGTCGGCGAATTGCCGTGGTGTCAGCGGTATCCGGCTGAACGGCAGCGGAAACGGCAGCGGGATGGTCAGGTTGCTGCGTCCCACGCCCGCGATCATCGCCGCGTCGAGGCGGACTAGGTTGTCGTGGACGCCGTTGCGATTGCCGCGGAACGGAATCCGGCGCAGGGTGTCGGGCAGGTTGTGGTAGAAGCCGAAGAAGCTGCGGAAGCCGTGCTCGCCGGGCAGTGCCTGGTCGCTGAAGATGCTGCGGCACTTCCCGCCCGGGGCGCCGAGGCGTTCGTAGACGGTGACCGCGAAGCCGCGTTCGGCGAGTTCGTGCGCGGCCGTCAGGCCTGCGGGCCCGGCGCCGAAGACGGCGACGGTGCGGCCACCCGGCGCTGCCGCCGCCCTGCGGTTGGTCGACCGTAGGGTCCAGGCGGCGGCGATGCCGCCGACGGCGGCCGATCTCATGAATCCACGTCGCGAGGACTGCCAGTTGATTCCCATGTCTTGTCCAGTCGTCTGCCCGGACGTTCCGGCGTGTGCGCGCCGGTGCCGGGTTCCGATACCCCGAGATTTATGTTACTGAGGGTTCTCTCGAACTGGCCTGCAAATCGGCAATATTCACGCATGAGGTGTGATCTGAAAATGAAGATAAGTTGATGACAATTCTCATATGAACCGGTACCGTTCGAAGTGCCCGGCGACGACGAGGGCGGCGTAATTACCCCACGCCACACAGCGATCGCGCGTCGTGCCTCCCTCGCGCGCCTCTGCGGCAGCCGGCGAACTCTGTCGCGGCGGACGGGCGATCGAGTAGTCGCGGCGTCCGGATTCGATGTGCAGGTCCGGACGCCGCGCACCGGGCACCGGGTGGCGGCTATCGTGCCAGCGGCCGGCCGAGGATGATGGTCTCGAGGAGTTGGATCACGGTGTCCTGCGGGCAGATTCCGACGTCGCCGAAGGTGCGTCCCAGATCGACGACCAGGCTGAACGCGGCGTGCACCAGGATGCGCGCCTCGCCCATCGACAGTTCTGGCCTTGCCCCGACCACCAGCCGCGCCCACTCGGTGACGATCAACTGCTGGAGATGGCGCAGGGTCACCTGATCGGTCTGCTCCACATGGCGGAACTCGGCGTAGTAGACGAAGGTCAGCGCGCGTTCGGCGAACGACCCGGACACATACAGGTCGATCAGCGTGCCCAGCGCCCCGGCCGGGGTGTCGGCGGCGGCTGTCGCCGGTCTGATCGCCGCGGAGACCCGATCCGCCGCCCGCCGGAAGGCAGCGACCAGCAGATCGCTCTTGCTGCGGTGGTAGCGGTAGACCGCCGACGCGGAGGACAGCTCGGCGGCCGCGGCGATGTCCTCCACGCTGACGTTCGGATACCCGCGCTCGTGGAACAGCTCGACCGCCTTGTGTAGCACCAGTTCGTGTTTGAACGGCTGCGCCCGCCCCGTGCTCCGGTGTGCCGTCGCGGTGGCAGCCCGATCGGTCAGATCGGCGTCGATCATCGCCCAGCTCGTCGAACGAAGCAGCACGGCAAGAGTTTTCGCGGGAACGGTCGCATGGTGATCGCCGATGCTGCTGATCACGGCGAAGATCGACACCGCCCGCGCCGCGCGATCGTGGCCGTCCAGCTCGGGCCTGACCTCGCCGATGCGTGCGCGCAGGCTCGCGATCGCCGCGGCGAACTGATCGTTGAACTCCTGATGGTCGTCGGGTTCGAGGTAGCGGCGTTCCCAGCGAGCCAGGGCGGCGGTGGGCCGGTTGGCGATGGTCGCGGCGACGATGGCGCCCAGCACATGGTCGAGGCGCTGCCACGGAGACCAGCCCGCTGCGTCCTCGGGCAGTTCGACGGCGTGCAGCGCGAGTCCGGACAGGCGCAGCAGTTCGGCGCGGAACAGCGCGTACTTGCTCGGAAAGTGCCGGTACAGCGCGGTCGAACTGATGTCGAGACGCCGGGCGATGTCGTCCATGCTCACGCCGTGATAGCCGTGTGCGCCGAACGCTGCCGCCGATTCCGCGGCGATCTGCGCCCGCCGGTTCTTCGGCCTGCGCCGGACCGCACGCGCCGCGGAATCCGCGGCCGGTTCGTCGGCGTGCTTGCCCGACGTCCTGGCCTTCGCCGCGCGCGGGGAGCGGCCGGTGTGCCGGGGGGATAGCGCGCCGGGTTCGGTCACTGCGCGGGCGCCGTCGTCAGCGGGGAATTCACTTTCTCGACCAGCCACCGGCCGTCGTCGTTGCGCAGGCTGAGCACCATCGACAACTGGCCGGGCTTGGCCTTGTGCTCGGTGCCGAGGCTCGAGATGGTCGTTCCGATCACCACGATCGCCTCGGCGGAGGTCTCGTCGCCGGTGCGCAGCGCGCACTGGCTGTCGGTGGTCTTGGAGACGACTTCTCCCTGCGTGAGGGCATCGCGCAGTTCGGTGCTGGTCGACTCGAACTGCTTTTTCCAGTCGCCGGTCGCCCCATCGAGAACGGCCTTGAAATAGGTGTCGAGGCGCTTGCTGTCGTAGTCGGCCAGAATCGGGCCATAGTGGCAGGCGGCCTCGCGGGCCCGCTGCTGAGCGGCGAGGAGATCTTTGCTGTCCTTGTTCTCCAGGAACAGCACCAGCGAGGTCGCCACCGATGCGCCGAGCACGACCGCCGCGGCGCCGCGCAGGCCGAGCGTTTTCCGGTCGATCTCCCACCACCTGCCGGGTTCGGTGGTCTTCTGCTCGATCGTGGGCGCCGTCGCGGCGGGCTCGGCGACTTCGGATGTCGTTGTGGTCGAGGTGTTTTCGTCGTTGCTCATCGGGACTCCTAACGGGGTGCTGGCACCGCGGGCTGGGACAGTTCGTTGCCGGTCACGCCGGGCGGCGGGCCCGCTCCGTTGTCCGGGCCCGCCGGTCGCGGCGCGTTGGCCGAACCGCGGATCTGCAGGGCGGGATTGTCGGTGACGCAGTAGTTGTAGAGCCGCACCCTGGTGTCGGTAGTGGGGGTGGTCGGCACGGTCGGGACGCTCTCGTAGTCACACGTCGGGCGCGGCCACGGATCGACGAGGGTGTAGTAGGCGTTGTGATGAGCGGGGACGCCGACTGCTTCCGCGAAACGGCTCAGCGAGGGGAACAGCACCTCGATGGCGGGTTGGCGTAGCTTGGCCGCCCGGGTGATAGCCACGAAGTTGGTCACCAGATCGGTGATCGGGTTCTGGGTGCGCGAGATGAAACCGCCGAGGGTGGCGAGCTGTCCCGGACCCTGCTCGAGCAGATGGCGCAGTTCGGCGTCGGCGGCGGTGAACTGCTGGAACAGGGCGCTACCCGCCTGGGTGACGGTGCCCAGGTCCGGTTGCGCGTGCGCGGTCGTGGCGGCGATGACCTCGAGGTTGCGCAGCAGGTTCTCGGTCTGGGGGAGCAGGTCGGTGAGTCCGGCCATCGCCCTGCTGATCCCGGAGATCATGTTGCGCAAGCCGTCGGGCCCGCCTGCCAGCGCCTTGTCGAGTTCGTCGACGATCACGGTGAGCCGTTCGGGATTCATACCGCCGACCAGGCCGCCCAGATTGCCGAGCACCGACTGCATCTGCACCGGCACCGCCGTCGAGGCACGGTCGATCACCGCGCCGTCGCGCAGGAAGGGACCGGATTCCGACACGGGCCGGAAATCCAGGTACTGCTCGCCTGCCGCGGACAGCCGGGCGACCGTCACCGTGCCGCCGACCGGAATCCGGACGTCGTCGGAGATCTGGGCGACCGCGGCGATCCCGTCACCGGCGACCCGCACGTCCTCGACCCGGCCGACCCGGACGCCGCGGAAGGTCACATCGCTGCCAACGGTGAGCCCGCCGGAGGTCGCCAGGTGCACGGTGACCGCGAAATCGGACCTGGTCGGGTCGATCCGCAGCACCGCACCGCCCAGATACAGGCTGCCCAGCACGAGCACCACGATCAGGCCGAGATTGGCGACCGCGACGCGGCGGCGCACCAGCCATTGCCACAACGGTGAATTCATCGGGGTCCCTCCTGCGCCGGGGGTTGTGGCGTGCTGTTGAGCCGGCCGGTGACCTTGGCGATCACCTCGGCGATGCTGCCGAGGAACATCGGCACGTCACCGGTCTCCGGCCAGCGGCTGCCGATCGGATCGCTCAACGCGCCGATATCGAGGTAGGACAGGGTTCCGCCGACGGCCAGGTTCGGGCCGCGCAGGCTGTCCATCACGTGCGGATACATCTGATGGAATCCCTCGAGCGTGCCGGTGAGATCGTCGCCCATCTGCGAGAACCCCGACATCAGGTTCTGCACGCTCTGGAAAAGGCTCACGAATTGCGCTCCGTTGGAGGTGCTGAAATCGCCGAGCGCGTCGGTGGTCACCGCCAGCTTGTCGATCAGGTCGACGATGGCCTGATTGTTCTCGGCGAACAACCCGATCAACTGGGGGAAGCTGTCGGCGGCGGCGCCGAGTTCGGTTTTGCGACTGGCCAGTTCGCCGGTCAGCACCGACAGTCCGGACAGGGTGGCGTCCAGATCGCCGGTGCGCGCGTTGAGCGCGGCGATGACCGCGGTCATCTCGCCGATCAGATGCTGCAACTGCGGGGCCTTGCCTGCGAAGATGGAGTTGAGTTCGGCGGTGGCCCTTGCCGCCTGGTTGAGCCCGCCGCCGTTGATGAGCATCGAGATCGACATCATCAGCTGCTCGACCGAGGCCGCCGAGGCAGTGTGCTCGGTGCCGATGGTCGCGCCCTCGCGCAACGGCGGTCCGGCCTGGTCGGCGCTGGGCAGTGTCATGGCGACGAAGATGTCGCCCAGCGGGGTCGCCTGGCGCAGTTCGACGGTGGTGCCCGCGGGCAACTGGATGTCCTCGCGGATCAGCATCTCGACATCGGCCAGGAACGAGGTGGTCGAAATGCCGGTGACCACACCGATATCGGTGCCGCCGATCTTCACATGCGCGCGATCGGGCAGGTTGAGCGCGTCGCGGAAGGTGGCGTGCACGGTGTAGCCCGGCCCGCCGATGCCGGGCTCGGGCATCGGCAGCTCGGCCACGGTCAGGCCGCACGCACTGGTGGAGGCCACGGCGACGGTGCACAGGACCGCCGCGGTGGTGGAACGCAGGTTCATTTCGTCAGTCCCAGCAGCGCGGCGGTCAACCCGAAATCGGGGCCCATGTCGGAGATCTTGCCGGTTCGGCAACCGTCCAGACGCATCTGGACCCGCTCGCAGAACAGCGACAGCGCCTCGCCGTCGAGGATCACCTTGTCGAGCAGACCGTGCAGGCGCAGGGCCTGGTGTTCGCGGCTGATGGCATTGTCGAAGTTCTGGAACATCAGCGGACCGACGTCGATGACCTCGGTGAGATTGCGTGCGTTGGCGCGCATCTGGGCCGCGATCGCGACGAACTTGGTCACCGCGCCCGCCAGCTGGTCCTCGTTCTGACCGACCACCGAGGAGGTGTTGGTGATGAAGTCGTCGAGCTGGGCCAGCACCGCCTGCAGACCGGGGGACTGCTGACCGAACAGGGCGATCAGCTCGGTGAGGCGGCCGCTGAAATCGCGGACGGTCTGATCGTTCTCGGCGATGATCTGGGTGATCTCGCCGAGCTTCACGATGGTGTTGGAGATCTGATCCTTGTTGGCGAAGGTGAGCTCGAAGGCCGCCGAGAGTTCGTCGAGGGTCTCGCGCAGCCGGTCACCGTTGCCGTCGAGCAGCGGGTACAGCACCCGGCTGGCCATCGGACCGGTCTGGTTGTCGCCCTTCAGCGCCTCGCCCAGCTGATCGAAATTCGCCAGGATCCGGTCGAGTTCGACCGGTGTCCTGGTGCGGGTCAGCGGCAGATGCGCGCCGTCGGCGAGTTCGGGACCCGACCCGGTGTAGGCCGGTGCCAGCTCGACGTGCCGATTGGTGATCAACTGTGGTGACACCAGCGCCGCCATCGCGTCCGCGGGAATTCGCACCTCGCGGTCGACCGACATCACCACCTCGACGTAGCTGCCGCGCGGGGTCACCGAATCGACCACGCCGACCGGCACCCCGAGCACCGCGACCTCGTTGCCCGCGTACAGGCCTGCCACGTTCTCGAAGTCGGCGCTGATCCGCTTGCGCTCGCTCAGCACCTGATCGCCGAATCGGGTCACACTGTCGGGCAGCAGCGAGCAGCCCGATACCAGCGCGGCGGCCAGGCACACCGCCGCGAGCTTGTTTCTGCGAGTGAAAGTCATCAGTTGCACCCCTGCACGGCCTGCGCGAAGCACAGCCAGTTGTCCGGAAAGAGCCACGGCGCCCAGATATCGCCATAGGGTCCGTTGCCCAGCACGTTGTTGAACTGGCGCAAGGTCACCGGGGCGATCTCATAGATCCGGTCCAGGTTCTCCTTGTTCTTGGTCAGGCCGTCGGCCATGGTGTTCAGGTTCTGGATCAGCGGGGCGAGCTCACCGTTGTTCTCGATGCCCATCTCCTGCAGCAAGGCCGACATCGCCGCGACGTTGTCGAGCAGTTGGGTGAGCAGGGTCTGCCGTTGCTGCACCGCGGCGCCGATCGCCTCGCCCCTGGTCAGCAGCACGAGCACGCTGTTGCGGTTGTCGGAAACCAGTTGCGAGACCTGATCCATGCTCTTCAACAAGGTGTCGACCTCGTCGCGCCTGCTGTTGATCACCTGGGCCAGCGCGCCGATGCTGTCGAGCGCCTGGACCGCCATGGCGGGGGAGTCGCCCAGCTGCTGGGTGAGTACGTCGAGAGCGGTGCGCAGTTTCTGGGGGTCGATGCGTTCGATCCGCTCGAACGAGGAACTGTACTGCGGGTCCCGGATGACCTTGCTCAGGTTGTAGGGGACCGTGGTGTTCTCGATCCGAATTCGGTTGTCCGGCAGTCCCTTTCCATCGCCCGGGTGCAGGTCGACGTGCAATCGGCCGAGAATGGTCGACATCTCGATCGATGCCTGGGCGTTGGGGCCGAGACGGATGTCGTCGCGGATGCGCAGGGCAACGTCGACCTTGTCGTCGACCAGCTTCACCTCCTGAACCTCGCCCACCTCGATCCCGGAGATGTCCACGGTCGCGCCGGGCCGCAGGCCGGCCGCCTGGGCGAATTCGGCGTGAACGGTCTTGTCACCCAGCTGGATCCGCGACAGCACGCTCGACCCGCCCAGCAACACCACCACGGTGGACGCGGCGATCAGGCCGAGCCGCAGCTGGCGATTGCCACGCAGGAAGCCTGGTATACGCGGCCGGATCATCGGCACACCCCCGAATGTGAATTGCCGCCGACCTGCGAGAACAGGCCTTCGGGGAGCAGGACGCCCCACAGGGAGACGTCGAGACCACAGAAGTAGGCGTTGCCGTAGGTGCCATAGCCGGTGAATCGGGCGACACCGTTGAGGAAGTCGGGAAGTTCGACCGCGCCGCGATCGAGGGCGGCGCCGTTGTAGAGCAGCATCATCACCCCGGTGGTCGCGTTGCGCTGGGCCTCGGCCACGCCGGGCTGAACCTGCCCGATGAGCGAGACCAGCGAGTTGGTCGCCCCGGACACCCGTTCGACCGAGCTCTTGAGCGACTCGCCCTCGGCGTAGAAGCCGTCCATCAGGCTGCGGGTCTGGGTGATCAGGGTTTCCAGCTCGTCGCTGCGGTTGGCCAGACCGGCCAGCACACTGCTGAGATTGGTGAGCACGTCGCCGAGGATCTGATCGCGCGCCCCGAAGGTACCGGCCAGCTCGGCGGCCTGGGTGATCAGCGCCGACAGCGACACCTCGTTGCCCTGCAACGCCTGGATCAGCGTCTCGGACAGCGAATTGATCTGATCGGGCTGCAACACACTGAACAGCGGTTCGAAGCCCGACAGCAGGGCCGAGACGTCGAAGGACGGTTCGGTGTTCGCCAGCGGAATCCGGTAGCCGGCCGGCACCGTCGCGCCCGCTTCGGCGCCGGGCGCCAGCGCGATGTAGCGCTGGCCGATCAGATTCTGGTACCGCACCAGCGCTTTGGTGGTGTCGGTGAGGTGCTGACGTGACTGGATCCGGAAATCGACCCTGGCGGTGTAGTTGTCGTCGAAGTCGATCGCCTCGACCCGGCCCACCCGGACACCGGCCATCCGCACGTCATCGCCGACCCGCAGGCCGAGCACATCGGTGAAGACGGCGGAGTAGTCGTCGGTGTCGCCGGGGACGGTGCGCTGCAGGGTGGACCAGATCGTGTAGGTGAGCACCGTGGCGAGCACGACGAACAGGCTGAAACCGACTGCTGCCTTGGTGTATTTCACTGTTGGACACCACCTTCGGTAGCGGGGACGAGCGGCAGGTTGCCCAGGATCGACCCGAGCAGCAGCAGCTGGGTGAAGTTCGGCGCGCCGCCGACGATCGCGGACACCGCGGCGATCCCGGTGAGTGAGCGCGGCTGCGCCGCCGGCGTGCCTGCGGGGGCCGGATCGACGGCCGCCGCGGGTGCGGTGATGCCCGGAATAGCGGGCAGGCCGGGGATCATGGGTAGCCCGGGCAGCGTCGGCACGGTGACCTCGGGCAGCGTGGGCAGACCCGGGATCGGCAGGGTGGGCACCACCGGGGCGGGCCCGGCCGACTCCAGCCGCCGCGGAATCATGCTGTCCGGGTATTCCTGTGGCGGCGCCACCTCCGGCACCGTCGGACCGCCGCAGCGGGGACCGGTCATCTCGCCGTAGCGCGGGCAGTCCTGCGCGGTGTACTGCTGGAACGGCGTGAACGAGACATTCAGGCGCCAGGCCATCTGCCTGCGCGGACCGAAAGTGAATGTCTGCTGCAGTTTCTGGATCGAGGCATTGAGGTTGGCCGCCGTCGACTGCAGTGCGCCGGGATCCTTGGCGATGCCGCCGAAGAGCCCGTCCAGACCAGCGACCAGCTCCTTGCCGGAATCGGGGTTCGCGGCGAAGAGCGCGTTCACCGAGTCGACCGCGCTGTTGCCCTGTACCAGCAGCTCCACCAACTGGGCTCGGTGTTCGTTGAGGGTGCGGGCCGAGGTGACCGAGTCCGCCAGCACGCCGACCAGTTCCGGCGCCGACTGGCTCAGTGCCGTGGTGGCGCGGCCGAGGTTGCCCAGCAGGTCGCCGATCTCGGGAATCTGATGCACCGCGGTGAGCCACTGGTCGAGACGCTCGATGGTGGAACCGGGTACCCGGGAATTCGGGTCGAGTGCCGCCGAGAGGGTGGCCAGTACCCGGCCGAGCTTCTCGGGCTGGATGTTGTCGAGCACATCGCGCAGGGTGTTGAGGGTGGACTGCAGCTGGATCGTCGCCTCGCTGGTGTCCTCGGCGATAGTGGCGCCCGCCCGCAGGCCGGTGGCGGTGCCGCCGTTGTCGACGAGCTGGATGGAGGAGACGCCGAAGATGTTGTCGGGGACAACGCGCGCGGTCACCGTGTCCGGGATCGTCTCGGCCAGTCCGGGTTTCAATTCGAGGGTGGCGTGCTGGCGTTCGCCTTTGGCGACCATCTCCACGGAGGCGACGGCGCCGACGACCATGCCGCGGAATTTGACGTCGGCGCGCTGGGGTAGTCCGTCGCCGGTACTGGTGAGGTCGGCGCCGACCACCACGGTGTCCTCGAACTCGCCGTTGTAGCGCAGTGCGAGCAGATACAGCGCGACCGCGAACGCGGTGATCACCGCCAGCCCCGCCAGCGTGAGCTGGACAGGCCTGGGGCCGCGGCCACTGGGATCGAGAATCATGCGACCTATCCCGAAATCCGGAATCCGGGGTCGATGCCCCAGATAGCAAGGGTGAGAAACAGATTGGTGAAGACCATCACGACGATGACCATCTTGATGGCCCGGCCGGCCGCGACCCCGACACCTTCGGGGCCGCCGGAGGCGACGAAACCGTAGTAGCACTGGATGAAGGCGGCGAGCAGGACGAACACCACCACCTTGAACAGCGAGAAGAACAGGTCCCCGCCGACCAGGAACTGGAAGAAGTAGTGGTCGTAGGTGCCCGCGGTGGTGCCGCCAAGGACCAGCACCGACAGCTTGGTGGCGAGGTAGGACACCGCCAGGCCCATCGTGTAGAGCGGCACGATGGTGACGGTGGCCGCGATCATCCGGGTGGTCACCAGGTAGGGCAGCGGCCGGATGGCGATCGATTCCAGCGCGTCGATCTCCTCGGAGATCCGCATCGAGCCGAGCTGGGCGGTGAACCGGCACCCGGACTGGATCGCGAAGGCCAGCGTCGCCAGGATCGGCGCGATCTCGCGGGTGGTGGCGAATCCCGAGATCGCGCCGGTGAGCGGACCCATCGTCAGCAGGTTGAGCGCGGAGTAGGACTCCATGCCGACCGTGATGCCGCCGAAGGCACACAGCACGACGACGACACCGACGGTGCCGCCGCCGACGATCACCGAGCCGTTGCCCCAGCCGACGTCGGCGACCAGACGCGCGACCTCCTTGCGGTAGTGGCGCAGGGTGAACGGGATGGCGATCAGGGCCTGGAAGAAGACGATGGCCTGGTGGCCGATGCGCTGGTTCGCCTGGACCGGGATCTTGGCGGCCGCGCCGACGGCACGGACCGGACGCAGCGCGGGCGGAATGTATTCGGCAGCCACGTCACACCACCTTCGCGGGGAACAGCGTGTTGTAGAGCTGGGTGATGATGATGTTGGTGGCGAACAACATCAGCGCCGAGGTGACGACCGCCGAGTTGACCGCGTTCGCGACCCCGCCCGGGCCGCCCTTGGTGTGCAACCCGGTGTCGCAGGCGATGATCGCGGTGAGTACACCGAAGATCGCCGCCTTCACCAGCGCGACGAGCAGATCGTTGGCGACGGCGAAGGAGGCGAAGGAGCTGATGAACGAGCCGGGGGTGCCGCGCTGGGCGTAGACGTTGAACATGTACGCGGTCGCGAAACCGACGAACACGATGAACCCGCACAGCAGCATGCTCACCAGGACCGCCGCGGCCAGTCGCGGGGCGACCAGCCTGCGTACCGGATCGACGCCCATCACCTTCATGGCGTCGATCTCCTCCCGGATCGTGCGTGAGCCGAGGTCGGCGCAGATGGCCGAGCCGACCGCGCCGGCGATCATCAGCGAGGTCACCAGCGGCGCGCCCTGGCGGATGATGCCGAGCCCGGCGACGGCACCGATGAAGGTGGTGGCGCCGACCTGGTTGACCAGCGCGCCGACCTGGATGGACACGACGACCGCGACCGGAATCGCGACGAACGCGGTCGGCACGGCCGAGACATTGGCCATGAAGGCACACTGGCGGACGAACTCCTGGAACGGGAAGCGTCGCTGCACGATCGACAGGAACAGCTGCACGATCGCGGCCCGGCCGAGCAGGACCTGCCTGCCCAGGGTTTCGACGGATTGCTGGGGGTGGCGTTGCCAGAGCCCGGAGACGCTGTCGGCGATCCGGCCTACCTCGGACGGTTCGGTGGCCGGTTCCGGCGGCGCGGTACCCGCCGGTGGATGCTGGGTGGAGGTCACGCTGCACCGGTCCTTTCTTGCTGTGCGGGAGATGTCGCGGCCGCTCAGAGCGTGGTCAGCCAGCGTTCGAGGAGAATGACGAGGCCGGCGACCGCGGCGACACCGACGGCGACGACGCACAGCAGCGCGACCCACATGCCTACGCGCAGAACGGGATTGACCCGCGTCCGGCCGCCCAGAATCTTGACGACGGTCACCACGATGTCGATGACCCAGACCAGTGCCATCATCAGGTCATCGTCACATTCGCGAAGGTGAGCACCGGCCAGCACACGATCGACCCGAGGAACGAGATAACCAGGTCGACGCCGTAGAGATTGCGCAGATGAGCGGTGTGGGTGAGGGTCCAGACGACCCCGACGAGCCCGTACGGGATGCCGATGATGATCAGGGTGCCGAGGAACTCGGAGACCTTCATCTCGTAGCTGAGTAGCCTGTCCAGCCGTCGCAACATGGGGTACCGGTGTTCCTTTCCGAAGGACCGGTCCACGTCGACGGCTGGTGGCCGACGTCGTTGACGGTCCGATGATGTTTCCAAGCATTCTGTCGATAACTCGGGTTCGGCGGGGCGATCTCCCAGTGAATGTGCTGCAAATCTGGATAGTTCGCGGTCTGCCGCGTTGATCGATATCGCTAAGTTACTACGGATTCTGTCGACTGTGAGCAAAATCGCGCGAGTGACGTCCTGCGGTGTTCGGTGGTGGCCGCGTCGGCGCCCGGCTGTGTCGCCCGGCGCCGACGCGATGTGCGCATCGCGCCCCCGACCCACCGGCTTGATGCGGAATTGACGGTAACATGCGGTGTCGAACATGGTCTAGCGCGCATTTGGTAGTGGAATCTGCGATGAAAACCGTCGGAATCGTGATTAACTTATTGCGTTGTGCCGCCGAGGGTCGGCGGTTGTGCAGGAGGATCATCATGTCCGCGGTCATCGTCGATGTTGTCCGAACACCGTCCGGGCGGGGTAAAGCCGGCGGAGGGTTGTCGTCGGTGCATCCGGCCACCTTGCTGGCGGGCGTGCTGGCCGAACTGGTCGAGCGCACCGGGATCGACCCGGCGCTGGTCGACGATGTGATCGGCGGATGCGTCACCCAGAGCGGTGAGCAGTCGAGCAACATCACCCGCACGGCCGTGCTGGCCGCGGGTTTCCCGGAGTCGGTGCCGGCCACCACGGTCGACCGGCAGTGCGGTTCGAGTCAGCAGGCCGTGCACTTCGCGGCGCAGGGTGTGCTCGCCGGCGCCTACGACGTGGCGATCGCCTGTGGCGTCGAGTCGATGAGCCGGGCGCCGATGTTCTCCAACGCCCAGGGCAAGGACGCGCTGCGCGGCCCGCTCGCGGCGCGGTACCCGGCCGGACTGATCAACCAGGGCATCGCCGCCGAAATCCTCGCCGCCCGATGGAAATTGGACCGCACGGTCCTCGACGAGTTCGCGGCGCGCTCGCACCGGCTGGCGGCGGCGACCGCGGCGGCCGGCGGTTTCGACGCCGAGCTGACGGTCGCGGGTGAGCTCGACGCGGACGAGACGATCCGGCCGGGGACCACCGTCGAGGGGTTGGCGAGCCTGCGTCCCGCGTTCACCGATCCCGCCTTCCTGGAACGGTTTCCGGAGATCAACTGGTCGGTGACCGCCGGCAACTCCTCGCCACTGACCGACGGCGCCTCGGCGGCGCTGATCATGAGCGAGCGCATGGCGGCGAAGCTGGGGCTGACCCCGCGCGCCCGATTCCACTCGTTCGCCGTGGCGGGCGACGACCCGACGCTCATGCTGACCGCGGTCGTCCCGGCGACCCGCAAAGCGCTGGAACGGGTCTCGCTGACGGTCGACGACATGGACACCTTCGAGGTGAACGAGGCGTTCGCGCCCGTACCGCTGCTCTGGCAGCACGAACTCGGCGCCGATCCGGACCGGGTCAACCCGCGCGGCGGCGCGATCGCCCTCGGCCACCCGCTGGGTGGATCGGGGACGCGGCTGCTCGCCACGATGGTCAACCACCTCGAACAGACCGGCGGCCGCTATGGGCTGCAGACCATGTGCGAGGCGGGTGGCATGGCCAACGCGACGATCATCGAACGGCTGTGACGTCCGAACGGACGTGTCTCGAAAGGAATACCGGATGACCACGGCAGCGAAGCCTGGAGAACCCGACTACGACGACCCGGCCAGCGCGATGTACGTGGCCGAAGAACCCGGCCACGTCCCTCGTCCGGAGGCGGCGATCCATCCGCCGCTGACGCTCGAGCAGGTACGCATCCACATCCCGGACCATCACCGCTCGCCGCGCAAACGGCCCGCGCATATCGCCGACGCGCTCGACTTCTGGGCGTTCGCCGGTGCCGCGGCGAATGTCGCGATGCAGTTCGCGCATCGTGGGGTCGCGGCGGGGGTGATGGAGAGCAAGGTCGAATCGGGTGCGCTGATGGTGCATCCGTGGAAGCGGTTGCGTACCACCGCGTCCTATCTTGCGGTCGCGGTGCTCGGCTCCGAGGAGGAGAAGCGGGCGATGCGCGAAGCGGTGAACGTCGCCCATCGGCAGGTCAGGTCGGGCCCGAATTCGAAGGTCAAGTACAACGCCTTCGACCGCAATCTGCAGCTGTATGTGGCGGCGGCGATCTACATCGGCTACGAGGACACCCATCAGCTGCTGTGCGGCAAGATGAACGCGGAGGAGCTCGAGCACTTCTATCAGGGCGCCGACACCTTCGGCACCACCTTGCAGGTGCATCCCGACATGTGGCCCAAGACGCACGCCGACTTCGACGCGTACTGGGTCGAGGCGTGCCGGCAGGTGGTGTGCGACGACGATTTCCGCGCCTACATCGACGACCTGCTGCATCTGCGGATGATCCAGTGGTACCTGCGGGTGCTGCTCGGTGGGCTGCTCCGGTTCCTGACCTCGGGCTTCCTGCCGCCGCATTTCCGCGAGCAGATGGGCGTGGAGTGGAGTGAATCCGATCAGCGGCGATTCGAGAATCTGTTCCTGTTCGTGGGATTCGTCAACCGGTTCATTCCGAGGTTCATCCGGTTCGCCGGAACGAACGCGATGATGGCCGATGTGCGGCGCCGGATCCGCAAGCACAAGGCGATCATCTGACCCCCGGGGGAATAGGGGAAACCGTGGCCGCCTGCTCACCGAGCCGGCGGCCACGCCTCATCTCGCAGGCCGGAGCCTGGCCTGCGACACGTAGCGAATTCGCCGGGGCGCCAGGGTGTATCCGGCGCGAACGGCGACCGCGACGGCGCGCAGCGCCGCGGCGTCGGCCGGACGTGGCCGGATGCCGAACAGTTCGACCGCGCGGGGATGCTGCATCGCGCGTGCGGCGCCCGCGGGCAGGTGCCGCACGATCCATTCGTCCGGACGCAGGACCTGGTTCCGTAGCTCCTCCGCGGCGGGGCTGGGCCGGAGCTGTGTCGCGCAGGCATCGGTGAAGTAGTCGGTGAACGCGGGCCAGGTCGACGGAAGCAGTCGATCGCTGACGCCGTAGGTCCGGTACCAGTCGCGGCATTCCTGATAGAGCTGCTCGCGTCCGTCGGGTGTGCGCGGTGGGCCGAACACGTCGGCCGTGGTCATCAGCGTCTCGACGTAGGTGGCGTGCTGGAACAGGAACACCTCGGGATGTAGGGCGTGATAGCGCTGCCCGCGGTCGTCGACGCCCTTTACGTGCTCGTGGGCGAAGCGGATCACCGAATCCGCCGGGCGCCCGGTGTAGGCCAGGTAGATCATCTGCGAGACGCTGCGCTTCTTGTGTAGCCACAGGCGGTTGGGCGCGTGCTCGAGCAGCGCGGGCGCGATGACCGGGTGCAGCGCTTGCAGGCCTACTGCCCGCGGCAGCATCAACAGGAATCGCCGATCGCCGAGGTAGCGCCGCAAGAGCGGACCCGCTCGCAGGCTCGATGCCGTGCTCATCGTGGTGATTTTGGCATAGCGGGACAGCCTGGCGCAAGCGGTAAGTTACTCGAGATTCTCGCACTCTGTTAGTTAAAACTCATGAAAAAGTCCGGTTATGTGAAGTATGGTTCTGACGATCCGATGGAAGATCGGGCTTGCGTTGACCGCCAACCTGGTGAGAGTCTGAATGAGATATTCTCTCACTCTCCCGGAGGTCCGCCGTGTCTCAGCCTGCCGCGACATCGCACCCGCACAACCCCACCGACGACGACCCTGCGCGCAGGCGTCGCTACCTCACCGGGGCCGGTGCGATCCTGGGTGGACCGGCCAATGTGGTCATGCAGCTGAGCCTGCTTCCGGTGGGCCGGGGCGTGGTGGAGAGCACGGTCGAATCCGGCAGCTACGCGACGAATCCCGGCAAACGCGGCCGGACGACGCTGACCTACCTCGCGGTCGCGATGCTCGGCACCGACGAGGACAGGGCGGCCTTCAAGGAGGCGGTCGGGACCTCGCATCGACAGGTGCGCAACCGGCCCGGCGGTCCGGTGAAATACAACGCGTTCGACCCGAGGCTGCAGCTGTGGGTGGCCGCCTGCATCTACCGTGGCACGCTCGATTCGCTCGAGCTGCTGTTCGGCGAGCTGGACGAGACGTTCGCCGACGAGCTGTACCTGGACTCGGCGCGATTCGGCACGACGCTGCAGGTGCCTGCCGAGATGTGGCCCGCCGATCGCGCCGCCTTCGCGCGCTACTGGGACTCGATGCTCGGTGAACTGTCGCTCGACGACGAGGTCCGCGGCTACCTGCTCGAGCACATCGTGGACCTCGGGCCACAGCCCTGGCTCATCCGCGTCACCGGACGGCGGATCAACCGGTTCTTCGTCACGGGATATCTCCCGCAGCAGTTCCGCGACGGCCTCGGGCTGGCCTGGAGTCCGCGTCGGCAGCGGGTGTTCGAGCTGGTCATGCGGGGTATCGGCCGGGTGCTCGCGGTGCTGCCCGCCGAGTGGCGAGCGCAGCCGTTCCCGCGGCTGCTCGCCGATATGCGGGCGCGCAGGGCGAAGGGTAAGTCGCTCGTTTAGGCAAGTGGCGAGGTAGGTGTAACACTTGGTAGCGCCAACTCTTGTGTGGTACCGCAGGTACCACTAAACTGGGTGGAGCACCGTACTGAGGAGACATCGATGACGCTGTCCACTGCCGCCAAGCGTCCGGGGGAACCCGGATACCACGAGATCCTGCGGAACCTGTCCGAAGGGTCCGTGACCAAACACTTCGATCCCTATGTCGACATCGACTGGGAATCGCCCGAGTTCGCCGTCCACTCCGACGATCCGCGCTGGATCATGCCCGACGAGGACCCGCTGGGCCGTCACCCCTGGTACAGGGCGCAGCCGGTCGAGAAGCAGATCGCCATGGGCATGTGGCGTCAGGCCGGGATCGCCAAGGTCGGCCTGGATTTCGAGCAGCTGCTGATCCGTGGGCTGATGCAGTATCTGGTCTCGGTACCCAACGGCGATCCGGAGTTCCGTTACGTCACCCATGAGGCTGCCGAAGAGTGCAACCACACGATGATGTTCCAGGAGATGATCAACCGGATCGGCTACCGCGATGTGATCGGCATGGGCTCGATCGACCGCAAGCTGACGATGATCATCTGGCCCGCGGTGAAGTACTTCCCGGAGCTGTTCTTCACGCTGATCCTCGGCGGCGAGGAGCCGATCGACCACCTGCAGAAGTCGCTGCTGCGCGCCGGGGTGGACATGCACCCGATGGTGCATCGGGTCATGCAGATCCATGTGGCCGAGGAGGCGCGGCATATCTCCTTCGCGCACGAGTACCTGCGCAAGAACGTGCCGTCGATGAACCCGATCACGAAAACCGTGCTGTCGGTGGCTTTTCCGATCGCCATGCGGGTGATGCTCGACATGATCGCGACGCCGCCGAAGCAGTTCGTGGAGAAGTTCGGCATCCCGGACGAGGTCATGCGGGAGGCCTACTGGGGCAGCCCGGAATCGCAGGCAACGAAGCGTGACGTGTTCGCCGACGTGCGGGCGCTGGTGGAGGGCACCGGAATGATGAACCCGCTCGCCAAGCTCACCTGGCGCCTGCTCGGCATCGACGGCCCGGCCTCGCGCTACCGCAGCGAGCCCGCGCGCAGAGCCGCCTGACCGGTAGCAATCCGCCCCGACGGGCCGGTCACCGCGACCGGCCCGTTTTCCCTGTCCCGCATGCCATCCCCTGGAGTACAACGTTGACTGCCGACCACGCCCGCTCGCGCACCGAGAGCTGGCCAGCGCCCGCCTTCGCGACGCTGCCCGACAACGACCCGTTCTATCAGCCGCGGGCCGGATTCGAGCAGCTCGCCGAGGGCACGGTCCTGCGGTGGCGTCCGGTCGAACTGGCCGCCTTCGGCATGATCCCGCTGAAGGCGACCGCGTGGCAGCTGCTGTACCGCACAACCGACCTCAACGGGAAGCCCGACGCCTCGGTCACGACCGTGATCATGCCTGCGGACGTGGGCCCGGAGACGCCGCTGCTGTCGTTCCAATGCGCCATCGACGCCGTGTCTTCGCGCGGGTTCCCGTCCTATGCGCTGCAGAAGGGCTCGCGCGCGATCGGCACGTTCGCCCACGTCGAACTGCTGTGCTTCGTCGACGCGCTGACCAGGGGCTGGGCCATCTCCATCCCTGATCACGAGGGCATGCTCGGCGCGTGGGGCGCCCCGCGTGAACCCGGCTATCGCGCCCTCGACGGCATCCGGGCCGCGCTGTCGTTCGAACCGCTCGGCCTCGATCCGCAGGCTCCGATCGGGCTGTGGGGCTACTCCGGTGGCGGACTCGCGACCTCGTGGGCCGCCGAGATGGCGCCTGCCTACGCACCCGAACTCGACATCGCCGGCGCGGTGCTCGGTTCGCCGGTCGGTGATCTGGTGTCCACGTTCCACCGGCTCAACGGCAGCCTGCACGCCGGGCTGCCGACCCTGGTCGTTGCCGCGTTGCGCCGGGTGTATCCCGCGTTCGACGCCGTCATCGAGAGCGTGGTCGACGAAGCGGGCCAGGCCGTGCTCGACAGGGCCGCCCGCTCGACCACCGGCGCCGCGGTCCTGCGTCTGGCGCGCTACGACGTCGACCGGCACACCTCCGTCCCGCTCGCCGAGCTGCTCGCCCTCGCGGACATGGCCGCCGTGTTCGCCGACGCCGAACTGGGCACCAGGGCACCGGCCGTGCCGCTGCTCGTCGTGCAGGCCGTGCACGACCAGATCATCGCGACCGCCGATATCGACGCGCTGGTCGACCGCTATCGCGGGCACGGCGCACACGTCACCTACCTGCGTGACCGGCTCAGCGAGCACATCACGCTGCTCGCGATGTCGACGCCGCTGAGCCTGAACTGGCTGGCCGACCGGTTCGCCGGCGAGACCGTGACGCCGTCGCGGACACAGACCGTGTGGAGCGTGCTCGGCCTGCCCGCGGGCCGCCGCGGCCTGGCCGGTCTCGTCCGTGCCGCCGCGCAGGTGCTCTTCGCGCGGCCGCTGACCGGCTCCGCGACCCGGTCCTACCGCAGCGGGCGGGCCGACGCCACCCGCCGCGCGGCCTGACGACTCGAACTGGTGACGACTGCCGTCCGGCAGCCGTGGTGAAGTAAAGGGGAATGTGTTGGTGATGGGGATCGTTGCCGACGCGCAGCGTGCGGTACGCAATGTGTGGTCGGTGTCGTTCGGCGGTGGGCTCGAGTCGTCGCGGCCCGCGCCGTCGACGACCGTCTACGAGGGCAAGCACCGGCACCTGAAGCGGTACGACCGCACGACGTCGGCGACCGGGAATCCGGTCCTGCTCGTGCCGCCGCTGGCCGTGACACCGGCGTGTTTCGACCTGCGGCCGGGACAGAGCCTCGTGCGCTTCCTGCTCGACCAGGGCAGACAGCCCTATGTCGTCGACTACGGCCGATTCGGTTACGCCGACCGCGATCTCGGGCTCGAGGACTGGACCCACGACATCCTGCCCGAGGCCATCCTGCGGATCGCGCACGAGCACGACGGGCCGATCGACATCATCGGCTGGTCCCTCGGCGGCGCGATGGCCCTGCTCACCTCGGCCGCCCACCCCGACCTGCCGATCGCCTCGATCACCGGCCTGGCCACCCCGATCGACCAGGCCCGGACCCCGCTGTTGCAGCCGCTGCGCTTGGCGGGCCGGATCACCGGGGGCCGGGGGATGGCACTGGCGACCCGGCTCATGGGCGGCATCCCGCAAGAGTTCGTCCAGCTCGGTTTCCGGTTGCAGGCCTTCGACCGGGAACTCGCCCGGCCGATGTTCCTGGTCCGCAATGCCTTGGACACCGAGGCGCTGGCCCGGATGGAGGCGACAGACCGCTTCATGTCCAGCATGCCGGGCTATCCTGGTCGCTCGTTCTGGCAGATCTACCGCAGTCTGGTCGTGCGCAACGAGCTCGCGAGCGGCTCGATCCGGGTGCGCTCCGACCTGGTGATCGAGCTGGCCAAGGTGACCTGCCGGGTGCTGCTGGTCGGCAGCCGCACCGACATGGTGGTGCCCGCCACCGCCGTGCGCCGCGGGCTGGAGATCCTGCCGAACGCCGCCGAGACCCGCTTCGTGGATGTCCCCGGCGGCCACCTCGGCCTGCTCGCGGGCCCGGCCGCCGCCGGCACCACCTGGCCTGCCATCGAGGACTTCCTCGGCAGCTGACCAGGTCACCCAGCCGAAAGGTCCCGGCGACGCGGGGAATGGCGTCACCGGGACCGTGTCATCGGCTCGCTCAGCTGCCGGCGACCGGCGCCGAACCGTGCAGCTTGCGCAGTTCGTGCTTGACCACCTTGCCGCCGGCATTGCGCGGCAGGGTGTCCACCACGACGAGGTCCTTCGGGTGCTTGTAGCGGGCCAGGTGGGCGTTGAGGTGCGCTTCGAGATCGGCGAGTTCGATCGCGTCGGCGTCCTCGACGGCGACGATCGCCACCGGAACCTCGCCCCACTTGTCGTCGGGCCTGCCGATCACCGCGGCCTCGCGGATGCGAGGATGGCTGAAGAGCACATTCTCGACCTCGGCGCAGTAGATGTTCTCGCCGCCGGAGATGATCATGTCCTTCTTCCGGTCGACGACGTAGACGAACCCCTCGTCGTCCCGGCGGACCAGATCCCCGGAGTGGAACCAGCCGCCGGCGAACGCGTCGGCGGTGGCGCGCGGGTTGTTCCAGTACTCGCGCATCAAGGTCGGTCCGCGATAGACGATTTCACCGATCTCGCCCGGGGCGACATCGTTCATCTCGTCGTCGACGATCCTGGTGGCGATGGTCGGGATCGGCTTGCCGACCGAACCCAGCTTGCGGATCGCGTCCTCGCCGTCGAGCACACAGGTGATCGGCGACATCTCGGTCTGGCCGAAGACCGCCACATTGAGGGCGTCGGGGAAGGTCTCGGCCATGGCGCGCAGCACCGTGTCCGAGGCGGGCGCGGCGCCCCAGCTGATCACCCGCAGGCGCAGATCACGCTGCGGCACCGAGGGATCGGCGCAGACGATCTGCCACTGGGCGGGCACCAGGAACACCGAGGTGGCGCGTTCGCTCTCCCACGCGTCGAGGACCTCGGTGGCGTCGAAGGCCTTGAGCGGATGGATCACCGTCAGCGCGCCGAGCACGAAACAGGATGCGATGGAACCCAATCCGGCGATGTGGAACAGCGGCGACGCGCAGAAGGCGATGTCGTCGGCGCTGTAGCGCATGGCCCGGATGCAGGTCAGCGCCTGGGAGTTCATATTGAGATGGGTCAGCACCGCGCCCTTGGGGTTTCCGGTCGTGCCGGAGGTGTACATGATCAGGGCGGCGGTGTCCTCGGTGACGTCACGCGGCTCGTGTGGTTCACCCTCCTCGGCCAGCAGGTCGTCGTAGCCGAGCAGGCCCTCACACGTTCCCACGCCGACCACGATGCGGGTGTCCAGCCCACCGGTCTGGCTCGCCACCGCGGTGACCAGCGGGGCGAACATCGCCTCGGTGATGATGGCGGTGGCGCCGCTGTCGGTGACCAGGTAGGCGATCTCGGGCGGGGTGAGCCGGAAGTTCACCGGGACCGCGATGGCGCCGAGAGTGTTGACGGCGAACACCGATTCGATGTACTCGGTGTTGTTGAGCATCAGGATCAGCACGCGATCGCCGGGGCCGATACCGCGCCGGGCGAGCGCGTCGGCGAGCTTGCCGACCCGCTCGTGCAGTTGCAGCCAGGTGGTGGTCTTGCCGAGGTAGCGCAGCGCGGGCGCGTCGGGAATGGTGGTGGCGTGGATCGCGATCTGGTTCATCCAGTGATTGCGTCGCGAGCGCATCGGTTCTACGGCGGTGGACATCGTCGTCTCCTCGAGGGGAACTAGGCCGGGTCGGCGATCGGGCGGGGAGCGCCGGTGAACTGCGGGGCGCGGCGGGTCAACATCGCGGTCATCCCCTCCAGGAAGTCGGCGGAGGTCAGCAGTTCGACCTGCCCGTCCTTCTCCCGTGTGAGCGCGCTGTCGAGTTCGGACAGGGTCGCCGCGTTGATCGCGGCCTTGGTCAGCTGCAGCGCGCGCCGCGGCCCGATCGCGAGTTTGGCGGCGATGGTGTCGACGTGGTCGGTGAGCTCGGCGGCGGGCACGCTCGCGGTGATCAGGCCAGCGGCGGCGGCCTCGGCCGCGGGCAGGCGACCACCGAGCAGGGCCATTTCCGCGGCCCGCGCCCGACCCATCGCGGCCGCCACCAGCGCCGTCGCGCCCCCGTCGGGCATCAGGCCGATGGAGGTGAACGGCAGCAACAGGTAGGTGCTGTCGGCGGCATAGATGAGATCGGCGGCCAGGGCGATCGAGGTGCCGACGCCGGCGGCGGGCCCGTTGATCTGGGCGATCACCGGCAGCGGGGAGTCGACGATCGCGCGGATCACGCCGTTGGCGGTGTCCATCACCGTCTCCGGCGTCGCCTCGTTGCCGCCCGCGGCGGCCGCGGCGGCGAGGTCGGCGCCGGTGCAGAAGGCCTTGCCCGCGCCCGTCAGCACGATGACCCGCGTGCTCGGATCGTCGGCGGCCGCCGTGATCGCCGCGGACAATTCGGCCATGGTCGTGAGGTCGATCGCGTTCATCCTGGCCTGGCGATCGATCGTGATGCGCAGGACGCCGTGTTCGGCGTCGACGTGCAGGCTCTCACTCATCGCGCCACCGCCTCGACGATCGTGCCCGCCAGCCTGCCCGCGATGAGGTCCTCGGCCTCGCGCACGATCCGCGCGACGAGGTCGCCGCAGGTAGGGATGTCGTGGATCAGGCCCTGGCACTGGCCGACGCTCCAGATTCCCGCGTCGACGTCGCCGTCCTCGTAGACCTTGCGCCCCCGCGCTCCCGCGACGAGATCACGCACATCGGCGAAGGTGCCGCCGCCGCGCTCGATCTCGACGACCTGGCGGCTGACGGCATTGTCGGCGACCCTGGCGGTGTTGTTCATGGTTCGGAAGATCAGCTTCGTGTCGAGCTCGGTATTGGCGACGATCTTCTCCTTGACCGAGTGCGCGATCGGCGACTCGACGGTGCACAGGAACCGCGTTCCCATGTTCACCCCGTCCGCGCCCAGCGCCATGGCGGCGACCAGGCCGCGGGCATCGGCGATGCCGCCCGAGGCGATCATCGGGATCTCCAGCTCACGCGCCGCCGCGGGGATCAGCACCAGCCCCGGCGTGTCGTTCTCACCCGGGTGACCGGCGCATTCGAAACCGTCGATGCTCACGCCGTCGACGCCGACCTGCTGCGCCTTGAGCGCGTGCTTGACGCTGGTGCACTTGTGCAGCACCTTGATCCCGGCATCCTTGAGGAAGGGCAGGTGGGTGGCCGGATTGCCGCCCGCGATCTCCACGATCGGGACCCCGCCGTCGATGATCGCCTGCCGGTACTCCTCGTACGGCGGGGGAGTGATGGACGGCAGGATCGTCAGATTCACCCCGAACGGCTTGTCGGTGAGATCCCTGGTCCTGGCGATCTCCTCCCGCAGCGCCTGCGGCGTCGGCTGGGTCAGGCCCGTGATGATGCCGAGGCCACCCGCCTCCGAGACCGCGGCGGCGAGTTCGGCTCGGCCGACCCACATCATCCCGCCCTGCACGATGGGGTGCTCGACACCGAATGCCTCGGTGAATCGGGTGCGCAGCATCGCGCTCTCCCTCCGGATTCGACGATTCTCGCCGGTCGCGAGGAAAACCTGAACGGCTCTTTGCAACCGGCGAGAATCGTGATTAACTTAATGAGAATCACGATTAACTTAGCGGCCTCCGACACACCGTGTCAATAGGTCGTGCGGGCCGCCGGATCCCGGGTCGGCCCGTGCGGCCGGAGCGTCGCTACACCGCCACCGGGCTACCTGAAGGATGGTCGAGGATGACCGAAACCCCCACTACCGCAACTGTTTCCGTGCCGACGTTGGTGACGACCAACCCGGCGACCGGTGAGCAGGTCGGCAGCTGGCCGATCGACGACGCCGAGGGCGTCGGTGCCGCCGTCGCCCTGGCGCGACGGGCTGCGGACACCTGGCGGGAACTCGGATTCAAGAATCGCAAACGCGCGCTGCTGCGCTGGGGGGCGCACCTGGTCAACCACGCCGAGGAGTTCTGCGCGCTGATCAGCGCCGAGAACGGCAAGACGGCCGACGACGCCTACCTCGAGGTGATCACCGCCGTCGAACACCTCGCGTGGGCGGCTGAGAACGCGCACAAGGTGCTCGGGCCGAAGAAGGTCTGGCCGGGCCTGATGATGGCCAATCACGAGGCCGTGATCGAGCAGCGCCCGCACGGTGTGGTCGGTGTGATCGGCCCGTGGAACTACCCGGTGTACACGCCCAACGGCTCGATCGCCTACGCGCTGGCCGCGGGCAACACCGTCGTGTTCAAGCCCAGCGAGCTCACCACCGGTGTCGGCCACTGGTTCGCCGGCGCCTTCGCCGAGGCGAACCCCGACCTGCCCGACGGCATCCTCACCGTGGTGACCGGCCCGGGCGACACCGGCCGCGCCCTGGTCGAATCCGGCGTTGACATGGTGGCCTTCACCGGCTCGACCGCCACCGGCAAGCGGATCATGGCCGCCGCCGCGCAGCGGCTCACCCCGGTGGTGCTCGAATGCGGCGGCAAGGACGCGGCGATCGTGGCCGGGGACGCCGATGTGGCCGCGGCCGCCGACGCCATCGCCTGGTCGGCGATGGCGAACTCCGGCCAGACCTGCGTGGGTACCGAGCGCTGCTACGTGGTGGCCTCGGTGCTCGACGAGTTCCTGGCCGAGCTCACCAAGCGGGTCGAAGAGCTGACGCCGGGCTCGGGTCCGGACGCCTCCTACGGCCCGATGACACTGCCGAGTCAGGTCGACGTGATCACGAGCCACGTCGAGGACGCGCTGGCCAAGGGCGGCACCGCGCTGGTCGGCGGTCCCGAGTCGATCAAGGCGCCGTTCGTGCGCCCGATCGTGCTGCTCGACGTGCCAGAGGACTCGGCCGCGGTCCGCGAGGAGACCTTCGGTCCCACGCTCACCGTGCGCGCGGTGCGCAATGTCGAGGAGGCGATCGAGCTGGCCAACGCCTCCGAGTACGGGCTCGCCTCGTCGGTGTTCTCGCGCAAGCGCGGCATGGAGATCGCCCGCAAGCTGCGTGCGGGCGCGACCTCGGTGAACAGCCCGGCCGCCTACGCGGCCATCCCGGCGCTGCCCTTCGGCGGTGTCGGTGAGTCCGGCATCGGCCGTATCCACGGCGCCGCGGGCCTGCTCGGGTTCACCCGGCCGCACTCGATCGCGCGGCAGCGCTTCGAGATTCCCGGCATGGCCTTGCTGTCGTTCGCCCGCACCGAGTCGACGCTGTCGACGGTGCGCAAGCTCACCGCGTTCCGTTTCGGGCGAGCCAAGTAGACCCAACCATCGATCAGTACGGAAGAAGAGGGACAGTATGGGCGTCGAATTCAGCCCGGAACAAAAGGATTTCGCCGCGGCGGTGGCCGCGTTCGCCAAGCGTGAGGCGGGGACTCGGGAGCAGCGTGACGCGCTGACCGAGCACGACAAGGAACAGCACAACCCCGGCGTGTACGCGAAGATGGCCGAGCTGGGCTGGCTCGGTCTGACGATTCCCGAGGAGTACGGCGGGTCGGCGGCCTCGATGGTCGACATGTGCATCCTGCTCGAGGAGAGCCTGCGCGGCATGCTGCCGATCGGGGCGATCGGCCCGACGCTGATCACCGGTGGCGCCTACGCCAAGTTCGGCACCGAGGCGCAGAAGGACGATGTGCTGCGCGGCATCGTTCGCGGTGCCTCCCAGTCGATCTCGATGTCGGAGCCCGAGGCGGGCTCGGACGTGGGCAACCTGTCGACCAAGGCGGTCAAGACCGCCGACGGCTGGCTGATCAACGGCCAGAAGACCTGGTGTTCCAACGCCCACATCTCCGAGAACATCCTGCTCGTCGCCCGCACCTCGAAGGAGGGCGGAAAGCACGAGGGGCTCACCATGTTCCACGTGCCCGCGGGCACCCCCGGCCTGCAGATCACCCCGATCGAGCTGATGGGCAACCAGACCGAGACCAACGACCTGTACTTCACCGACTGCGTGCTGCCCGAGGACGCGGTGGTCGGCGAGGAGGGCAACGGCTGGCGTCAGCTGATGACCGGGCTCAACTTCGAGCGCCTCATCCTGGCCGCCATGAGCCTGGGCGCGGCCGAGCGGGCCTTCGAGGACACCATCGCCTTCGTCACCCAGCGCAAGCAGTTCGGCAGGCCGGTCGGCTCGTTCCAGTCGCTGCGCCACCGCCTGGCCGACCTGGCCACCGAGATCGAATGCACCAAGCTGCTGATCTACAGCGTGGCGAGGGAAGCCGACGCCAACCCGAACAAGGTGCTCGCCAGGGAGGCCTCGATGGCCAAGCTCAAGGCCACCGAGACCAGCAAGCGGGTGGCACTGGAAGGCATGCAGATGATGGGCGGCTACGGCTACGCCCGCGAGTTCGACATGGAAAAGCATGTCCGCGGGGCCCTGGTCTCCACCATCTTCGGCGGCACCAGCGAAATCCAGCGCGACATCATCGGCCGCACCCTGGGCCTGTAACCCGCTGTCACGCAACGGCACTCGCTGCCGCTCCACCCCGGAGCGGCAGCGAGTCGCCGTCAGGCGTGGCCGAACAGGGTGGTGCGGTGGAGGGTGATGACGCGGTTCTGGGGGGCGATGCCCTCATCGCCGAAGGCGCGGCCGAGGTCGACGACCAGGGCGAAGCCGGCGTGGATGAGGATGCGTGCTTCGGCTTCCGTCAGTTCGGGGCGGACCTGCACGAGGAGTTTGGTCCATTCGGCGATGACCAGTTGCTGGATGTGGTGCAGGGTCACCCGGTCTTCGGCGGCCACATTGCCGAACTCGGCGTAATAGACGTAGGTGAGGGCGCGTTCGGCGAAGGAGCCCTCGACGTACATGTCGATCAGCGACGACAGGGCTTGCGCCGGGGAGGTCGAGGCGGCGACCGTCGGGCCGATCGCGCCGGAGACGATATCGGCGGCGCGGCGGAACGCCGCGGCGAGCAGGTCGCTCTTGCTGCGGTAGTAGCGGTAGACGGCCGAGGCGGTGGCCAGGTCGGCCGCGGTGGCGATGTCCTCGACGCTGACATTCTGGTAGCCGCGCTCGTGGAAGAGTTCGACCGACTTCGACAGCAGCACTTCGTGCATGAACGGCGAGCCGGCGTCGGGCTCGGCGCGCGTGCGCGCGGGCTCCGGCGAGGGCAGGTCGACATCGATCAGCGCCCGGCAGGTGGCGGCGAGCAGGGGAGTGAGCAGCCTGGTCGGCAGGTTCGCGTGGTGGTCGCCGATGCTGCTGACCACACTGAACACTGCCAGCGAGCGGACGGCGACATCGTCGCGGGCGAGTCCGGGACGCAGCTCACGGACCAAGCCACCGAGCAGCCGGACCGCCTCGGCGAACTTGTCGTCGAGGGCCTGCCGGTCGTCCTCGTCGAGATAACGGCGTTCCCAGCGGACCAGCGCGGTGGTCGACCGATTGCCGATGGTTTTGGCGATGACGGCGTCGATGACATGGTCGAGGCGTTGCAGCGGCGACCACTCCGCCGCGTCCTCGGGCAGGGTCACCGCCGCCACCGTGACGTCGGCGAGCCGGAACAGCTCCTCCCGGAACAACGCGTACTTGCTGCGGTAGTGCCGGTAGAGCGCGGCCGAACTGATCCCGAGCCTGCCCGCGATGTCCTCCATGCTCACACCGTGGTACCCGTGCGCGCCGAACGCGGACGCGGCCTCCGCGGCGATCTGGGCGCGCCGGTTCTTGGGCCGCCGCCGCACGACCTTCTCCGGCGTGGCCGTCTGCGTCCCGGTCTCGGGCGAGCTGGTGTCGGCCGTGCGCTCGGTGTGGTCGGTGACGCTCATAAGTCGATGGTACGGAGCGGTATATGTCCGCCGGACCTGTGGGCGGCACACCCACCGGCGCAGGTGGGCGCGGTCCGGCGTGCGCGGGGAACTCGACGGTTCTCGATCTCGGCCGTGGGCGCGGCCGAGATCGAACGACCGAGCTAGCCGGTTGCCGCCTTGCTCTGCACCTGCGGCTCGTTCTGTTCGGAGACCGCACGTGGCACGGTGAACGTGGCCAGGATCGACAGGATCGCGATACCGAAGCAGGCCAGCGTGTACCAGAGATTTCCGATGGGATCGCCGTTGCTCGTCTCACCGTCGACGGCGTCGAAGAAAGCGGGCAGGGCGGTGATCCAGAGAACGGCCATCACCACCAGATAGACGATGGCGTAGCGCTGGACGAACGGGTTCAGATAGCGCGGACCCGTCGCGCCACCCTGGCGCAGTCGCCGCCACTGGCGAACCATGACGACCGCGGCGACGACCGAGAGCACGGCCAGTTCCAGTGCGTAGACCACGCCGCGCACCGTCGTGCTGCTCATGCCGAGCACGGTCGCGGGCAGCGGGAGCAGGAAGGTGCCGACCGAGGCCAGCAGGCCGATCACCACTGTGCGCCAGACCAATTCGACGCCGGAGAAGTCCCGGCCCTGATCGATGTGGCGGCCGACGAAGTACTGCACGCAGAACGCCAGCGACATCGGCCACAGCGCGGCGAACACGACCACGCTGCCCATCGGCACCGCGTCGAACATCGGCTGGTTGATGGGATTGCCGACCGACCATTCCCACCACCGCAGCTGCGGACCGAGATGGTCGAAGATCTCGTAGAACGCGTGGTGCACGAAACCGACGCAGGTCGCGCCGACGAGCACGCCGTACTGCCGGAAGATGCCGAGCATCCGGACGATCCCGAACGCCAGCGTGGCCATCAGCGGATAGATCGCCACGATGTAGATCGGCAATCGGCCCCACAGGAAGTCGACGGTGAACACGTTGTGCGCGAACATCGTGTCGACATGGTCCTCGATGCCGAACGCGGCCGGGAAATACAGCGGCGGCTCGATGACGAACAGGTAGGCGGTCGCGCCGAACCACAGCACCAGATCGGTGGGGTCACCGTGGCGGCGCAGGCGCACGATCGCGTACCAGAGCGCGAGCACCGCGCCGAGCACGATGGTGATCTCGAGAACCGGCAGCGTCCAGTTCTCCAGCGCGAAGGGACTGCGGAACTCGACCAGACCGCCCGCTTCCTCGCAGGAGAAACCGAGCTGGGTGGCGAGCTCGGCGAAGGTGGGTGAACAGTGTTCGGCCATCGGTCAGCCCTCCTACGAATTCACGGAATCGGCGGTGTACCAGCGGGTGACGTCGTAGCCCTCGTCATAGCGGCGGAACCACTCGTCGGCCAGCGCGGGCAGGTTCTCGTGCGCGGGATTGTGCCGGGGCATCTGGCTGCGGATGATGCCGCCCAAGGCGACGAGCTGTTCACCGAGGCCCAGATCGTCGAACGCGCGCGGCATGGTGCCGTTGTCGGCGGGCCGCAGCCCGGGCAGCAACCGGCGCAGGGTCTGTCCACGACGGTAGTTCGCGAACATCGACAGCGCGTCGACCTGCCGATCCGCCAGCGGCACATGCTCGTTGAAGCCTTCGCAGGCCACGCGGATCACCTGCAGGACGTGCCGGAAGATCGAGGCCGCCACCCGCATCCGGTACAGCTCGCTGTCGACCACCGAGTTGAAGATGATCAGCGCCGAACTGCGGTGCTCGACCTCCTCGACGAAATGCCAGATGAACAGCGAGGCGACCCGGTCGTCGCCGGGGGCGAACAGGGTCGCGTCGTTGTCGAGCATCAGCTTGAACACCGGCGTGAATGTCGCCTCCAGATCGGCGGTGTAGGCGAGGCGGTACTTGATCGGGGTGCTCGCGGTGAGCTTGTCGAACTCGGCGATCACCGCGTCCAGGGTCTGCTGCAGACCCGGATAGCGCCGGATCAGCGCCTTGACGTGCTGGCGGTGGGCGGTCGAATGCTGGCCCTCCTGACGCATGAACGCGTCGGCTTCCTCGGCCACTTCGGGGTCGGTGATCTGCGGTTTCGCCTGCGTGATCAGCTGCACGATCATCTTCTCGAAGCCGATCGCCAGGAACGAGACGGCATTGGCCATCGAGGAGAACGCCGGGTTCTGTGGATTCCACAGGAACGGCACGTCGTAGTCGGAGAAGGCGAAGTCCATTTTGCGGACATGAAGGTCGGTCACGGTGGAGTACCTCGTTGTTCGGGCGTGTGCCTGCCGCTCGGGTGATGGAGGCAATCATACGTACGAGCCTTCGAGTGTATGATCACTTTCGCGGAATTCGCCGTGACCTGGGGTTGTGCTAGCGTCCACCCGGTGGCGCGCAGACGTGGATGGGGTGGCAGTCCGCCGGCGGATGATGCGGAGGCGGCGCGCCGGATCATCGCCGCGGCGGTAGACCTCATCGGCCGGACGGGAGCCGAGATCAGCATCGCCGACGTCGCGGAATCGCTCGGCGTCATCCGCCAGACCGTCTACCGGTATTTCCCCAGCGCCGACGCCCTGATGACAGCCGCGGCCATCGCCTCGGTCGACGGCTTCCTCGACCGGCTGACCGCGCACGTTCGCGGGCTCGACGACCCGGCCGACGCGATGATCGAGGCCGTCGTCTACACCCTCACCGAGGTCCGCCGGACCCCGCACCTGGGCATCCTGCTGTCGAGTTCGTACTCGAACGTCCACACCGACAGCCTGACCTCCGACGAGGCGCAGGCCTTCGGCATGACGATGATCCGGCGCTTCGATGTCGACTGGGCGGCACACGGATACGACGAACCGGCGCTGCGCGGACTCGTCGAATACGCCCTGCGCACCATGCAGTCGTTCTTCCTCTCACCCGGCAATCCGCCGCGCGGCGACGAGGAGCTGCGGCGCTACCTGCGCCGGTGGATGGGCACGGCGATCAGCGCGCAGGCGGAGGCGTCCGCGCAGGGCCGATGAGGTCGTCGAGGGCGGCGTCGATCCCGGGCCCGGCGAGGGTGTGCCGGACGCTGCGCAGAACCAGCCGCCGTGGTCGCGGGCAGTCCGGTGGCGCGGAATCGTTGTCGGTGGGCACGATTCGGGCCGGTGCGCCGAGCCGGTCGCGCACGTGGGTCATCAGTTCGTAGCGGCTCACCGTCTCCGCACCGGCCAGGTGGACCACGCCGGTCTCGTCAACGAGGTGCTCGAGCATGGGCGCCAGGCTGGGCAGATACAGCGGATTGCCCACGATATCGGTACGTGCCTCGATCGTTGTGGCGGCGAAGCGGGCGAGGAATTTGTCCGAGCGCGGGCTGTGGCCGTAGACCAGCGGGAGCCGGGCGACGAGGTGCCCGGCGCGGCCGAGGACCAGCTGTTCGGCGGAGGCCTTGGTGCAGCCGTAGACATTGATCGGTGTCCGCAGGGCGGTTTCGTCGTAGTGCTCCCGCGTGCCGTCGAACACGTTGTCGGTCGACAGGTACACCAGTTTCGCGCCCGCGTCGTCGACGGCGTCGAGCAGCGCCGCCATCGGCGCGACGTTCGCGGCGTAGGCCGCCTCCGGATCCCGTTGGGCGGTAGCCAGATCCACGATCCCGGCGGTGTGGATCACCACGTCGACGCGGTCCGCGACGAGCGCGCGGACCGCACCGGCGTCGGCGAGATCCAGGGGGACCAGCCCGTTCCCTGACCTGCTCGTCCCGACGACCTCGTGGCGATCACCGAGCTGCGCGTGCAGCGCGCTGCCGACGAAACCCGAAGCGCCGAGAATCAGAATCCGCATCGCGGTCAGCGGGCCTGCCAGTTCGGCTTGCGCTTCTCGGCGAAGGCGAGGGTGCCTTCGCGGACGTCCGCGGTCTGCGCGACGCCGATGATCTCGCGGTTGGAGAGGTCCCAGGCCGTGTCGTCGGCGATCTTGCCGTCGACCAGGCCGAGCGCGACCCGCTTGCTCGCCTGCACCGCGAGCGGCGCGTTCGCGGCGATCCGGCCCGCCAGTTCCAGGGCGGCGTCGAGCACCTGATCGGCCGGGACGACCCGGTTGACCAGGCCGAGCTCGAGCGCGCGGGCGGCGGTGATCGGTTCACCGGTGAGGATCATCTCCATGGCGACCTTGCGTGGCAGCTGTTCGGGGAGCCGGAAGGCGCCGCCCGCGGCCGCGAACAGACCGCGCGCGACTTCGGGCAGGCCGAACGTGGCGGTCTCGGCGGCGACGGCGAGGTCGCTGGCCAGCACGAGTTCGGTCCCGCCACCCAGGGCGAAGCCGTTCACGGCGGCGATGGTCGGCTTGCTGATCGGATGGCGCACGTACCCGGCCAGATTCCACTCCTCGTGTCCGGGCGCCAGGATCCCCTCACCGCGCCCGAGCGCCTTGAGGTCCGCGCCCGCGCAGAACGCGCGCTCGCCCGCACCGGTGAGCACGACGGCGCGGATGTCCGGATCCGCTTCGGCCTGCTCGAGCGCCGCGCCCACTCCGGCGCTGACCTCGGCGTCGACCGCGTTCATGGCCTGCGGCCGGTTGATGACGACGACCAGCACATGCTCGCGTTGCTCGACGAGGACTGCGCTCACGATGGACTCCTTGACTCTCAGCCCGTCCGCCGTGTCGCGTGACAGGTTCCTCCGAGATGTATCACGCCGAGCCGTCGCGGGTACCCGGATCGGGGACTCGCGATCGTGCGGTCACCCGGCCGCCGTCGTAGGCTGCGGAAAACAGTCGTGGAAAAGTTTCGATCGGTTGTCGATCGGTGTCGTGGCCCGTTCGACCTAGGGATGAACGAAGGATCCGCACCTACCCGAGGAGACACCATGAAGTACATGCTGATCATGCGCGCGACCGACGAAGCCTGGGCCAGGACCGCCCAGGTCGACTTCGACGAGATCCTGGAAACCATGGGCAAGTTCAACGACGAACTGATCCGGGCCGGCGTGCTCGTCGCCGCCGAGGGCCTCGACGATGCCGCCGACACGGTGGTCGTCGACTACGCCTCGGAACCCCCGGTCGTCACCGACGGACCCTACGGCGAGACCAAGGAACTGTTCGGCGGTTACTACATCCTCAATGTCGCCTCCAAGGAGGAGGCGGTGGAATGGGCCAAGCGGATGCCGATGACCGGCCCTGGCGTCAAGATCGAGATCCGCCGGGTCCCCAGCATCGACGAATTCCCGCAGGACAATACCTGGATCCAGAAGGAGCGCGCCTGGCGCGAGGCCACCGGCCAGCTCTGAGCACGACGACGATGACCCACCACACCGGCCGGGAAGCCGTGGCCGCCGTCTGGCGGATCGAATCGGCCAGGATCGTGGGCGCGCTGGCCCGCTACACCGGCGATTTCGCGATGGCCGAGGATCTCGCGCAGGAGGCGCTGGCCGAGGCACTGGTGACGTGGCCGCGCGACGGCGTGCCACGGCAACCGGCCGGGTGGTTGCTCACCGTCGGACGGCGCCGCGCGATCGACGCGTTCCGGCGCCGCGCCGCCCTCGACGAGCGGTACGCCACCCTCGCGGGCACTCTCGGGGAGGGCGGGGTGCTGACCGGCGGCGACGCGGCCGACCCGGTGCGGGCGGCGGCGGAGGTCCTGTGGGATCCCGACCAGATCGACGACGACGTGCTCGCCCTGATGTTCATCTCCTGCCATCCGGTGCTGTCGCGGGAAGCCCGGCTGGCATTGACATTGCGCGTGGTCGGCGGTCTGACCAGTGACGAGATCGCCAAAGCCTGCCTGGTGCCGACCGCGACCGTGCAGGCCCGGATCACCAGGGCGAAGAAGACACTCGGCGCGGCCGGGGTCGCGTTCGGGGTGCCGGCCGCGGCCGAACGCCGCGCCCGGCTCGGATCGGTACTCGGGGTGATCTACCTGATCTTCACCGAGGGGTCGTCGGCCAGCACGGGTGGCGATCTCATCCGGTTCGACCTCGCCGGTGAGGCGCTGCGGCTCGCGCGGGTGCTGGCCCGGCTGGTGCCCGACGAAGCCGAGGTGTACGGGCTGCTGGCGCTGCTCGAGCTGACCGCGGCGCGGTTTCCCGCCCGAACCTGCCCCGACGGGCAGCCGGTGCTGCTCGAACAGCAGGATCGGCGCCGCTGGGACCGTTCCGCGATCCGGCGTGGCCGGGCCGCGCTGGCCAAGGCCGCCGAGGTGGGCAAGGGGCTCGGCGCGTACGGCCTGCAGGCCGCGATCGCCGAATGTCATGCTGTCGCACCGTCGGTCGAGGCGACGAACTGGGAACGGGTGGTGCTGCTCTACGAAGCGCTGGGCAGGCTCGCGCCGTCACCGGTGGTGGAGCTGAACCGGGCGGTGGCGGTCTCGATGGCCGACGGTCCCGCCGCCGCGCTGCCCATCGTCGACGAACTGGCCGCCGGCGGGGCGCTGGCGAATTCGCATCTGCTGCCGAGTGTGCGCGGCGAACTGCTCACGCGGCTCGGCCGTACCGACGAGGCGCGGGACGCGCTGGCCGAGGCGGTGCGGCTCTGCGGCAACGAACGGGAAAAGACTGTTCTCGCAGGCAAATTGTCGGCTCTCGCCTGAGCTCAGGGCATTCTTCGCGTAGTCGTAACGTTTGCCCGGCGAAATCGCCGGGTAGTCCGAGGGGGCGACGACGAGAGGTTTTGTGGATGTCACAGGAATCGAAATCGGTGCTGCACCGTGCCATCGGTGCATCGGCGATCGGAAATGCGGTCGAATGGTTCGACTACGGCGTCTATGCCTACTTGGCGACGTATATCGCCGCGTCGTTGTTTCCCGGTGACGGGACGGGATCGAGCGTGGTCTACACCCTGCTCGGATTCGCGGTGTCGTTTCTGATCAGGCCCATCGGCGGCATGATCTGGGGGCCGCTGGGTGATCGGATCGGCCGTAAACGCGTGCTCGCCACCACCATCGTGCTGATGGCGGCCTCGACCCTGGCGGTCGGCTTGATCCCCAGCTACGAGGCCATCGGCATCGCCGCGCCGATCCTGCTCTACCTGCTGCGCATGGTCCAGGGATTGTCCGCGGGCGGCGAATACGGCGGCGCCGCGACATTCATGGCCGAATACGCGCCCGACCGCAAACGCGGTTTCTACGGCAGTTTTCTCGAAGTCGGCACCCTCGCCGGATTCACACTCGGCAATCTTGTCGCCCTGTTGCTGGTGAATATTCTCGACGCTACCTCGATGGAATCGTGGGGCTGGCGGCTGCCGTTCCTGATCGCGGCGCCGCTGGGTCTGATCGGTATGTACCTGCGGAATCGGGTGGAGGACACGCCGGTATTCCGCGAGGTCGAGAGCAAAGACGAAACCGAGGAAGTGACCGGCGTCTACCGCGATCTGGTGACGAAATACCTGCGTCCGGTGCTGACCCTGTTCGGCCTGGTGATCGCGCTGAATGTGGTGAATTATTCGCTGCTCAGCTACACGCCGACCTACCTGGGGACGACGCTGGGCATGGAGGAATCCGATGCGCTGCTCGTCCCGTTGATCGGTCAGGTCGCCATGCTGGTGACCTTGCCGTTCCTCGGCGCGCTCTCCGACCGGGTGGGCCGCAGGCCGATGTGGATGTTCTCGTGCGCGGCGCTGATGATCATGGTCATCCCGGTGTACAAGCTGATCGGCAGCTCGCTGACCGGCGCGATCGCCGGCTTCGCGATCCTCGGCCTGCTCTACGCGCCGCAGCTGGCGACCATCTCGGCGACCTTCCCGGCCATGTTCCCCACGATCGTGCGCTTCGCCGGCGTTGCGATCGGCTACAACGTGGCGACCTCGCTGTTCGGTGGTACCGCGCCGGTGGTCAACCAGGCGCTCATCGAGGCCACCGGCGATCACCTGTTCCCGGCGTACTACATGTTCGCCGCCTGCCTGGTCGGCCTGATCGCCGCCTACTTCCTCATCGAGACCAAGGGTGTCTCGCTGCGCGGCACCCAGGTGCCCGGCACGCCCGAGGCGATCGAGGAACAGCGCGACCTGGGCGGGGAGTCCGTTCCGGTCCGGTGATCGGTGCCGGTCGCCGTGGTGGCGACCGGCGCTCCGGGTCAGCCCGCCGCGGCGGCGCGGAAGACGTCCAGGGCTTCCGCGCCCAGATGCGGTCCGCTGACCTCGACCGCCACGTTGGAGGTGGCGACGAGGTCGGCGCAGGTCAGCGTGAAAGTCGGCTTACCGGGCAGGATCTGCCCGAATTCGGCGGCCGCCGCGGCGAAGACGATCCGCCCGACCTGCGCCCACACCATGGCGGCGGCGCACATCGGGCACGGCTCGCCGCTCGCGTACACGGTCGAGCCGCGCAATGCCTCGGCGTGTCCCGCCGCGGTGGCGGTGGTGATCGCGACCAGTTCGGCGTGGGTGGTGACGTCGCCGCTGGTGCTCACCGCGTTCGCGCCCTCGGCGAGCACGCGGCCGTGACGGTCGACGGCGACCGCCCCGAAGGGCCGGTCACCGCGCGCCGAAGCCTGCCCGGCGAGGTCGATGGCGCGACGCAGGTGGGTGATGTCGATCTCGGTGAGTGCGGTCATGTCGCGAGGTCCACTTCCGTTCCGATGCCGTTGGCGCGAGCCCTGTCGATGATCAGGCGGGCGGCGGCCGGATCCTGCGGGCCGCTGCCGACCGGGTTGCACAGTGGTGCCGATCGAGTCTACGACCACCGTCGCCCCTGCTCACGGATGGTGTTCCGCCGCTCGGGCTGCCGCGCGCAAAGCGGTGCGGGCGGCGGCGATGGCGGGGTGGGCGGCCGTGCCGTTGCGGTAGGCGAGGTGGGTGTGGCGGCGGGTCGACAGGGGTGTGAGGGCGACATCGCCGGGTGGGGAGTGCAGGGCGAGGGCGGGGACGATCGCGGTGCCCGCGTCGGCGGCGACCAAGGCCAGGACCGTGTCGAAGTCGTCGGCGTGGTGGCGGATGTGGGGCGTGAAACCCGCTGCCTGGCAGGCGCGGAGGGTAACGGTGTGGCAGAGGGTGCCGGGTGTGCCTGCGATCCAAGGGGATTCGAGACGGGAGCGTAGAGGTTCGCTGTCGGGGGCGGGGTTTCGGGTGGCGAGGTAGACGGTTTCGGTGTGCAGGGGCTCGGTGTGGATGGCGGGGTCTGGGGAGGCCGGCACCAGGTCGTAGTCGTGGGTGAGGGCGATGTCGAGGGCGCCCGCGCGCAGGGCGTCGGGGACGTCGGCCGGGTCGATCTCGGTGACCGTGAGTTCGAGGCGGGGATGATCGGTGCTCAGCGCCACCAGGGCGGGGGACAGCAGCGTGCGGGCGGCGGTGGGGAAGGCGCCGATCCGCAGGGTGCCGACGAGTTCGTCCCGGGCGACCGCCAATTCGGCATCGGCGCGTTCGAGGGCGGCGAGGATTGTTTCGGTGTGGCCGACGAGCAGGTGCGCGGCCGGTGTGAGAGTGACGCGGCGGCCCGTGCGTGCCAGGAGGGGCACGCCCGCCTCGCGTTCGAGCGCGGTGAGCTGTTGCGACACGGCCGAGGGCGTGTAGCTGAGCGCGTCGGCGACCGCGGCGATGGTGCCGCGGTGGGCGAGTTCGCGCAGGAGGCGGAGCTTGCGGACATCCAGCATCAGTTCAGCTTACGTTCGACATCATGAATGTGAACTGGACCTGATGTGTCGGCGGCTCGACGATAGGAACCATGACATCGCTGCAGGGTTTGTTCGTCCCCATGATCACGCCGTTCACCGCCGATGGCGCCCTCGCGCCCGCTGCGCTGGAACGGCACGCGCACAGCGTCCTCGACGCGGGCGCGACCGGTCTCGTCGCCTTGGGCACCACCGCCGAGCCCTCGGCGCTGACCGCCGACGAACGGGACCGTGTCCTCGACCTGTGCGCCGCCGTGTGCGCCGAACGGAACGCGCCGCTGATCGTCTGCGCGGGCGGCAACGCGACCGCGGAATCGGTCAGGGCGGTCGGCGAATTGCGGCACCCTGTCGCGGGTGTGCTCGCGGTGGTGCCGTATTACGTGCGCCCGAGTGAGGAGGGTGTCGTCGCGCACTTCACCGCGCTGGCGGCGGCCAGTCCGGCCCCGCTCTACGTCTACGACGTGCCCTACCGCACCGCGCGCCCGCTCGGCGGGGAGACGCTGGTGCGGCTCGCGAACATTCCGAACATCGCCGGGTTCAAGCACTCCGTCGGCGGTGTCGACGCGGCCAGTGTCGAACTGATGGCACGCGCCGGAGCCGGCACGACGGTGCTGTGCGGCGACGACCGGTTCGCCTCGGCCCTGCTCGCGCTCGGCGCGCGAGGCGGCATCCTCGCCGCGGCCAATATCGCGCCCGCGGACTACACGGAGTTGATCGCCGCCTGGCTCGCCGGTGACGCGACGCGGGGCCGCGAGATCGGCCATCGCCTCGACGCGCTCGGCGCCGCCCTGTTCGCCGAACCCAACCCGACGGTCGTCAAAGCAGTGCTGGCCGAGCGGGGGCAGATCCCCAGCGCGGCGGTCCGGTTGCCGCTTCTGCCCGCTTCGCCCGATTCGACGGCGTCGGCGCTGCGGGCCGCCGACGCCGCGGCTGCCGCTCCCGTGTGACACGAGCTCACGAACAATAAATTTCGCTGGTCTTCGGCCGCGAAAGATGCCACGCTCAAGCGGTGACGAAACCTCCGGATATCGGCGCCGCTGCCGATCCCACCTCCGACAAACTGGACGCCGCCGTACTCAAAGTGGCAGGCGTAGTCGTCCTCGGTGCCGTGATGTCGATCCTCGACATCACCGTGGTCACCGTCGCGATTCCGACATTCATGGCGGACTTCCAGGCCTCCGTCGAGGTTGTCGCCTGGACCATGACCGGCTACACCCTGGCGCTGGCCTCGGTCATCCCGATGACCGGGTGGGCGGCCGACCGCTTCGGCACCAAACGCCTCTATATGGCGGCGCTGACCTTCTTCATCATCGGGTCGGTGCTGTGTTCGATGGCGTGGAGTATCGAGTCGCTGGTGGCGTTCCGCGTCATCCAGGGCATCGGCGGCGGCATGCTCATGCCGCTGGGTATGACGATCATGACCCACGCCGCGGGCCCGCAGCGGATCGGCCGCGTGATGGCGGTGCTCGGTGTGCCGATGCTGCTCGGCCCGATCTGCGGCCCCATCCTCGGCGGCTGGCTCATCGACTCCTTCAGCTGGCACTGGATCTTCCTGATCAACCTGCCACTGGGCATCGTCGCCCTGATCCTGGCCTACATCGTGTTCGCGCCCGACAAGCCCAAGCCCTCGGAATCGTTCGATTTCCTCGGCATGCTGCTGGCCTCGCCGGGCCTGGCGCTGTTCCTGTTCGGTGTCTCCTCCATCCCGGAGAAGGGTACGGTGCTCGCCGCGCGCGTGCTGATTCCGGCGATCATCGGCGCTGTGCTGCTGGTGGCGTTCGTGTTCCACGCGCTGCGCACCGAGCATCCGCTGATCGACCTGCGCCTGTTCCGCAATCCGTCGCTGCGCTACTCGGTGCTGACCATGTCGCTGTTCGCGACGGCGTTCTTCGGCGCGGGCTTCCTGCTGCCGAACTATCTGCAGCAGGTGCGCGGTGAGACGGCCTTCGATTCCGGCCTGCTCATGGCGCCACAGGGTATCGGCGCCATGCTGACGATGCCGATCGCCGGCTTCCTGGTCGACAAGATCGGGCCGGGCAAGATCGTCATGTTCGGCATCACCTTCATCACCATCGGCCTGGCCGGGTTCACCCAGCTGCACGCCGACACGTCCTACCTGATGATCGGCGCCGCGCTGTTCGTGATGGGTCTCGGCATGGGCTGCACCATGATGCCGGTGATGACCGCCGCCATCCAGACGCTCTCGCACGCCCAGGTCGCGCGCGGTTCGACCTTGATGAACATCATCAACCAGACCGCGGCCTCGATCGGCACGGCGACGATGTCGGTGGTACTGGCCGCCCAGCTCAACGATCACCCCGAGGCCAAGATCGGTATCGCCTCGAACGCCCAACCGGACATCGCCGCACAGGTGCCGCCGTCGGTGATCGAGCAAGGTCTGGAACTGGCCGCCGACGCGTTCAGCAATACCTACTGGGTCACCGTGATTCTCGCGGCGCTGACGCTGATCCCGGCGTTCTTCCTGCCGCGGAGCAAGCCCGAGGCTCCGGTCGACGCCGAAGCGGTGGCCCTGGTCTGACGCCGCGCACACGCGAAAGCCCGGACGGAACCTGACGTTCCGTCCGGGCTTTCGCGTCGCGACTCAGCCGTAGAGCTTGACGAAGGTTTCGAGCGACCGTTCGATATCGCCGCGCAGTGCCTTCGCGACCGCCGAACCGATCGGGCCGAACAGCGGTGCACCGCCCAGATCGATGTCGACACCGACCTTGGACCCACTGCCCGCCGGTTCGACCAGCATCGCGAGCCCGAACTTGGTGCCGCCGATGCCCGTCCCGGTCAGCGCCAGGCGACGCGGCGGTTCGGCGGTGCGCACGGTCCAGGTGACCTTGTTGCGAAAGCCCTTCACACGGGCGATGCCGACGAGGACGGTGCCGGGGGTGAGATCCTCGGGCAGGGTGCCGCGCCACGCCTCGTGAATGGTCAGCCAGTCGCCGAGCGCGGGCAGGTCGGAAGCGTGGTCCCACGCCTGGTCCGGTGGTACAGGGACATCGACGGAGAGCTTCAGTTTCGCCACCAGGGGATGGTATCCGGTACCCGAGGTTCCGCCCCGACCGGATCGGGGCATAGCAAACCAGAATAGATCACCCGCCCAGGAGCGCGGGTGGGAATTCTGGTGGCGGACAGGACGATCCACATCGCAATCGATCATGGTGCTGCTACTGTGTGCGGGTCGCCGGCAGCGAGTCATGCCTGGCGAATGCCTCCCGGGCCGGCCGGTGAGGGCCCACCGGCCAGGGCGTGGTGTGGTCGACGACGACGAAAGATCTGATGAACTCAGGAATCGCGGTGCTGTTACTCGTCATCGGAGCGCCGCTGTTGCTGCTCGCGCTGGCCGTGACGGTCTTTGCCATGCGCAACGAGCGCCAGCAGCGACTACGCGCCGACGCCGCCATCCGTGAGCGCGTCGCGTGCGAGAACGCGCTGATCCAGCTGGCGCAGACGACACTGCCCTCGATCACCGACGCGGTGCGCAGGCACGAGATCCCCGCGGTGGCTGTCGATCTGCCGGTGGAACTGCAGAATTCGCAGGTCGGCCACGTGCTGCAGATGATCGCCACCGGTCACGCCGAGGATCTGCGTGTGGTCTCCGAGGAGACCAGGGCGATGGTCGAACGCTACGGCGAGCAGCGCCGGCTCAACGAGGTCGTGGCCGCGAAGGAGGACGCGCAGACCGAGCTGTCGGCGTCCTCGCGGGCGGCCACCAGCGCGGCGGTGCGCTCGTTCGGCACCTCGGTGGTCAGCCTCGGCACCGACCTGGGCCAGGTCGTGAGTGCCGCGCTGCGTGAGCATCGCGACGACGCCATCTACGAGACGCTGACCCGGATCGACCACACCGTGCAGCAGATGATCCGGCAGGCGCAGTCCTATGTGATCGTCTCCGGTGGCCTGCCCGGCCGTCGCTGGCCGCAGCAGTCGCTCACCGATGTGGCGGGCGGCGCCACCGGGCGCGTCCGGGAATTCCTGCGCGTGCGGTCGGGGCAGTCCGATCGGGTCGTGATCAGCCGCGCGGTCGAACCGCTCGTGCACACCCTGGCCACGCTGCTCGACAACGCGCTGCGCTATTCGCCGCCGTCGTCGTTCGTCGAGGTCGGCTTCCAGGAGGGGCATCACGGTGTCACCGTCATCGTCGATGACGCGGGCATGCGGATGAGCCCGGAGCAGCTCGAGGACGCGCGCCAGGTGCTCAGCGGCGAACGCGCCGTCGACATCCATGATCTCGGACCGGCGCCGAAGGTCGGCTTCCCCGGTATCGCGGCGCTGGCGCGGCGCTACGGGTTCTCCGTCCATGTCGACGGGCCGAACATCTTCGGCGGCATGCGCGCGATGGTCTACGTGCCGTCGGCACTGCTGGTGAGTGGTGCCGCACCGCGCCTGCCCGAGCCCGAACTCGTTGCCCCCGCCCACGTCCCGGTGCCCGTGCCGGTGCTGGTCGAGGCCGACGGTCCCCGTGCCGAAGTGCACGAGATCACCAGTGGGGGATTACCCAAGCGCCGCCGCAGGCCGGTCGCGCCGGATTCGGCGGGAGTGCCCACCGATTCGGGCAATGCTCGCCCCGACCTCGCCGCTGCCTGGCACAGCGGTTCCCGCAGCGGTCGCCTCGCTGCGGCCGAGCGAACCACGGAAGGAACAGCCGATGAGCACACCGGTAGCCGATAGCACGAACCGACTAGCGTGGCTGCTCGAGGATCTGGAGATCCCCGGCGTCCGCTTTGCGGTGCTGCTGTCCGATGACGGACTGCGGATCGCCCACTCCCGTGGCGTGGCCAAGGACGACGCCGAACGGTTCGCCGCGGCCGCCTCGGGCCTGCGCTCGCTCGGCAAGGCGCTCGGTGAATTCTGTGGCGGATCGTCGAACGCGGTGCGCCAGAACATGACCGAGTACGACGAGGGCATGATCATGATCACCGCGGCCGGTGTCGGTGCGCTGCTAGGTGTCGCCACCACCGCCGACGTCGACGTCGCGCTGGTGGCGCACCGGATGAACGAACTGGCCTCGCGCGTCGGCCACGAGATCGGCAGCGCGCCGCGGCACGGTGGCAGGTAATGAGTCGCGGCAGGCGCGATCCCGATCTGGTCAGGTCGTATGTGCGCACCGGCGGACGGGTTCGGGCCGCGCATGAACTGGACCTGGTGACCCTGGTCCGCGCCCTCGCCGACGCGCGGCCCGATCACCGGCCCGACGAGCGCCGGGTACTCGCGCTCACCAGTCGCCGCGGCGCGCTGTCCATCGCCGAACTGTCGGCGTATCTGGATCTGCCCGCGTCGGTCGTGAAGATCATCGTGTCCGATCTGCTCGACAGCGGCTATCTACAGTGCCCGACTCCGGCCGAAGTGAAGCCGGAACTAGCGTTGATCAAGGAGGTGCTGCATGGTCTCCGTGCCATCGCGGGGTGAGGTCGACTACGTCGCGGAGACCGTGACGCGGTCGGTGAAGATCCTGGTCGCAGGCAATTTCGGTGTTGGCAAGACGACGTTCGTGTGCGGCGTCTCCGAGATCAGGCCGCTGCGCACCGAGGAGACGATCACCGAGGCGAGCATCGGCGTCGACGATATGGCCGGGCTCGGCACCAAGGTGCAGACCACCGTCGCGCTGGATTTCGGCCGGATCACCCTGAATCCGCAACTGGCGCTGTATCTTTTCGGCACTCCCGGCCAGGAACGCTTCGCCCCGCTGTGGGAGGAGCTGGCCCGTGGCGCGCTGGGCGCGCTCGTGCTGGTCGACACCCGGCGCATCGAGAAGGCCGACGACGTGCTCTCGGCGCTGGAACAGCGCGGTGTGCCGTACGCGGTGGCGGTCAACGAGTTCGAGGGCTTCCGGCGCTACCCGCTCGAGGAAGTGCGTGAGGCGCTCGACCTGGCGCCGGACACCCCGGTCGTCGCCGTCGACGCCCGCCGCCGCGACCACGGTATGCGCGCGCTGATCACGTTGGCGGAGTATCTGTTCCGCAGGCAGGAAGCCAACGCGTCATGACGGTGGACCTCTCGGCCGACGAGCGGGTGCCGATGTACGCGCCCGAGTTCGCCGCCGATCCGCAGGCGGCCTACCGGGAGATGCGGCGCCGGTTCGGTTCGGTGGTGCCGGTCGAGTTGTCGCCGGGAATCCGGGCGACGCTGGTGATCGGGTATCACACGGCGGTGCGGATCCTCAACGATCCCGAGCACTTCCCGGCCGATCCGCGGATGTGGCAGCGCAATATCCCGCAGGACTGCCCGGTGCTGCCGATGCTGCAGTTCCGCCCGGCCGCGCTGCGCACCACCGGCGCCGAGCACACCAGGTACCGGCAGGCCAATGTCGCAGGCATCGCCGGTGTCGACCTGTACGCGATGCACGCCACCATCGAGCAGTTCGCGATCCCGCTGATCAACAGCTTCTGCGCGACCGGCTCGGCGGACCTGTTGAGCCAGTACGCGTTTCCGCTGGTGTTCCAGGCACTGAACTCGATGCTCGGTTGCACACCGGAAATCGGGTCGCAGGTCGCCACCGGCATGGCGCAGATCTTCGAGGGCGACGACGCCGAAGCGGGCAACAACCTGCTCGCCTCCGCGCTGACCGACCTGGTCGCGCTGCGGCAGCGTGAGCCGGGCGACGACGTCGCCACCCGGCTGCTGCACCACCCGGCCGCCCTGACCGACGAGGAGATGGTGCATCAGCTGCTGGTGCTCTACGGCGCCGGCATCGAGCCGATGCTGAACCTGGTGGTCAACACCCTGCGGCTGATGCTCACCGACGATCGTTTCGCGGGCAATGTGCTCGGTGGCAGCCTGTCCACCCGAGACGCGCTCGACGAGGTGCTCTTCACCGACCCGCCGCTGGCCAACTTCTGCATGACCTATCCGCGTCAGCCGATCCTGGTCGACCAGATGTGGCTGCCCGCGAACGAACCGGTCGTGATCAGCATGTCGGCCTGCAACAACGATCCGGCCATCGCCGGTCGCGATGTGGTCGACAACCGGGCGCATCTGGCGTGGAGCGCGGGCCCGCACGGTTGCCCCGCCAAGTCGGTGGCGTATCTGATCGTGCAGGACGCGATCGACCAATTGCTCGACGCGCTCCCGGAGCTGAAACTGGCCGTGCCCGCCGGGGAACTGGTGTGGCGGCCCGGCCCGTTCCACCGTTCGCTGGCCGCGCTGCCGGTCGAGTTCCCGAAGACGCCGCCGCTGCCGATGCCCTGATCCGCGCTCAGCGGACGCGCAGGGCCGGACCGACGAACCGTTCGACCAGCTGACGTTCGGCCGCGGCATCGGGCAGTGGCCAGGTGAGCAGCGAGAGCACGACCCGCACGATCCAGGCCGCGGCCGCGTCGTCGGGGGCGATGCGGGTCAGTGCGGTCGCGATGCGGCCGAGTTCCGGTGCGTCGGCGAGGAATTCGTCGGTGTCGGGGGAGCGGTGCCGGATCAGCCATTGCCGCAGGACCGGATCGGCGCGCAGGGCGGCGACCGCGGCCAGGATCGCCTCGACCGGGCGACGGCCGGCGGGCACCTGATCGACGGCGGCTTCGACGCGGGCGACGACGGTGCCCGCGGCCCTGACCATGACCGCGCGGACCAGGCGCGGCTTCCCACCGACGTAGCGGTACATCGTCGCGCGCGAGCAGCCCGCGGCCGCGGCGATGTCCTCGGCGGTGACGTCGTCGATGCCGCGTTCGAGGAACAGGGTGAGGGCGGCGCGTTCGATCCGGTCGATCGCGACGGTGCGGCGGTCGCCGCCTGCCAGCCAGTCGGCGGTCATCGGGAGCTCCTTCGCTGTCTCAGGATGAGACGTTCTCTCGAAATTGTCTACCCGAGTTATTGCTGGAAGAGCGTGGTTTCGTGAGATTCGGTGCGGTGCGCCAGGTGTGCCGATAGATCTCGAGGTGAGACGGCCATTGACCTCCTGTTCGCCCAGGGACACGGTGAGGGCCGACAACCTGACCACGAAAGGCGGCGGTGATGACCACGGATCTCGGGGCGATCGATCTCTTCGACGCGGCGGTGCTCGACGACCCCTATCCCCTGTACCGGACGCTGCGTGAGCACGCGCCGGTCCATCGGGTGCCTGGTACCGACTTCTTCCTCGTCGCGTCGTGGGCCGCCGTCACCGAGGCCACCGCGCGCACGGCCGATTTCTCCTCGCACCTGACCGGGGTGCTCGTCGCCCAGCCGGGCGCGACGCCGGTCACCTTCGACCTCGACGCGACCGGACAGGCCGTGCACGTGCTGGCCACCGCCGACGGGTCCGTGCACTCCGCGCATCGCGGCATCGTCGGCCCGGCCCTGGCCAAGCGGGTCCGCACCCTGGGGCCCGTGGTCACCACGCTCACCGAGCAGCTGTGGGCGGAGGAATTGGCCGGTGACCGGATCGACTGGGCCACCGGCATCGCCGACCGGCTGCCGCTCGCGCTGATCGCCGAACTCGTCGGGCTGCCGCGTGCCGATGTGCCGCAGCTGCTGTCGTGGGCGTACGACTCCACCGAGATGCTGGGCGGCATCGTCGCCGACGGCAGGATGACGGCGCTGGTCACCTCCGCCGCCGAACTGGCCCACTACGCCTACCAGGCGGTGGCCGCGGCGAAGGAGCGCGCGGCCGGGCAGGATTCGCCGCAGGCGCTGATCGATGTGCTCGCCGCGGCCCTGGCGGCGGGGCGCATCGACGAGCAGCAGGCGGTGCTGATCGTGGTGCAGTTGATCGGTGCGGGCGGCGAGTCGACCGCGGGTTTGATCGCCTCGGCGGCCCGCCTGCTGGCGACCGATCCCGATCTGCAGTCACGGCTGCGGGATCGACCGGAGCTGGTCCCGGTGTTCCTGGACGAAGCGTTGCGGGTGGAGTCACCGTTTCGCGGCCACCACCGGCACGTCGTCGCCGATACCGAGCTGGCCGGTGTCGAACTCCCCGCGGGCAGTCACCTGCTGTTGCTGTGGGGCGCGGCCAACCGCGACCCGGCGATGTTCGGTGACCCCGACGTCGTCGACCTGGAGCGGCCGCGCGGACGGGCCAATGCGGCCTTCGGTGCGGGCGCGCACTTCTGCATCGGATCGGCCCTGGCCCGCCTCGAAGCGACAGCCGCGATCACCCTGCTGCTCGAGCGCACCGAACGGTTCACCCTCGTCGAGGACGCACCGCCGCGCTGGGTGCCGAGCCTGTTCGTCCGCCGGCACGCGAGCCTGCCCCTGGACGTCGTCCGGCGCTGATCGACCGGCCCAGGTTCCGTGTGTTCTCCCACCATCGCCCCCGCGATGGGGTGAGGATTGAGCACGACTCGCCGGCCTCGCGTTCGGCCGGCCCCGCAGCACAAGGACGTGAGATATGAGTGACAGGAAATTCGCCTTCGCCTTCGCGGCCACCGGGACGGTGTTGCTGGCCATGACGATCGGCTCACCGTCCGCCTCCGCGGCGGTCTCGCAATTGACGGTCGATCCCGGACTCAGCGTCGGGATGGCAACCAACTACGGCACCGGCTGCACCCACTATCTGGTGGCCCGGCTCAGCGTCGGCATCGAACCTGTCTCCTTCTACGACAACGGCGCCCTGCTGGCCGTTGTCGTCCCGCTCGACGGCACCGCCAGCATCGACTGGGTGCCGTCGAGCAGCGGCCCGCACAGCCTGGCGGCACTGCAGGGCGGGGTCGGCCGCGGCGCCGATGTGAGCGTCGGCAGGGGCTTCCGGTTCGGCGAGTCCTGCGTGGTCACCGGCGGCTGACCCGAACGCGGCGGTGGCCCGGTCCGCGCGGACCGGGCC